>NZ_JAMYUO010000040.1:0-43070 GCF_040323125.1 Mesorhizobium sp. M0062
CTCGGGCGTTTCCTGGGCGAAAGCGGTGGCGATGAAGGCTGAGACGACCCTGCGGCCGCTCTTGCCGGCATGGGCCAGCACGTTCCTCATGAAGTGGGACGCGGCACCTCTGCCATGTCGCGCACAGCACCTTGGTGACGGCCGCCTTGAGGCCTTCGTGAGCATCGGAGACGACGAGCTTGACCGTCATGGCATTCACAAACGCGTTCCATGTCGCTCGGGTCTCCGGCGGTTTCAGGTTCGGCATCGATTAGGAAATTGGGCGGTGTTGCTCGCCACGATGTGACCCGTGTCCCCTACGACGGATACCCGAACCAGGATTTCGATTCCGCCAGGTACATAGACTTCGTATCGGGCGACCCGGGCAGCGGCATTTCATTTGCCGCAGGCACGGCGTTGATTTGACCGCCGACGAGAACCAGGCGGGCGCGGGACGAACGGGCGAGTTCTTCTATTCGAGTTCGCGGGCATTGATCCCGACACCGTATGCCTTTTAAAGTCCCTCAGCGGATCAGGCAGTCCGTTCTCCATTGTTTTGATTCGCCCCGACCTGGATATTTGGAGCCTTCAGAGGCAACAATCTAGCTTTAGTGACTGCAAGAGCGATGTGCAAAATGCGGTCCGATGCGACAGTTTACTACAGGCGTCGAGCGGATAGCCGCAAACTGCAAAGACACATGGACAGCCTTGTTGCGAAGTTTCCCACGTGCATCGAGCAAAAGCGCGGCCGTGGTCTGATGGCCGGTCTCAAATGCTGTTCACAGGCCGTTGTCGGCCGTGTGCACGATGTCGCATTCGAAAATGGCCTCTTGATCGAATCTTCAGGACCAAATCGCGACGTCATCAAAGTCTTCCCATCGATAACCATCACCAATGCTTGAGAGACAGGCGCGGAACGAAATCCCCCATGACCGCGACACGCGGATGACTGCATTCGCCGCTTCCGCCAGCAACAGGTGTCCTCATCCTCCATGCTCTCAAGGCATGGCTCGACGACATCGCCCCAAAAGTCTTGCCGGACAGCAAGCTCGGCAACGCCGTCTCCTGCACCCTGAACCAATGGTGATATCTGACTCGTTACACCGAGGACGGCAGCATGCCGATCGACAAAATCTTCTCGAGCGTGACATTAGAATCTTTGCCACAGGCCGGAAAAGTTGGCTGTTCAGCGATACCGTCGACGGAGCCACGGCCATCGCCGTCATCTATAGCGATATTGAATATCCACATTTATAAAGCAAAATGCCGGAACGCAAATATCCTTTTAAGTACTCATGTACGGAGCATCGGAAAACCTCAGCCTGGTTCTTTGAATGATTGGGTCCTTAAAGGTTAGGAATGCCTTTACGGCTTGACATAAATGTGTCGGGTCGGCAGCCTAAAGATGGGCGAGATGATGAGCTCCCCTTTAGAGGGCCTTAGCGAAAGCTTCCATCACCACGTGTCGGCGCGGCCGGCTGCTTATATGCTGCGGATTTGGGCGAGAGTAAAACGCGATAAATAGAGCCGAACCATCCCGATCTCCTTATGCACAGACCGGGAAACCATCGGCTCAGTCCCCGACCGTTTTTTGGTCATCTCACTCGTAGATGACAACGATATGTAAACTGAATTTGACGCAAACCGCGGAGGAACGATATCGTGAGGGCGCGATATGATCTGAACGTACCGTGGATCCTCCCATTCGGCATCGACCGGATATCACGTCCGGCAGCCCTGTGGCGTCCGGCGCGCGCAAAGCCACGCTCTTCGCTTTTAAGGCAACTTGCCTGGAGGGTGTGCGAGTCGATGCCGAAATGCGACGCCAATCCCGAAAAACGCAGGCGGCATTCGCGTCCGAGACGGAGACGTAGGGCTGCTGCAAGAATTGTAGAGGTGACGCTCTCAGAGACCACAGACCGCATCTACCGCGAGGCTGAGCTCCTCCATTGAGACAGTCTAAATAGCGCGCAAACAGACACCCGACCGCGATGAAGTGCAAAGCCAAGAGGACGACTATCACCTCTAGCAGATGACGCTGGAATGAAGTCTCGGTGTCGATAACAGCGCCGTCGAAGCACGTATCGCCCTCCCAAGGCGCACGGCCCGGCACGGAGCTCAGTCTCCGGCCGGGCCTTCAACCCAGAATGGCGGCGCATTGGACCGCCCGCCTTGGCTCCTGGAGGGGCGCCAGAACTCACTGCAGTTTAGCTATGCAAGACGCTTTTCATAGATTTGTAGAGCAAATAGCAGACAGCGCAGACGGGACGGACCTGCGCAATGCTCTGGGCGAGATTGCCTGTTCGCTCGATTTGCCGTCTTTCGCCTATCTTTTCCCTTCGCCTGGCAACGGCTGCAAGGTGCGCCTGATTTCCACCTACCCTCAATCGTGGACATCTCACTACCTTCACAGTCGGTATGAAAAGATTGACCCGGTTATCCATCAGGCGCGTGGTGGTCAGGAATCATTCAACTGGGATGCGCACGGTGCTGATCTCAAACTATCGACGCAGCAGCGACAATTGATGGATGAGGCGACGCAATTTGGCATTCACTGCGGCTTCACGATCCCGATCCATGACAGCACGGGTAATTTTGCAGCACTGACCTTCGCCTCCGATGAAAGGCGACCGCCGTTCTTTCGCCTGATTAATCGATATGACCGCGCGCTCGAACTCATCGCGATCTTCTTCCATCTTCATGCCTGTCGCAAGCTGGTCGACGGCAGGACCGTGGATGGCGTTACCCTATCTCGAAGGGAAATGGAGTGTCTGAAGTGGGCGGCTCGGGGCAAGACGGCGTGGGAAATCGGCCACATCTTGGGAATCAGTCGGAGCACCGCAGCCTATCATCGGGATAACGCCAGGAAGAAGCTTGGCGTGAAGACGGCTATTCAGGCAGCTGTTCGGCTTGCACTGTCGCGGCCATCTCTCTTCACCTGACCTCTCGGAACCTGGGCACATACACAGGTTGTTTCATCTCCGGCCTTTGCCTTCAATCGCAGGTGCTATCCATGCGAGGAGAAGGCCATCATGTTGCAGTTGATCACGCCGGGTTGTTACGCTGAGTTCAGCGACGAGCTCGAGCAGATGCATCGCTTGCGGTATCGCGTTTTCAGGGATCGACTTGATTGGGACGTTTCGTTCAGCGGCGGCTTTGAGGTCGATCCGTTCGATGCGCTTCGTCCGCATTACCTATTGCTGCGTGCGCCCGCCGGACGCATCGACGGCTGCGTGCGCCTGTTGCCGACTACAGGACCGACGATGCTGCGTGATAGCTTCTTCGCTCTTCTTGCCGACCGTCCAGCGCCGGAAGATCCACGTGTTTGGGAAAGCAGCCGTTTTGCGCTTGATCTGCCGCCTTCCGCGCCCAAACAGGCGGGCATCGCAATTGGCACCTACGAGCTGTTTGCCGGAATGGTCGAGTTTGGTTTGTCACGCGGTCTGCGCAGCATCGTCACCGTAACCGATCTGCGCATCGAGCGGATTTTGCGTCGCGCCGGCTGGCCACTCGAACGGTTGTCCCATCCGCAAACAATTGGCAACACACGCGCCGTTGCCGGATATCTCGACGTCTCGAGAGAGAGCTTGGATTCCCTCCGTCGCAATGGCGGGCTCAAAGGCCCGGTCCTGTGGACCCCGGTCATTAAGATCGCCTGAGCCTGCCATCCGACCTTTTCTGGAAATGATACAATGGACGAAACAAGACTTGGCCCTGCTTGGCCGGACGGGCAAGATGATCGTGCCTATGTCGACCAGCTCACCAGCCGAGGCTGGGCCTGGGAATTCCTCAGGCGCAATCCGGACTTCCAAAAGGATCTGGCGAACGCGCTACGCGGTGCCGAACGCACGAACGCCCGGTCCATGGATATTATCAGCCTGGCTTCGAGTACTGTTGATCTCTCGCGCTGGGGCCTTCTGTTTTGCAAGCTCAAAAGGAACTGATGCGAGCGTCTTTTGGTGCCCCTGCCAATGTCCGCATGTTTTGCCCATTGTGGCCGAAACGGCGGCGCGGCCGCGCGGGGTCGACTTGCTTGATCTCGCCCGGCACTCCTGCCGCATTTCCATGCTCGTCACGCGGGACGGGCATCAGCACCTCCTGGTCGAGGACAGTGGCAGGAGCTTGCAGCTGGCTGCTTCCGGCGTCAGCATCCTCGAACCTGTGCGATTGACATCCTCGGTCCTCTGGTCGCCAGAGGAACTGAAGCAGCGCCTGAACGCGTTGGAATGTCTGAACAGCCTCTGTTGGACCGGCAGGCTGCAATCAGGATTCTTTCCGACCGAGCCCCGTTGCTCGCGGTTGCGCCGAGTCTTGCATGCCCTCGACGGCTTCATCGCTGGCTTATCACACCGCGAAATCGGCCTTGCTCTCTTCGGCAGAGCCCGTGTCGAGCAGGACTGGGCCGACCCCGGTGACCATCTTCGAGACAGCGTTCGCCGTGCAGTCAGACGCGGGCGCTCGCTAATGAACGGTGGTTATAAGCGTCTTCTTCTATAACGCCACCATCAGGCCTTTTGGCGGCCAGAGAACAGCTCCTTGTACCCCGCCACCACCAGCCAGTGGGCGCGCGAGAGATGGCTGCGAACCGCCCTTTGGGCGCGCGCTGGCTCTTGCACCGGATCGATTCCCAATATCGCCTGGGCCATCTCTTCTTCGCTGGCATTGCCGGCGCATGCATCTAAGAGCTTCAAATATGTCGTGAAGTGCTCATCGTCGTAAGCGGTCAGGCTCTCCGCCCATGGGACCTCGTCGGCAACAGCAGGTTTGAGCAATCTGTCTACCATTTCATCTCTCGCCGTAAGACCTATCCCGCGCCGCGCAGATCTTTGACCGCACAATATCCTAAAATGGGATAATCCGAAACTGGGATTAGTCCATGAGCCGGTTCCTTCTTGGCCCGGTTCGTCTGATGCCGAAATCACTTCGATCAGCTCGCCAGCGCCGGTTGCTACAACGGCTGATTGCGGCGCGCAAAACCAAAGGGGCCACCCAGACCCAGGTTGCTGATATGTTGGGCCGCCCACAATCCTTCGTGGCCAAGTACGAGGGTGGTGAACGTCGGCTGGACGTCATTGAGTTTCTCGACGTCGCCGAGGCTCTCGGTATCGATCCTTGCGAGCTTCTGGCACAATTGCGTCGCGCTCGTGACCTGTAGATGGCGTGCGCTTTGTTTGGCTGCCAAACTTCACGATTCCCATCCTTGAGTTCACGGCTCAGGGGATTTGCCCTCGCGAAATGATGCCGTGCAGCCGCTCGCCCTTTGTTGTCTCTGATTTTTGTAGAGAATACTCCGTGGTGAAATCCTCGACAAGAGGGTGGCTTCTCGTGCATGGAAATCCGAGAGGTCTTTGCCCGCAATCTGCGTAGGCATCGTCAAAAAAAGAAATTGTCCCAGGAAGCGCTGGCGCATGAGGCTGGCGTTGACCGAACATATGTTAGCGCACTTGAGCGCTCGGTCTATGCCGCCAGCATTGATACGGTGGCGAAACTCGCCAGAGTGCTCGGAATCGATCCGGCCGATCTACTCAACCCTCATTCTGAATAAATCTGGAAGCGGGGACGAAAACTCGGTTGATGAGACTCGGCCAGAAGTTTTGAGGCATTCATGCTGCTGACAGGAACGCCCGCGCGCTTCGCAGCCGGCGCTCGTGAACCGAGCCCGCTTTCTTCGGCAAGCTCAGGCGGTCTCGGCCATTCGGCTTCGCCCCTTGGCGTGGGCAGCCCTTCGGGCTGTGACGGCGGCCGCCCTTGCGGGCGGCGCGGTTTGTCGGTTGGCCTTTCCCGGTGGGCGCGGGGTGGGCGGCACTCCCTTCTAGGCCCGCCGCGGCAGCCCGCAACCCTTCGCGTGCCGCTCAGGGTCCTCCTCTTCGTTCCGGTCCTTCGGATGCGGTCCGCCTACCACGGCGGGCCTTTCCGGTCGCGACTCGCCGCCCACCCCGCTTCCGGGGAAAGCGCGGCGATTGGTGAGCGGAGGATAACACATGCGTGCAAACAGCAAGCGTACCACCAGCACAGAGGCTGGCGCAGGCAAGGGCAGGCGCCCGGGCGCCAGCCTCTATCAGGAGATCACCGACCGCATCATTGCCGAGCTGGAGCGCGGTACCGTGCCATGGGTCAAGCCATGGGGCAGCGCAAAAGCAGGCCTCGGCCTGCCGAGGAATGCAGCCAATGCGCCAGTCGCCGCTCCTGCAGCAAAAGAGCAGCAGCTACCGCAGCGTGGCTGACAAGGCATCTTGTCGGCGTCGAGGAGTTCAGTGATTGCTTAACACAGGCGCATGGTCGTGTCCCATCAGGTGGTGTAGCTCGGCGGTAGCGAAGCCGCTCACGAGCGCGCCGTTAGTAGCGCTGTAGCGAGCAAGCGGCGTGTGGGTGGTCATCGGCGCTTTCCGGTAGGGTTTGGTTGTTGACGCCAACCCATTTCGGAAGGGCCACCGATGACCGACGACATGATAAACCTGCGCACGCTCGTGGAGAAGACCCCGGATGCCGATCTGCTGCGGGAGATGATCGGCTTTGCCGCCGAGCGACTGATGGAAATGGAGGTGGGCGCGGCCACCGGCGCCAGCTATGGCGAGAAGAACCCGCTGCGGCTCGCCCAGCGCAATGGCTACCGCGACCGGGACTGGGAGACGCGGGCCGGCACGGTCGAGCTGCGCATCCCGAAGCTCAGGAAGGGAAGCTACTTCCCAGGTCTCCTCGAACCGCGCCGCATGGCCGAGAAGGCGCTAACCGCCGTCATCCAGGAAGCTTATGTGCAAGGCATCTCGACCCGGTCGGTTGACGACCTGGTCAAGGCCATGGGTATGAGCGGCATATCCAAGAGCCAGGTCTCGCGGCTGTGCGAGGAGATCGACGGGAAGGTGAAGGCCTTCCTCGATCGGCCGATCGAGGGCGATTGGCCATACCTGTGGATCGACGCCACTTACCTGAAGGTCCGCCGCGGTGGGCGGATCGTCTCGGTCGCCGTTATCATCGCCGTGGCGTCAACGCGGACGGCCGGCGCGAGGTACTGGGCATGGAGATTGGCACCTCGGAGGCCGAGCCGATCTGGACAGAGTTCCTGCGCAAGCTGACACGTCGCGGCCTGCGCGGCGTCAAGCTCGTCGTCTCCGATGCTTACGAAGGCCTCAAGGCGGCCGTCACCAAGGTGCTGTGCGCGACATGGCAGAGGTGCCGCGTCCACTTCATGAAGAACGTGCTGGCCCATGCCGGCAAGAGCGGCCGCAGGGTCGTCTCAGCCTTCATCGCCACCGCTTTCGCCCAGGAAACGCCCGAGGCCGCGTCCGTACAATGGCGCGCCGTCGCCGACCAGATCCGGCCGAAGGTGCCGAAGCTGGCGACAATCATGGACGACGCCGAGCCCGACGTGCTGGCCTACATGACCTTCCCCAAGGAACATCGCGCCAAGCTCCACTCGACGAATCCGATCGAACGTCTCAACGGCGAGATCAAGCGGCGCACCGAGGTCGTCGGAATCTTCCCGAACGACGATGCGGTCGTGCGCCTCGTCGGCGCAATCCTGCTCGAACAGAACGATGAATGGGCAGTGCAGCGGGCCAGATATATGACTCTGGAAACGATCAGCCAGATGAGTGATGATCCCCTGATCAGCCTGCCAGCCGTGGCGCGCTGATCAGCCCGGCCCATGCCGGAGAGCACGGCGACTAATGCCGCCAGCTACACCACGCCGCGGGACACGATCCAGGCGCATAGCTCAAACATTTCGTCCGGGAGAATGATGCCGGGCAAAGGCCCTAACCTTGGCACTCCATCAACAATACCCAATAGCCCTCCTGATCGAAGCGCATCTAAACACCTCCATTTCAGGCGTTAGTCGAGCCCGCATTGATCAGGGTCACCCTTCTTGGTTCGCAGGAGGAGGCGGTCGCCCCTCTACAATGGCTCCTTCAAGTGTCGCCCGTTCAGGGCCGACGGAAAAAGGGCGCACAAGGCGCGCCCTTCATTTCGATCGGCTATCAGCAGCCGCCTTCACCTTTCGTTGTTAGAAGCGGTAGGTGACACCTGCGCCTATCAACCAGGGATCGAGCTCCGCCTTTCCCGTCTGCTTCGCGCCGTCCACTGTGACGTCGAAGTCTGGCTTGAGGAAAAGCTTCTTCACATCGAAATTGACGCCCCAATGCTGATCCACCATGTAGTCGAACCCGACCTGCAGCGCGGTGCCGAACGTGTTATTAACCTTGAGAGCATCGGCACTGCCGGCATGCTGGTTATAGAATATCGTGTAGTTCACGCCGGCGCCGACATAGGGCTTGAAAGCGCCGAAATTGGTAAAATGATACTGCAATGTGAGCGTGGGCGGCAGAAGCCAAACCTTGCCGACATTGCCCAGCGCGCCGATCGCTCCTTGGCCCTCAATGTTGGCATAGGTGGTGCCGAGGATAAGCTCCGTGGCGACGTTGTCCGTGAAGTAATAGGAGATATCGAGTTCCGGCGTCACAGTGTTCGAATATGAAAGGCCGGAGCCGGGCACTGCATTGACGTAGCCCGAATCCTCAGTAATGACCCCCAACGCGCGCAGGCGGACCTGCCAAGGATTTGGCCATTCCGTGACCGCGGCTCTAGCCTGCTGGACGCTCGCGGCTTGCGCAAGCTCGGCCGCCGCGGCCTGCTGTCCCATCGGAATCAGGACGATGGCCGCTGTTACGCCCCGCGCCACGCCCATTCGCTTTCTCGCCATGATATTCTCTCCTTGCTCTTCAGAAATGATGCACTGAACTACGAAACTCTTGCAAAGTGCGTGAGATTGGCGGAGGACTCTCAGTCCTTGCTGCAGCGCGTTTGCGGATAGTCTTGCACGTGTCGTGCCAAACGAGAAAATCATTTCACAACAATGACATGGCTCTGACTGCCGTGTGCCTCATGGCGACTTTGTCGCAGACCCGACAACGAGTGCAGCCGTGACCGCCCTGATAGAACCTCCTGTGCGAGCTCGGTGGGCACCGCGGAATAGCAGTGTAGCTCACCGCGAACTGGCCGAGCTTCGGGTCGACATCGGCGACGGGGCGATTGACGACCACGACGTTGCCGGGTCGGGCACGGCACTGCCTGAGGAGCTCCGCAGCGGCCATCTCGAATGACCGTTTACGAGGGCTCCCATTCTTGGTCGACCGGTAGGCGCGCAAAAGACTGCTGCCTCATCCCTCCGCCTGGATTGAGCCGCAGGGATGGAATGGCGTCGTGCTTTGGACCGGCAGAATGGCCATAACCAATTCTGTTCCGGCTATCCGTACAGAGATTCATTGATGCGCTTAGGCCGGGCATGCGCCCATCCGCTACCATCTGAGCATGAGCATCGATCCTTCACCAACATAGAGAATTGCTTCCTCATGAGAGAGGCCTCGCGGCGGACATGAGTTTGCGCCACTCTTCATGATCGCGGCCTCCGAGGATGTCGGGATCGAGCCAGTGCAACGGCACGATAGGGCGAAGGATCTGGCAGCTCTTGCAACTGCTGAGCTCGATGGACACGGCATATCGTGATCTGTCCGACAGAGACGCAGGGTTCTTCACTGTCCGTTCATGAAGACTGTGCTGGCTAAGAGAAGTATGCTGATGCAGAGGGTCCCCGATTAGCTATTCGGAAAAAGGCGACATCCGAAGTGCAAATCGGGCGCGGCCCTGAAGCGTCCCCCTCAATGTCGGATGTCGGACAGGATCGTAAATCCGCCAACCCGTTGTTTAATAAAGTTTCCTTCTCTGGCACGGCCCATGCATGGGACTCTGCGAACGCATCAGCGAGACGTCGTCCATGATCATGCGCACCGAAAATGCCGTCGCCGTAGTGAACACCGCGCTCTCGCCTGCTATCAAGCCGCCGAAAGGGCGGCGCGTCATGGTCGGGCCGGCGATTGGGCCGGCTTCAAACACCTTAATGGGCCTGCAAAGCGTCTCGCGTGACGGCGACGCGGGCATCGAGACGAACGGAACGTCGCCGGCCTGACCCCTCGATTTCACCGCGCTGGAATGCTCCGGTCTACATTCGACGACGCGAACGCGCTGGACAAATTCTCGCAAGCCCGGTCGGGACCGGTGCTCCGAACGTCCGCGAGGGGGGCCCAGTGGCTGCGGCCGATATTCGCCGCGAACAAGCCGCCTAGTGGGAAGACTCTATAGGAGGAAGCAGTGGAGTTATCTTGCGTTGGGATCGGTGCTGGCCCGTCCAATTTGAGTCTTGCGTGTCAGCTACACGAGCAAGTTGGGAAAGGGGCGGTGTTCCTGGACCGGCAGGTCGACTTCCGCTGGCATCCAGGCAGTGCATTCGATTCCTCGGAGCTCCAGGTCAGCCACTTCAAGGACCTGGTCACTCTAGTGAATCCGCGATCAGCCTACACTTTCGTAAACTTCCTGCACGAGAACGGGCGTCTGTATCACTTCCTGAACGCACAGTTCGAAGCCGTGCTTAGAGTGGAGTTCGAACAATACCTGAACTGGGTCTTCCACAGAAACCCACTTGTGCGTGGCGGCGAGACAGTGCGCGAAATCCGCTTTGACGGCGAATTTCGGGTGCGGACGGATAAGGCGGTTCTCGGCGCCAGAGACGTCGTGGTCGGTATTGGCAAGCAGGCGCAAATTCCGCCTCAGTTCCAGGGCTGGACTGGACGCAACCTGTTCCACTCATCTGTTTTACTGCACATCCACCCTGAGGTGCGGAGAAAGCATGTCTGCGTGGTCGGCGGAGGCCAGTCGGGTGCCGAGGTGATGTTGCATCTTGTTGGCCTGCCGAAAGATCGGGGGCCTGCCTCGATCACTTGGGTCTCGCAGCGCGAAAACTATCTGCCTCTGGACAACAGCCCGTTCACAAACGAGTTGTTCATGCCCTGCTTTTCGGATCGTTTCGCGGCGATGAGCGAGTCGCAGCGTAAGCTGCTCCTGCGGCGTTTCGTGCTTGCCTCGGACGGCATTTCAGAAAGCACGTTGCGCGCGATCTATCAGGCGCTCTACCGCCACGCATTTTTCGAGCCAAACCGATGCGACATCACACTGCGGCCGGGCTGCACCGTCTCGCACTGCATCAACGCCGGAGCGGGTCACAGGCTGACCCTGCAGCACGGCATGGTTGAGGTCGAAGAAGTCACGGCTGATATCGTCATGCTGGCCACCGGTTACGAGAACGCGATGCCAGGCTTCTTGGAGCCCATCGCGGACCGGCTGGAGCATATCGACAATGAATTAGCTATTCGCGAGGATTTTTCGGTGAGCTGGGACGGACCGCGTGACAGACGCATCTTCGTACAAAATGCGAGCCTCGGGCAGCGCGGCCTGGCCGATCCGAACCTAAGCCTGCTGGCCTGGCGCGCGCGCCGCATCCTCAATAGCCTTCTTGGGCGCGCGCCATGCGCGAACCCGGAGCATCCTGGCTTCATCAGCCATACCTCGATCGAGAGCTGGCCCGCCCCCGTAGCCGAAGAAATGGGCAGCGGGATATGACTCGTAAACTTCTGATCATGGGCGGTGGTATCCTGGGAATGATGTCCGCCTCCGTTGCGGCGAAGGCCGGAGGCTTCTCCGAAATCATCGTGACCGAACAAGTTCTTGGACCAAGCGGCGCATCGCATTATTCTGGGGGCGTGCATTTCCCCTACAGTTGTCAAGACCGTACCAGGTCGCTCACACGAAAGAGCGCCGTGGTCTTTGGCGGCCATGGCTGGGTCGGCGGTCAGCGGATGGTGCCGGCCTTTAGCGATGCTTGTAGCGGCTAGACCGGGTGAACCGGCCCAGTTTACCGAAGCCCTGGACCCGGCTGAGCATGACATAGGCAGTCTCGCGCCGAGCTTCTGCGGACAAAATCCGTCGGAGCGGAACGCACTTAGGATCGCCGTCCCACATGCGTGGGACCGTCTCCGTGGACCGCAACTTGCCGGCGCCCGGCTGCCCTAATTGGGGTCCGACCAACCAGTCTTTCCAACAGGAGGCTTTTCGCATGTTGACTGATGCACAAAGAGACAAGTGGCAGAAAGACGGATACGTCAGGTTCGAAAGCTTCCTTGCTCCAGCGGCTCAGGAAGATATCTCTACTTTTGTCGAAGATATGTCACGCTGGGATGTCAGCGATGATAAATGGCTCATGTGGTTCGAGAAGACGACGGACAACCGAAAGATCATCTCCAAGATCGAGAATTTTCTCGACTTCCATGACCCATTGCGTCGTTTGCTCTTAGAAGATCAGCGCATAAAGTCAGCAGTCGATGATTTGCTTGGAGAAGATTCGCGCAGGCTCAAGGAGTTGCTGATTTTCCACTACCCCGACAGCGGCGGCTATCTCCCGCATCAGGACATTTATCACATTCCACACAAACTCCCCGACCGGATGGTCCATGCCGTGGTTGCCATAGGCATCGACGACTCCGACCCGGAAAACGGCGGGCTTTTCTTCAGCCCCGGCAACCACAAAAAGGGGGTCTTTCCCATGGATGCCGGTGGGGTGATCTATCCTCAAGTCGCCGAAACGTTCTCCTGGGAACCCGTAGTATGGAAGGCTGGCGACATCTTCATCTTCGACGATTACGCACCGCACTACTCACGACCGAATAAAAGCAATCGTTCTCGGCGGACACTCTACTTGGTGTTCCAGCGTGCCTCAACCGGTGGGCCGACCCGCGCTGAATACAACGTGCTCAAGCGCGCCCTTAACCCGCCCGAGGGCAAAGTGGCCGATCTCGACAATCTCAAGCCCCCAAATGGCATCTTCTATCGCGATTGAGCTCACGCAGCCAGGCGGAGGCATGCACACGAAACTGATCGACCGCTCAAAGATGCGCGGACGATATGGCGGTCTGATTTGCGGGCTCGCGGAGCATCGGGACGCTTTGGCACGTGGATTGTGGACGTGGTTGCAGGCGGCCTTCTGTGTGCCTACAGCCCGACTAGCGCCCCCCTTGGTCGCCCGCCTGCCGGCCCAGAGCTGCACTATCCTGGCCGGGCCGCCAACGGGTCGGGCTGCCGTTTCTCTCCATGAAGTGCACTCGAGGCCCTGTTCGTTGGCAGCCGAAGGTCCGTCCCACTCTTCAAAAGCTTAGGTTCGTTGTCATGCGCAAATACACGTTTTCTCGAACGGAGCTGTCGCGAGCGTTCGGTATCGACACGGCCACGCTTGGAACGGGCAGCGCTCGCACGGGGTTTTCGTTCGGAAAGGTTGGACCCGGGGTCACATCTGAGCCCCATCGGCACGACGAAACCGAGGCCTTCGTGGTCCTGTCTGGTGCGGGCAAGGTCACCACCGACCTTGGGGAAATCTCGGTCGGGGCCGGCGACGTCGTTCTGTTCCATCCTTTTGAAGCGCATGTGCTGCGCAATGACGGGAACAAAGACCTGGATTTCGTCGATGTCTACTGGCGAGACGGCAAGGCCGCCCTTGATGCCGCTGCAAAGACCACGGCTCCACGCGGGCCGACCTTCGTCTTCTCCGCGCCGCCAACGCCAAATGGCGATCTGCATCTGGGGCATCTTTCTGGCCCCTATTTCGGCGCCGACGTCTATACCCGTTTCCTGCGCATGAAAGGAGTCGAGGCGTATCACCTGACCGGAAGCGACGATTACCAGAGCTACGTCGCGACACGCGCCGCTACCGATCAATGGACGCCTGCAAACGTGGCGCGCTACTACTCCGACGAGATTCGCGCCACGCTTGCACTTCTCGATTGTGACGTCCACAGCTTCCAAGCCACAATGGGCGATGACGGTTACCGCGAATTTCAAGCCGCGTGTTTCCGAACTCTTTTGAGCAGCACGGCGGTAGATCTGCGCCAGAGCCCTGCGCTTTTCGATGCTGTGACAGGCCACTATCTTTATGAGCCGGATGTTAGAGGCCTCTGCCCCGATTGCGGCGGCTCCGCCGCTGGCAACATCTGCGAGGAATGCGGCGCCCCAAACCTTTGCCACGACTTGGGTGCAGCGCGGTCACGGCAGTCTGCCGAAGCGCCGCTGGTCGGCTCCCTCCGCCGTCCGGAACTTGCCCTGGACCGCTGCTACGACAATATCGACCGGCATCTAAGGGCATCAGGCGTCCCGCTACGCATCTTGGATCTCTTCGCGCGCCTACGCCAACGCGGAGAATTTTCGGTACCGATAACCCACCCCTCGGACTGGGGCCTGCCGGCCGAAGGGTTCCCGGGGCAAGTGATCTGGGTCTGGCCGGAGATGGCCTTCGGTTTTCTTTACAACATCCAGGCGCTCGGCCGCTCGCTGGGTCGCGACTGGAAGGCGGAGGTGCCCGGCAGCGATTGGCAGATTGTCCATTTCTTCGGCTTCGACAATTCGTTCTACCACGCGCTACTCTACCCCGCTCTTTACGCCGAGGTCTTCTCCCACTGGACGCCGCGCATCCACTATCACGTAAACGAGTTCTACCTGCTCGACGGCAAGAAGTTCTCAACCAGCTGCCGCCACGCGGTCTGGGGCAAGGAGGTTCTGAGCCCAAAGACAGTCGACGTCGTGCGCCTCCATTTGGGCCTGACACGCCCGGAAGGGGAGCGGACGGATTTCACGCTGGACGGGCTGCGCCGCACCGAGAAGGAGGTCTTCCAAGGGATTTGGCTGAACTGGCTTGATGCGTTGGACCAGGAAATCAAGCAGGATTTTGCCGGCCGTGTACCCGACGCAGGCGACTGGAGCCCAGTCGACCGCGCCTTCTTTGCTCGAATAGAGATCTATCGCGCGGCGATGGAGCGGGCATATTCGGACGAAGGCTTCTCGGTCCGGCGCGCGGCCACTCAGGTCTGCGAATTCGTGCGGGATTGCGTGATGTACCGTCGGGCGCGAAACTATGCGGCGGCGCGACGTTTCTATCCCGCCCGCAATCGGACTTCGCTAGCTCTTCAGACGACGGCCGCTGCGATCCTGGCAGTGACACTCGCTCCGCTGATGCCCCGATTCGCCAGAACGCTGGCGCGAGGCATCGATGGCGTCTCAATCGAAACATGGCCCCGGTCCGTCCAGCGCCTTGCGCCCGGGACGCGTTTTGATCTCGGACCCGTGTTGGTGTTCTACGCCAAATCCGGCAATCCTCATCTTGATGAGGAGGAAGCACTATGAGCCCAAAGATGCATCAGTGAGCTATCCCAATCTCGACCAGATGCGCGGCAATCAAAGCCGATGATGCCAAAATCTTGACTCGCTGCCGCTGGCGACCGAAGCCGCTATCAAACGATAGAGACCAGATTAGCGGACCTGAACCAACGCGTCGTCGACAACCCTGACCTGCGCCTTGGAGGACCGGCCGGCCGATCGCTTCCCAGCCCTTGCTGTTCGTGCCGAAAATGCTGTGTGGGCTCGACTGCGCTGACCATCCTCTTCGGCATCGGGATTTCCGTCCTCCAGCCGGTAAGGCTGTCATGCGGTTCGACCCGCTTGGTCCAACTGGCGCCCTGGATCGTGCGCCGATCAGTCAATGCGAATGCCTGCCTGATGGTATCTTCGGTTCTGTCCGAGCCTTTACCGGCGCGGCCGTCGGCCGAAGAACAACTGAGCTACTGACAATCGGAATATGGCAGGTCAAATTCTGCCCACGAAAACCAGCGTTCACGAAGCTATGGTGCACAAGCTTCCAACCATACCCGCGCAACGACAGCCCGTCGCCAGTCGGCGTTACCCACTAAATCGCAAGCGTATCCTCCGTACATTGCGCGCCGTCTTCGCCGACATGCAGACGCTTGTCTCGTCGAGAGGCGCTCCTCAGGATTGCGTGTTGCTCGGGTACGGAGCCGCCCCTCAGTTCCCGATCGATCCTACAATTCACATATTTGGAGATCGCTCGCTAGGTTACCCCGTCTGTGAACCCTTCAAGCCGATGCTTCAGATGCCGCCCATGCAGAGATATTTCACTTCGAGGTAGTCCTCGAGCCATGGCGGGATCCCTCCCGCCCGATCCCGGACTGTTTTATCCCACCGAACGGCGCCGCTTCCGAAGACATCCGGCCGGTATTTACCCCGACCATTCCATATTCCAAGGCCTCGGCGACACGCCAGACACGCTTCAGGTTAGAGGCATAAAAATAGGCCGCGAGGCCGTAGATCGTTTCATTGGCATCACGCACGACCTGATCGGCATCTTTGAAGCGAATGATCGGTGCGAGCGGCCCGAATGTCTCTTCGCGCGCGACGGTCATCTCGCCGGTGACACCGGTCAGGACCGTTGGTTGGAAAAACGTGCCATTCGTGCCGATGCATTTGCCCCCGCATCGAATTGCGCCGCCTTTAGCTACGGCATCGGCAATATGGGATTCAATCTTGGCCAAAGCCTTCTTGTCGATGAGGGGTCCTATGTCCACTCCGAGCGCGAAACCGTCACCAACTTGAAGTTGGCGAGCCCGTTCAACGAATTTCTCGACGAACTCGTCGTGAACGCCCGACTGGACGTAAAGGCGGTTCGCTGAAACGCAGGTCTGGCCGGCATTGCGGTACTTCGCCTGGATCGCACCGTCTACCGCGGCATCGATATCGGCGTCATCGAAGACGATGAAAGGTGCATTGCCGCCGAGCTCTAGGCTGACCTTTTTGATCTGGGCCGAGCACTGGCGCATCAGTAGGCGCCCGATCTCAGTAGACCCGGTGAAGCTGATCTTGCGGACCTTGGGATTTGTGCAAAGTTCGCGGCCGACCGCGTCACCTTCGGATGCATAGATCAGATTGACGACGCCTTCGGGAAAGCCTGCCTGATGGGCGAGGGCGAACATTGCTCCAGCCACGAGCGGCGTCTGTTCAGCGGGCTTGAGGACGATCGTGCAGCCCGCCGCCAAGGCTGGGGAGATTTTGCGCGCCACCATCGAGGCCGGGAAATTCCATGGCGTTATCGTGCCGACGACCCCGATGGGCTGCTTGATCACCAGCATTCGGCGGTCGGCCGATGGTGCGGAGATCGTCTCGCCATAGACCCGATTTGCCTCCTCGGCATACCATTGCAGATACGCCGCAGCATGCGATATCTCTGATTTGGCTTCCGCAAGCGGCTTGCCCATCTCCGCAGTGAGAATTGCAGCGAGATCGTCGGCGTGGTCGATGATCAACTGATGCCATCGCCATAGAACGTCGCTGCGCTCACGTGCGGTAAACCCTGCCCATCCAGGCTGCGCGACATAGGCCTTGTCGATCGCAGCGCATGTCTCCTCGACACCCATATCGGGTAGTTCTGCCAGCACTTCGCCGGTCGACGGGTTGAGAACCTCAAATGTCCGCTCGCCCATCCGCGTGCCAAGTGCCGGCAGGCGATCGATGGGTCCAAACAGGTCAGGGGATCGCAGGTGACGGATCATCGGCGGGCACAGGGGCAATACCGGATTCCTCCTCAACGCAGCAGGTGTATATAGCAGGTGGGGTGTGTATTCCGGACGTAAAGGTTCCTTATAGGGCCTCGGCCATACAGCTAGCAGACCACGGTACCCAAGTGGGAGGGAGAATACGCTACAAGACGCCTAGCGGTTCTACTAGTCGGGCTCGACCGGTCGGTTGCGCGGTGGCAGGTCCGGCCCGCGCGAAACCTTGCCATAGGTCTTCGCGGCCAGCGCCTTCACCGTCTCAGGCTCTGCGTCGCCGGCCACCACCAGCACGGCGTTGTTCGGTCGGCGGTATTCGTTGCACATCGTGAACCGATCGGTGCCGTTCAGCTTCTCCATCTCCTGCGTCCAGCCGTTCACCGGAATGCGGTAGGGCTGATTCGGCCGCAACTTCGCGTTGACCTTCCCGTCCAGCAGTTCGTCTCTGTGCGGCAACGGCGCTCCTTCAGGATCGCGTTTCGCTCGCTCTCGATCATGGTCGTTTAGCGGCCTCGAAGCCCATCATCTCGCCCAAAGCGAGTTAGGCAGTCAGGGCGTTATTGGAGCTGTCGCTGACGGAGACGGCTCGGTCGAACTCGCTGTCGGCGCGGTTTGGCGTCGCCGTGAAGATCAGACGCTCGAGGGAAGGGGCAAGTTCGGGTTTGCCCGGTGGCTCGTCGGCGCTGCGGACCTTGTGCCAGATCATATCGGTGACGATTTGCGCGGGGTCATGTCGACCGTTCCATGCCATCATCGAGCAGGAAATCTTGCCGCCGTCGGTGGCGGCCAGAGCCGGAGCGGTCGTCGCCAGGCCAGGGCGGTGGCAGTGAACGGCTTGCGCAGCCAGGGGGCGATCAATGGCTCCGGTTGGAAAGGCAAGTTTCGAGGCAGTGATTTGTTCCTCATTTACGGGCTGCGTCTTCGATCCCCGTGGGAGGATCGGCGGGCAGCGCCGAGCCAGATGAATCACGGGGCCAGGCTCACTCGAGCCTCATCTTGGATGGGCCAGGAGACTGGCGGCGGTGTTCTTGGGGAGGTGGTCATTGGAGGGATTTTCCTTCATCCGCGGCGCCTTGCGGACGACCACGCATGCACCGTGCCAGATCAGAAAACATTCGAGGCATGTGGACAAGTCAGTCTCACATGTTGTGCATCCGACATTGTGGGCCATCGAACAGGGCTGAAGGCGACGCGAGCACGGCTGAGAATATCTTCTTCATTTGGAAGACGGTTGGGCGCGCTGCTGGGGAAGGGCTACAGAATGCGCTTCGAAGACCCCTGCACTGGCGGTCGGAATTGAGATGTTGGTAGCTCCAGCGGGTCGCTCTCCTCAAAGTCAGACCGGGGGCGGTGCTGAAGGGGAGAGGCGTGAGCAGCGTATCTAAGTCGGCCCCGGAGCCTGCTCGCGCGCGAAGACGGACCTGATCAAGAGTGGCGACATTCGCGAGGCGCTGGAAAACGAGATCGTACTCGGGCGGGATGCCGTTGCTCTCGTCTGGCGTGATGGCCTGACGCGAGACGGTTGAACAGTGATGAGTTGCTGCGGAAAGGGGAGTGTTTTCGCGGCACCTTGGTCAACGCAAGAAACAAACGTCGAGCTCGCCTCGGAAGGGGCATGCAGCACATTTGCCGCTGCAGGACAGCAGCACGGAAGCTGTCCGCGCTTGCCGTCGTCCCTTGGCACCAAACAGGAGAATTAGCGGTCGCGATTGATTTCATCTGCGCGTAAAACACCGCCTGGTGCGCTCGGTCTGCCGGCCAAACAGCTTTCGCCTTCCTTACAGCTGCAAACGCATTCCTCCTGGAGTGGTCGCTTAGGTCAAGGGCATCGGGTGAGTAACAGCCTGACCTTGCTCAATCTGATGCGCGCTAGCCGCCTCGCCGGATTGTGGAACTGCTCGCGGGTAGCTTCTACCACGAACAGCAAGGTCATAAGGTCAAGCAGAAAGTCGTCAATCGCTTGGGCGATTGTTTCTGACTTGCCCTTGAATTGGTCCAGCAAAACGCGCGCGCTATCGATCGCTTCCACGCTGGTGGCATCGATCAACCCCTCGACCCTCTTGAAACAATCCAATTCGAAACTCCTTAAGGCGCTCCCAAGGTGTTATGCACGAAGGCAGCTCCGTGAACTACCCGGCCTTTTGACGTGGCGGCACGAGCAGCGGTCGGCCTTACGTCCCGCGCCTCCAAACACGAGCCATCGACGTGGCGCTGAGGAGCGTTGGAAGAAATTGGGCGCTTCCGGCCTGCTCGAGCGGTAGTTTGGACAGTGCTTGCTGGCGGCTACGGCAACAATGGAGTGCGCCAGCTGATTGGGGCTTAACAATTTTTCGCTTTTTGCTGCGCCCAAGTCTCGGCTATGACTCGGGACAGGCCCAACGGCCTGCCCCACGTTGCAATTGTAAAAGAGGAACAAGTATATGCCGACTGGAACGGTAAAGTGGTTCAACAGCACCAAGGGGTTTGGATTTATCCAGCCCGACAATGGCGGTCCGGATGTTTTCGTCCACATTTCCGCTGTCGAACGCGCGGGCCTTTCGACCCTCGCTGACGGCCAGAAGATCAACTATGAGATCGAGCAGGACCGCCGCACTGGCAAGTCCTCAGCTGGCAGCCTGAGCAAAGCTGGTTGAAATTTTCTCCTGCGAAGGCGCAAGAGTGGGCGTGTAGGCCCGGAAGTGCTAACTGCCGCTCGATAGGAACGAGCAAAAACTGAGGGCAGCAGATTGCTGAATCGGTCGCGAATTCCTAATGAAACAAGTTGTTGAGGCGGGGTTGGCCCCGCCTTTTTATGTGACGCCCAGATTAAGCCGCCGCAATCAAGCCGCGACCTTCTTGCGAGTTCGCTTCGTCGGCACCGGCGCTTCCGGCTCTTTCGGCGCTTTCGGTTTGCGGCCGAGCCCCATCGTTTTGGCCAGTGAAGAACGCTTCGCGGCGTAGTTCGGCGCCACCATGGGATAATCCACCGGCAGGCCCCATTTGGCCCGATATTCACCCGGCGTCAGCCCATAGTGGGTCGACAGATGGCGCTTTAAAGATTTGAATTTCTTCCCGTCTTCAAGGGAGATGATGTAGTCCGGTGTCACCGACTTCCTGATCGGGACTGCAGGCGTAAGGGCAACCGGCTCTTGTGCAGAGATACCTCCGGCCGTCGCTTTCAGAGCCGCATGCACTTGGCCGATGAGGGCAGGGAGATCCCCCACCGGGATCGGATTGTTGGAGACGTAGGCCGACACGACATCGGCGGCAAGCTCAATGAGGGTGTCGACGTTTTTTCCGGCTTCTTCTGTCATGAAACTCTCCAGGCGGTGAAACATAGTCAGCGAAGCGTCGCTTCATAGGGCCGGTTGCCGCTGAAAGCAACAATGTCTCTGACTGCGTTATTGCTAATGCTCGTCCAGAAGCGACATCGATGCGCCATATTTCGCGTCGTGACCGCTGAGCCACTCGTTGTTGGCGACCCTGCCGAGGTGCGTGGCGCGTGCCGCTCTAACGTTGTGCCGAAGTTGCTAGTCGCCTCGAGGCTAAGCGCGCTATTTTTGTCTCGCTTTGCTTCTTTGGACTGTGAAATCGAGCGATAGTGATCGCTTGATGGTGGGCGTCAGGGACGATGAAACAAACGTTCATTGGCAATGGCCAAAGATGTAAGTTCATCGCCGGTGAGCCGCTCTGCAAGGGGGCTGGGAACCGCCGCTGATAAACCAAGGACATCAATGTATTTCGAGGCGTTTCTTAGCCTGTCCTGGAGAGACGGCAATGGCTGCGGATGACACCTGTTCCACGATATCAAACAGCGCGGCGACCCGGGCAGCTTCTCGAATCTGGAGCGGCTTCTCGCACGCTGGCGCCGCGCCGAGAGGCCGGCGAGGACAGTGAGTCGCCTGCTTCAACCATAAGCATCAACCAGCCAGCGACGCGTCCTCATACGGAATCCCTTGACCGGCCGCGTGATCTCGCGGGTAGTCGCCGCGGCCCTCTGGATCAAGCCTCGGGATGTGCTGACGATCAACCAGGCCAGAAAGGTCGACGTCCCAAAGCAGGGAGTTTGCCACTATGCGCAGGCTTGCCATGCCCTTCCTCGACATTTTGCGGGGCCTGTGAGTTGGGCAAGCTCGACACTTCGGTCGACTTGGCGTTACCCGGCTGATCGCCATCACGCGTTTCGGTCTGGTCCTACGCCGTGACGTTGACTCCGTTCGCGATGCCATTGAACTGCCGTGGAGAACGGCCGAGGCGGAAGGGCTGATCAACCGCCTGAAGACGATCAAACGTACCATTAGGCAGCGCCGGCTGCGAACTCCTTAGGCACGCATGCTGCCACTCAGCCGGCCTAATCACCACACGAAGCGAGGAAGAACCTGGTCAAGTGCAAAGCGACAATTGCCTCGACAGCAGGTCCCGGAAGGTTTATGCTGCCCGATGTTACCGCAATCCTGAATGGCGATTGAGTACCTTCGCGAGTGAAGGGAGTGGAACTGCTTTGTCGGCCAAATTGTTGACGGAACGCCCGGCGCCCATTGTTGCTACATGTCTAGATTCTTGGGGCGTTTTGGATGATGCAATCCACCACCTCACTCCAAAGGGCAGTGGAATCTGGAACAATGTCGCTTTTGTACGCACGACATCCTTCGTGCCCGATTGGCATATTGTCTTTAACTCTGCTTCTCTTTTTGGGCTCCCTGTTGATATCGAGGCGAGCCCCAACAGGACAATTTTTGCAATCGGCGAACCGCCGACGAAAGCTCATCGTGCATTTCATGAAGGGCAGGGGAAAAATACTATCGTCCTAACGTCTGACGCAGAGCTGGTTGCTCGGCAGAATGCAGCTCGCCGATTCGTTTTGTCTCCACCGATCACTCGGTCTTGGTCTGTAAACAAGACATATGACCAACTTCTGGTCAGCGAAGCCATGGATAAGCCACTTCGGCTCTCATGGATTACCAGTAACATCGCCCTGCTTAAAGGACATCGGTATCGGCTGGCGTTTCTGGAACGGCTAAGAAAGGAGCTCGATTTTGACCTGTTCGGCCGAGGTTTTCGGCTGATTGGAGATAAATGGAACGCACTCGCACCTTATCGCTACAGTATAGCGTTCGAGAATACTCGTGCTGATTACTATTTTACAGAGAAGCTTATGGACTGCTTCGTCGCTGAAACAATGCCGATCTATTACGGCAGCCCGGCAATCACGAGGTTCTTCCCTTCGGACTCTATGGTTCTGATTGACCCAGAGGACAAGAACGTAATCCAAAAAATTCAAGAAATTATCAACTCAGACCTCTGGAAGGAACGTCGCGGCGCAATAAGAGAGGCGAAGCGGCTAGTCCTCGAGAAATACAATACGTTTGCCTATCTCGCGGGCTTCATCGAAAGCGTTCAGGATAAACCCTTACCGCCAGAAATTATACACATCGAATCGCCTGAAGTTGATTTTGCAACAGACGAATGAATTAATCCAACGCTCGCTTCGCGTGCCCGGCGGTTGGTGGTCTGGCGAGATCGGTGCGGAGCGCTCGGCGGAGAATGCCTGCTGCGCAGACGGGCCGGCACGGGCGCACAAGGTCATGCGCCCCCGGCTGCCGCTGATCAGACGAACTGGGGAAGGCCAGGAACGGAATTGAGGACCTCGTCCACGAGTTCGTCGCCGGCATGTTCCTTGGCGCAGGCGATCGTCTCGTTGGCGAGGGCGGCGATCTTTGCCATGCTGAGACCCTCACCCATCAATTGCTGCCCGAGCCCCATAAGGCCGCCACCCTCTGGGTCGTCGCCATGATACTTCGCTACTAATTCCGAAGCTCCCGGAATGGCCTCGATCATGCGCGCGCCGGGACCGTCGGCCGCGTGGCTCCGCAGGAAACCCAGCATTAACCCTACGGCCTTCTCTGCGAGAGCCGGGCCGATGCCGGCACCAGTGGCGATGCGCGGTAAGATTTCTTCCATGCAGGGTCTCTCTCTCTTTGATTAGGTTTACAAGTGGCCGGTCCGGCGCCCCGCGCCCTTGGCCGAACCACAATGGAACTCCACTAAATAGGCCAGCGGAAGTGCTATTGCGCCTAAAACCGCCTCTGTCAACGCAAGCTGCGTCGGAAGTGCGTGTTTCGCAAACCGAAGATCATTGCAATTCACTTCAGTACGCATTGGCAACCGCACAGTTTGCGTTGGCTCGCTTATGGGCCAATGCCCCCCGCCCGTCAAATGATGACGACAACGTGGTCGGCGCCTAGGATCTGTGGATCAAGGTGAGGCAGTTACAGCGGGTGGACCTGCTCAAGCGCGGCGCCGTCGACACAAAGGGCTAGATTGGCGATACTGCGCGTGTTGGCCATGTCTTTCCTGGCGTGATGGGATGTTCGTAGAAGCGGAGCTATATGCCGGTGTGACGGTCCACCAAGGCGGAACGCCTATTCCGATACGAGATCCATACTGTCGTATAGACCGTCGCTGCTTAGGTGTTGAAACCGCCATCGCTGGTGACATCACAATGTGCAGTCGGCGGGTGTCGACAAGGCCGATTGCGTAATCAGCAGGTCAGGAGGAACGAATGAACCCTGACGTTTCAGAAGCTCACTTTTCGCAAGGCGTGCAGCGCACATCGTGCAAGAGATTGCCAGTTTTGCGGATGCTGTCGACTTTCTCAACCTTGGCTGGAAGATCGCAGTGACCGAATCTACGAAGCCGCCCTCAGGGCGTGCTTTGATGCATAAAACCGGTTGCCAACCAGGGATACTCCTCCTCCCTGAAGTCCAATCGAGAAGAGCGATCACTTCCAAGAGGGTCCCAGCTCAGCTGCGAAAACAGGTGTGAGACCCCGTCCTCTCCCTCAAGCTGATCTAGCTCAGGGCGTTCATGAGCCGCAGATCGCATAATGACTGCGTGGACGACGCAGGAAGACCAATTATGAAAATCCTATTCAGTACGATGGCTGTCACCTTGCTGGCACCCACCGCCTTTGCTGCGGATTGGATCCCCACCGACCTCAGAGATACGGCATTGGCCACCTTCACGGCTTTGCCATCCACCACGCCGACAGTCGCCAATAACCCGATCACCCCGGAAAAGATCGCTCTCGGCAAGGCACTGTTCTTCGATCCACGCGTCTCGGCGTCAGGCGTCTTGTCGTGCAATTCATGCCACAACCTGGCCACCGGCGGCGACGACAATCACGAAACCTCGATTGGCCATGGTTGGCAGAAGGGACAGCGCAACGCGCCGACTGTACTGAACGCTGTCTTCAATATCGCCCAGTTCTGGGATGGTCGTGCCGAAGACCTGAAGGCTCAGGCGAAGGGACCGGTCCAAGCCGGGATCGAAATGGCCAATACACCGGGCCAACTCATCGCCACTCTCAAGTCCATGCCGCAATATGTCGAGTGGTTCGATGCAGCTTTTCCGGCTGAAGCCGATCGGGTCACCTTCGACAACTTCGCCAAGGCGATCGAAGCCTTCGAGGCGACACTGGTCACACCTGCCCCGTTCGACAGCTTCCTGAATGGTGATGAGGTTGCCATGACTTCCGAACAGAAACAGGGCCTGGTGCTTTTCATGGACAAAGGCTGCTCGTCCTGCCATGCCGGCATCAACGTTGGTGGGCAAGCCTATTACCCATTCGGCCTCGTAGAACCGCCCAGCGCCGAAGTCCTGCCGGACAAAGACAAGGGCCGATTTGAGGTCACCAATGCAGCCGACGATTCCTATGTCTTCCGCGTGGCGCCGCTGCGCAACGTTGCACTCACCGCGCCATACTTTCATTCGGGCAAGGTTTGGGATCTGAAACAGGCCGTCGCCATTATGGGGACCACCCAGCTCGGCGTAGTACTGGCGGACGAAGAAGTTGACCTGCTTGTTGCCTTCCTCAACTCGCTGACCGGAGAGGCACCTGACGTCGCCTATCCCATCTTACCCTCAGAAACGGCGACAACGCCCCGGCCTGTAACGCAGATCTCAGGAAAATAAGGGCCAACTGGCTGCGGACTCGCAATCGAAAATGATTGGCGATTTTTACTTGGCGACACGAATTGCGACGTCCATCTCCGAATTGGCGGGACGCTAGCGATACCCGAACCCTACCTCGCCCGTAGTCTGCGCGATCAACTGGGGGCGGACAGACGCAGCACCATATATTGTCGCTGCCTGAGCGAACGCGCCAAGCAGTCTACTTTGAGAAACGACGCGTGTTCGTAGTGTTCGAGGCGCGGGGCCTGTATGTCCCCAAGGAACCAATATTATAGCGTAGTGCCACATTTATATTTCTGCGGGATTAAGACACGTGCCGGAGGGAAATTGCACATTTGCGCCGAGTGGCTCATTTCCAAGAGTGTGCCGGTTTGGCATGTTCACGGCCGACAGGAGCCAGCCGGTAGCTCACCACACCGTGAGGAAGGAGAAGCCTCAGGCCACTTTCTCCCGGAGCGCGCGCGCTGCAGCGACCATGTTAATGAGGGCAGGGCGGACCTCCTCCCACTTGCGTGTTTTGAGGCCACAGTCCGGGTTTACCCACAGTTGGCCGTCGGACAGTCGCTCGCGGGCAAGCATGATTAGGTCCGAAATCTCGCAGACCTCCGGCACACGTGGTGAGTGAATGTCATAGACGCCGGGACCGATCTCGTTCGGATATTTGGAGCTCGTGAAGGCGTCCAGCAGTTCCATCTTGGAGCGCGACGTCTCAATCGAAATGACATCCGCATCCATTCCAGCGATCGCGTCGATGATCTCGTTGAACTCCGAATAGCACATGTGGGTATGGATTCGAGTCGCGTCCTTTACACCCGTTGAAGCGATCCGGAAGCATTCGACAGCCCAGTCGAGATAGGCTTTCCAGTCAGATTGGCGCAGTGGCAATCCTTCGCGAAACGCGGCCTCATCGATCTGGATCATCCTTGCGCCGGACCTTTCGAGATCCGTCACTTCGTCGCGGATGGCGAGCGCGATCTGGCGGCAGGCTTCGGAGCGGGGTACGTCGTCTCGAACAAAGGACCAGTTGAGAATGGTCACTGGGCCTGTGAGCATTCCCTTCACAGGCTTTTCCGTAAGCGACTGGGCGAATTGCCACCAGCGCACCGTCATCGGATTGCGCCTCGATACGTCCCCGAAGATGATGGGGGGACGCACGTAGCGCGACCCATAGCTTTGCACCCAGGCATGCTGAGTGAAGGCGAAGCCGGACAGCTGCTCGCCGAAATGCTGTACCATATCGTTTCGTTCGAACTCACCGTGCACCAGCACGTCCAGCCCGATCTCTTCCTGCCAACGAATTGCTGACTCGATCTCCTTCTTCAGGAAAATCTCGTAGTCGACATAACTGAGCTGGCCCTTCGCATGAGCGGACCGCGCGCGGCGTACCTGCGGCGTCTGCGGGAAGGACCCGATTGTCGTCGTCGGGAACGGCGGCAGCCCGAGCGTGCCGGCCTGGACTCTGGAGCGCTCGCCAAAAGCGCTCTCTCGTCGTTTCATGCTATGGTCAATGCTGGCGATCCGCCCCTCAACAAGCGGGTCATGGATCTTCGTGGACGTCAAGCGAGTGGCGGCAGCCTCGGCAGAAGCTTTCAACGCGGCTGCCACCGCATCCCTGCCTTTGGAAAGGGCCCGGGCCAGCAAGACCAGCTCGTCGGTCTTCTGGGCCGCGAAGGCGAGCCACGACCTGATGTCGGCCTCGAGTTCCGTCTCCATGCGCAGGTCAATCGGCACATGCAGCATCGAGCAAGAAGGCGCGATTTCGACGCGGTCCAAGGGCCAGCCGGCGACGATCGGTTTGATGCGGTCGAGAATGGCGGGCAGGTTCGCACGCCAGACGTTGCGGCCATCGATCAAGCCGAGCGAGAGCACCAGATCCTTCGGAGCGAGCCGACCCACCGTTTCCAGCTGCTCGGGAGCGCGCACGAGATCAATATGCAGGCCGGCCAGGGGCAGAGAAACCGCGGTTTCGAGATTGTCTCCCAGCGACCCGAAATACGTAGCCAGCATGATCTTCAGCTCGGGCGCGGCTTTCGACAGCTGGCCATAGGCGAATTCGAACGCAGCTCGTTCGTTCGGGTTCAGATCGAGGACAAGCGCTGGCTCATCGATCTGCACCCAGTCGGCTCCCGACAGATTCAGCCTCTCCAGAAGCTGCTCGTAAACCGGCAGCAGCCGCGGTAGGAGCGCGATGGGACCGAACCCTTCGGCACGCGATTTCGCCAGCTTGAGGAAGGTGATGGGTCCAAGGATGACTGGGCGTGTGTGAATGCCGAGAGCTTTAGCCTCGAGGAAGTAATCGACCGGCTTCGATGACGAGAGGGCGAACGTCTGATCATCATCGAGTTCCGGCACAATGTAGTGGTAGTTGGTGTCAAACCACTTGGTCATTTCCATCGCGGTTACACCAGGTCCATGAGCCTCCTCCTGGTAACCAGCGTGTCCACAATCCTGCGTCTGACCCTGGTAGCCGCGCGCCATTGCGAAGTAGATGTCAAGTGGGACCTCGCCGCTATTCCAGCCGTAACGGGATGGAACGGCCCCGACCATGGCTGCGGTGTCGAGCACATGGTCGTAAAGCGAGAAGTCGTTCGACGGGATTTTCGACACGCCGCGATCGCGCTGCTCTTCCCAGCTAGCGGCTCGGAGCGCCTTCGACGTCGCAAGAAGGTCGCCAGCGGACGATGTTCCGGACCAGTAGCTTTCAAGCGCGAATTTCAGTTCTCGCCGACGACCGAAGCGCGGCATGCCGAGCGTTGCTACAGGAATTTGCTGAGAGACAGTCATGTCATACCCCGATGATTGGGGCGTCGGTGACAAGGAAGGCGCTAGCAGGCCGGCATCAACGCCGGGTTGCAGCGGCCACCGAGACACCCCGCCCGTGGACGTAATTCGCGTGGCAGGTCTCCTGGCTCGCGGGGTCATAGCCTCTACCCGTCTTCCTGAGGGTATTCGCCTCAGTGACATGATTGGGGTTGGCTCGCCGCTAACAGTTGCGGGGGCAGCGCCGGCATCGCACCGGCTTCCCTCTTAGCTCCGCTGCGGCAGCGCCGCACGCGAGAACCACGACACGCAGACAATCACAGCTGTTCGCTCTTTTGTCAATGACGCATAACGAAATGTTTATGTCGCTATGTGATCGCGCTTTTACGCCTTTGTCTAGCATTGTGAAATATTCAGTCTGCTGCCCGCATTCGGCATCGTGGGACGTGATCGCAAGTCAAGTCCGACGGACGCCGCGAGTTCTCCGTTACCTCAGGAACCTTACTGGCCTTCCCCAAGCTGAGCTTCTGGAAAATGCTGGTGACGATCTGGATGACGGTGAATGCCGTCATGGCAAGCACGCCTTGCACCGCTCCTCCAGCGAGCTTCACGGCAGCAGCATGGGTCAGTTCTCCGAAGCGAATGGCTGTCGCTATCAGCGAGCTTTGACACAGTTCCGCCACTGCGGTCATCGCGTCAGTAGGGCGGCTGGTTAGTTGCCGGCGCATCTACAGCAACCCAGCCCCTTCCGCCTCGCGGCGCAAATTCTGCCTTGGCCTTGGGCCGATCTGCTGGATCACCAGGCCGGCCGCCAGCGAGCCAAGGTCGCCGCAGGTCTTGAGGTTGCGGCCCTGCGTGTAGCCATGCAGGAAACCGGCGGCGTAGAGGTCGCCGGCGCCGGTGGTGTCGACCAACTCCTTGATGGCGGTCGCCTCGATGACCACGGTCTCGTCGCCGCGCACGATCACCGAGCCTTTTTCGGAACGGGTGACGGCGGCAATCTTGCAGTCCTTGCGGATCTGAGCCAGGGCCTCGTCGAAGGATTTTGTCTGGTAGAGCGACTTGATCTCGTGGCTGTTGGCAAAGACGATGTCGACAGTGCCCGAGCGCATCAGCTCGAGGAACTCGTCCCGGTAGCGGTCGACGCAGAACGAATCCGACAACGTCATCGACACTTCGCGTCCGGCCTCGTGTGCGAGCTTCGCCGTCTGCCGGATCGCCTCCTTGGCGCGCGGCGGATCCCACAAATAGCCCTCGAAATAGGTAACCTTGGCGCCGGATGCCTTGTCGGCCTCGACATCCTCAGGGCCAAGCTCGACGCAGGCGCCGAGATAGGTGTTCATCGAGCGCTCGCCGTCGGGCGTGACGAAGATCATAGAGCGCGCCGTCGGCGGCTCGCCCTTGAGCGGCCTGGTGTCGAAGGCGACACCCTGTGCATGGATATCGTGCGCATAGATTTCGCCCAGCGCATCGTTGGAGACCTTGCCGAAGAAGGCGGCGCGTCCGCCGAAGCTGGCTACGCCGGCCGCCGTGTTGCCGGCACTGCCGCCGGAGGCCTCGATCGCCGGGCCCATGCGGCTGTAGAGCAGTTCGGCGCGGCGCGTGTCGATCAGGTTCATCGCGCCCTTGATGATGCCGTTGATCTCGAGGAATGCCTCGTCGCACTGGGCGATGATGTCGACAATGGCATTGCCGATGCAAAGCACGTCATAATCCGGCATCAATGTCTCCGCCAAAAAACCCGAGCCGGCTTCTCGCCACGCCTGCCAGGCGCGGGTCTGCCCGGTGGAAATGGGCTTTCCGCTTGCCAATCCGTTCGCCGGCGGCTCTCACGGGGCGGCGAGTCCTGCCTCGCGACGCAATTCGTCCGCCCTGTCTGTCTTCTCCCAGGTGAAATCAGGCTCTTCACGGCCGAAATGGCCATAGGTCGCTGTATTGCGATATATAGGGCGTAAGAGATCAAGCATCTTGATAATGCCTTTCGGTCTGAGATCGAACAACTCAAGAATGAGGCGCTCGATCCTGCTTTCCTCAACCCTGGCTGTCCCGAACGTGTTGACCATGACGGAAACCGGACTGGCCACACCGATTGCGTAAGCAAGCTGCACCTCGCACACGTCCGCAAGTCCGCTAGCGACGATGTTCTTTGCGACATAGCGGGCTGCATAGGCAGCCGAGCGGTCAACCTTGGACGGGTCCTTGCCCGAGAAGGCGCCGCCGCCATGACGACCCATCCCGCCATAGGAATCGACGATGATCTTGCGTCCAGTGAGACCGCAGTCGCCGCGCGGCCCGCCGACTACGAACCGCCCCGTCGGGTTGACCAGAATTCTGATGCCTTCCGTCTCCAGGTGGGTCGGCAGGACAGGCTTTATGATTTCCTCAATGACGCCCTCGCGGACAGTCTCTTGCGAGACCTGCTCGTCATGTTGCGTCGACACGACGATGGTATCCAGGGCGACCGGGCGCAACCCCTCATAGCGCACTGAGACTTGGGATTTCATGTCAGGACGCAACCAGCCAAGCTGTTGTGCCTTCCGGACATACGCCTGCCGTTTCGTCAAGCGATGAGCGAGCTGGATCGGCAAAGGCATCAGGGTATCGGTTTCGCGGCATGCGTAGCCGAACATGAGGCCCTGATCTCCCGCTCCCTGCTGGAGGTCTTGCCCTCTTCCCTCGTCAACGCCTTGGCTGATGTCGGGCGACTGCTCGGTGAGGGCATGAACGACGGAGCAACGCCGGCCGTCAAAGCCGACGGCCTCGTCGTCGTACCCAATGTCGAGAATCGTATCGCGCGCAACTTGGCTGTAATCCACCTGGGCATCGCTGGTGATCTCGCCAGCCAGAACGACTATCCCTGATTTTACCAACGCTTCACAGGCGACGCGCGCCTTGGGATCCGTGCGGAGGATGGCATCGAGGATGGCATCCGAGATGTTGTCGGCCAACTTATCCGGGTGCCCCGCGCCAACCGATTCGGAAGAGAACACGAACTGCCTAGCCATGAATACCTCGCTTCGGATGTTGGATGTGGTATGGGCATTTTGCTTGGCCCACCTTACTTGTCGGAGATGCCCGGGACCTCGAACGCAGCGCACAAGTCGGCAACGTCTCTTCGCACGCAGGCATGGAGATCTTCGTCGTCTGGCCGCTGGAGGACGGAGTCAATGAAGCCAGCAATTTGCACCATTTCCACATCGCGCATGCCCATTGACGTCACTGCTGGCGCCCCCAGGCGAATTCCGCTTGTGACCGCCGGATGCCGCGGGTCGCCAGGCACCATATTAAAGTTTGTGATGATCCCTGCCTTTGCTAGTCGCTCGGCATAGGCCTTGCCCGATAGTGGCCGATCGCGAAGATCAAGGATCAGCATGTGATTGTCCGTCCCCCCGGTAACCAGGTCATAACCTCGCTCAAGCAGTGCATGTGCCAGAGCCTTGGCATTCTTGACCGTCTGTTGGCCGTAGCCTCGGAAGGACGGGTTCGCGGCTTCGTGCAAGGCAACCGCTAGCGCAGCGATGGCATTCATGTGAGGTCCGCCTTGCAGGTGAGGGAAGACCGCCCGGTCTATTCGTCTGGCGAGATTGTATTTGCTCTTTGTATGATACAGGGCCTGATAGCGATCTTCGTTCCTTGACAAAATGAAGCCACCGCGGGGACCGCGGATCGACTTGTGGGACGTGCTGCTGACCACGTCGCAATGGCCCACGGGATTCGGGTGCGCTCCCGCGGCAATCAGGCCGCTGATGTGCGCAATGTCGGCTACGAGATAGGAGTTCGCTTCCAGGGCAATTTCTGCCATTGCCGCGTAGTCAAAGACACGCGGGTAAGCGGTTCCGCCGACCCAAATGAGCCGCGGCCGTTCCCGCTTGGCTGTCTCGCGCAAGCGGTCATAGTCAATCTGCTGTGTCTTTTCATCTAGTCCATAGGGCACGCGTTGATAGTCAGTTCCGGAAAAGTTGATGGCCCAACCATGAGTCAGATGGCCCCCTTCCGGAAGGGGCAAGCCCATGACTTTGTCACCGGGACTCAAAAGCGCACGATAGACAGCCTGGTTGGCCGGCGAGCCGGAATAAGGCTGGACGTTGGCATGCTCGCTGCCAAATAGCGTTTTCAGGCGCCCAATGGCCAGATCCTCAAGCTCATCAACGATCTCGTTTCCAGCGTAGTAGCGCGCGCCGGGGTACCCCTCGGCGTACTTGTTCGTGAAAATCGAGCCGTTCGCTTCCAGCACGGCCGAGGACGCAAAGTTCTCTGAGGCGATGAGCTTGAGGGTCGTCCGCTCCTGCCGCTCCTGTCTCAGAAGCAGCTCGTGGACGCGGCAATCAACCGCGGCCAAGGAAGACCGCCCGTGGGTGTCCGGCTGTGCGATTGCGCCGTCTGCGGAGTTGTCCATGGTAGCTTCGCGCTCCAATTGGATTGACCTATTTCACGATCAAGCACGCGGTCCTTTTCGGCCGCGTGTCTCGTACCGCTTCGAGCCGCTGCAGGTCCTGTTTATGATAGCCGTCGCGATGGGGCAGGAGATCGACCAATAATTGAACCAGCCCGCCGTCGTTGGATCCTGCGTTGAGATGGTACGAGCGCCACGGAGGCTGTTCGTTGCAGCAAAGAAAGTCGGCTCTGGCGAGCAGCCGGACGTGTCGCGCAACCCGCTCTCGACACACGCTCAGAATCTCCGCTAGCTCGCAGACAGTTAGGTCCGCATGCGCACAAAGGCCCAGGATTCGAAGGCGGTCAGGATGCGCTGCCATGCGTAGGCGACTAACCAGTGTCATCATGGCTCAGGACCAAGTCCTACCGAATTTCTCATTTCGCGTTCTCCGCAGAAGTTGCGATTTCGAAGGGTTGTCCAACGACCGGACAAATCTCGGTGGCCGTGACGACCGTCGATATCCTGTGTCGAACAAACAAATGGGCGCTCTTCTTGCCTTTAGCCGAAATTGCAAGCAGTTCGGCCAGTCGAAGACAAGCGGGGCCACGGTTTGGAACCACTGACCTCAGACGTTGCAATAAGCCTACCATTCACAGCGAGCCGGAGTTGCTAAGAGTCTATGAATTTCCTTGAAGGATCTGTTGCAACGTTTGCCCAGCCTAGCCTGCTCCGGTTTGCAGCGGTCATGGTCAGGCGATCCATCGCCTCTGCGAGCACGATCAGGAATTTGCCCTGCATCGTATCGCTGATCAGCTCCTGAAGGCCGGGACGCAACAGCGACCCGCCGCAGATCGCGCGGTGGGTATTGCTGTCGACGACTGTCCAGCCTTGCTTTTCAGCACGCAAGCAGCAGAGCCGCAACTGATCCTCGATCGAGGCGTCTCGGTGATTGTCAGTTGAGTAGCGAGCGCCAAGCACGACCTTCATGAGGCGGCCCCTTACTCCGGGACGCGGTCTCGCGTCTGGCTATCCGTTTCGGCTTGAACGAAATCCCGTGCGGCCTGTCGCGCCAGCAGCCGGACCAGATTGACGAAGCGTCGATCGGGCTTCGGCGACGCAGACACAGCCGATTCGCGGGCCGCGCCGGCGACCACACGAAGCTTTTCGGCTGTTGCCGTTTCGGCGCGCTATGATCGCGTTCCTGTCCTGACGCGAAATACTCCGTTTCGCGACAATGATGCCAAGTCACAGTGCTTCGACAAACTGGAATTCTATCAATAACGCGCGTCGCGCAGGAGCCAGTGCTGGCCGATGACGGGGCACCTTGTGCTCCGAAGAAGCCATGGCTATATATCCGGATAGAGAACGGAGGCACGCGATGGGCAACACTGCACAGAAGAGAGCCATCGAGAATTATCGCTCTCGCCTGGCTGAGCGCGGCATCGCGCGGTTCGAGATCCAGGCCTTCGACGCAGACCGCGATCTACTGCGAACTCTTGCCCGAAAATTAACGGAGAGCGGGCCGGATGCCCGACAGCTTCGTCGGACCATACAGCAAGCCGTGGCGGGTGAGCCACCGAAAGCGGGCAGCATTCTCGCCGCGTTGCGTCGCTCGCCTCTGGTTGGCTCCAATCTCGACCTCAGCCGGCCGCGCGAAGAGGGGCGCAAGATCGACCTGTGACGCGCTACCTTCTTCATACCAATATCATCAGCAACGTCATAAAGCCGGAGCCTTCGGGCTCGTTGCTGGCCTGGATGGGCGCGCAGAAGGACGAAGACCTCTTCATTGCTTCGCTTACTGTCGCCGAAATTCGCCGAGGCATCCTAGAGAAGCCGAAGGGGAAAAAGCGCAGCAGCCTTGAAACTTGGTTCGAGGGCTCCGAAGGCCCGCAAGCGCTGTTCGCTGGCCGCGTGCTATCGTTCGACGAGAAAGCTGGCCTCGTGTGGGCGCGGCTGATGGCCAACGGCAAAGCCAGAGGCCGTTCGCGGAGCGCCCTAGACACAATCATTGCCGCTGTAGCCGAAGCCAACGAGTGTGTCGTAGTGACCGACAATGAAAAGGACTTCGAGGACGTTCAGATAATCAACCCGCTCCGTAGCTCTGGAAGCCAAGCGGGTGATGATAGCTCCAACGGTCCGGCCGTTTCAATTTGAGGATTTCAGCGGCACGGAGTCCGAACGTCTCGTGTTCGCCTACCTTTAGCGATGGCTGGATTGATCTTACTTAGTTCGGCCAGGGACGTCTCTTCCAGTTCCGCTTTAATGCCATCCCGTTCATCTAGTCAGCTCGATCTACCAACAGTTCGCACGCACGAGCGCCGCGAACAAGGCGCGATCGCAGGGACTGCGCGATACGCGTGTCGAGCTCGTCCATCTTACACTCGCTCTCGTCTTCGAAGGCCCTCTCGCCAAACGCCACTGTAGTCCATCCCGCGTGCGCCTCGGGGGCCTTCTCATCGAGGGTTTCTCGCCACTGGTCTGGCGCGCTACCAATGGCAAGTTCGCCCGCTGGGAACTCGTCGGTCTGCACTCCCAGCTCTGGGCATCCACATCAACTGCGGAGCTCTTCATAGCCGTGTTCTTCCTTTAGCTGGCAGCTCTCGAGCTCGACGAGCAGCCGATCAGCGACACCCGCGACCTCAAGTTCGACCCGGTTGACTCGATAACACCCTATTGGCAGATTCAGTCGGGGAGGATCTGCCCACTCCGATCACAAGCCGATCTTTCGACCCCGTGGTCGGGAATTCTCCATGGACCTTCGTGAAGAAGGAATGCAGCGCCGAAAGCCGAGGCGCTTCCGATACATCGAAGCCCCTTCCGAGTCGGAGCCCCGATTAGGCATTCCTGCCACTCTATCTAGCCGACCCCGTGGCCGCGTTGCCGATCGGTGCGCTAGTCGCCTACATCGCCCCGGCACGTGAAGATCGTCTCTGCTGATGCTCGTTGAGCAATTCAGGCCGCCTCCGGCTGGCGTTTGATCAGCGTCAGCGTCAACCAGCGCGCGGTCAGCGCCGGCTTTTTCGAGCCCTCGATCTCAATCGTCACGCCCAGCGCCGTCTGCACCCAGCCCGACGGCCTGACCTTGACGTCGGCCAGTACGAAACGGGTGCGGATGCGAGATCCGGTTTTCACCGGCGCCAGGAAGCGCAGCGATTCGAAGCCATAGTTGACACCCATCTTGCAGTTTTCGAGCGGCCGCATGGTCTCGAAAGTCATCGCCGACAAAAGCGAAAGCGACAGGAAGCCATGTGCGATGGTGCCGCCGAACGGCGTCTCGCGCTTGGCGCGCTCCGGATCGCAGTGGATGAACTGGTGGTCATCGGTGGCCTCGGCGAACTGGTCGATCATCTGCTGCGAGACCACCCGCCACGGCGACACGCCGACTTCCTTGCCGACGCTGGCCAGAAGTTCGTCGAGACTGATCGGTTCCACGCTAATGTCCTCCATTTCAACCGTCCGAATCGCGAGCGGCTTCATTCCGAACAGTGTCAGCCCATGCTGCACCGACTGCCGGCCATCCATCGGCAGGATGGCGCCGGTGAGATGACTGCCGTCACGGCTGTACGAATAGAACGTTCCGCCGGCAATCTCATCGGCGCACCGATGCGCCCGATCCGAACATGGCCGCAGACGGGCTGGCTTGTACCTCGGTCGCGGTGCGCGTCCTACAGGCCAACGAAACAGCTCGTCTTGCTACCGGTGATCATTCCGCCGGCGCCGCTATGCGGTATTGTCGCAAATTGATAAAATCAATTGTCTGGATAGTAACCATCCGTGTTTCGAATTTGGAGGAGTCCAGCAGACGGGGTGGCTTGTGGTCCTTGTTGAAGCGCGCCGGCCTCATTCACCGGTAGCACTGAGCCGGCAAGAAGCGCCAGTTCAATGACATTGGGTGTCGACACGGCAAAGCGGCATCAGATGCTACTTCATGATGCGGGATGGCGCTTGCTTCAAGAACGCTCGGCCTGACGTGGAAGCCAGCACCGGATCTGGATTGTCGGTGCGCGGATATTCGCGCAGCACAGCGGCAACCGCAGCGACGATCGATCTCAGCCGTTGCGAGCATGCCGATCTTGGTGGCGGCCACTCTGTTCCCTCGGCGCCATTGCTCTGGTCTTTCGATCCATTCTCGCGTGCGCGCTTCTGGGGCGTCGTTCAGCGCAAAGTCGGTGACCACGGCTGCGCTTTCCGCGCCAGCCTCAAAAAACGCCTTCGAGACGGTCAGGTTGAGGCCGCCGATGCAGACCAATGGGATCGGCGCGACCTGGTGCTTCCACCGCTGATCCGCTCGAGTCCTCGCGACGCCCATTCATCTTCTTGAGGCTGTTGGATAGACTGGGGCGAGCGCCACATACTCCGGTTCCGCCACTGGCGCCGTTTCCAGTTCGGTGTGATCGTGGATCGACAGGCCGAGCTTCAATCCGACGTATTTCATCGCCAGCATCGGCGGCAGCCAAATCCTTTTGACCAAGATGGACGAAGTCGCAGCCTTCCTCGATTGCCGTGCGCCAAATGTCGTTGACTCACTTGGCAACCATGGACCGCGCAGGCGTCGTTCGCGCGTCGGATTTCCGTCTGCAGTCCTTTCTCGTCCATATCCTTTATCCGGAGCTGCACCAGACGGACGCCGAGCGGCACCAGCCGGTCAATCCAGCCGGCACGTCCACGACTTCATGAGAAGACGGCCCTGCCGATCGTCGGTGGGTAGCGCCGTTCGAGCATTCCCGAGCTGAAAGCTTCACGACCGGCATCGACCGCTTTGCCGAACGCACGCGCCATGCCGACCGGATCGGCCGCCCTCGGAACCGCCGTGTTCAGGAGCACGGCGTCAAACCCGAGCTCTATGACGGTCGCCGCGTACGACGGCCGTCCGAGCCGTGCATGCATCAATCAACGGAATGTAGGGGGAATGTCCGCGCATCAACTGGACCTCGGAGCTCAACGCTTCATCGCATTAGAATGAGCGTTCGAAACGCAGGATACCGCCGACACTGCTCTTCTTGTTGGCATTGGTCCAGTTCACTTCGGAAGCTTTCACCTTTCCGACGGCGGAGCCTCCGTAGCGGTCATAGTCGAGTTCAGCCGTAACTGTGAAATCGGGAAGGAACGCATAGGCGACGTTCGCAGCGACACCATAGTTGTTGAGCTGATCACCCGAGAGCTGAAGGTTGAACGAAGCTGACTCGGTGAGCTCGTAACCGGCGCCAGCCCAGAAAGCCCAGTTCCCACCCCAAGGTTTATAGAAACCGCGACCATGAGCGTCTACCGAATTCGTCGAGCCGTAGTTGAGCTGGCCATGGGAACCGTAGCCCAACATTCCGGATAGCAATAGTTCGTTGGTGACATTGATGTCGACACGGACCTTGGCGGCCACCGATTCGTAGTTGCTATCATAAGCTGCAACGCCGGTGATCGCTCCCCAGCCATGTGCGTATTTCAAGCCGCCTACTATGTGGGGAGCGTAGCTGTCGATTGTGCCGACCACGTCCGAGCCTTGTTCCAGCGAAACCACGGCCGAAAAGCCGTTCCCTGCGTCCAAGTAGTACTGAACCACATTGGTATCGAAAGCGCCGTACGGAGCCGGCGTCTGGTTCAGTACATCACCCGCGCAGCCAATAAACATGTCGAAAGCCGACCGGTCCTTACCAACTCGCAGGCCACCAAGCTGAATCCAGGCGATAGTCAGGCCGCTGCCTCCGTTCAAGGCATAGGACCGAGAACTGTCCGAAACCGATGTCTGGTGGCTGCCGAAGTTCACGCGGGTTTCGGTGTAGGTCTTCAACGTCCCGCGTTCGGTCTCCTGGCCGGTCCAGGTTTTCAATGTGAAGCGTGTGTTGTTTTGCCACGCGCTCTGATGCTCACCAGTCCTCACATCCGAGGTTCTTGAGTGGTCAAACAATCCGACGTTGTAACGGACAGAGCCGCCGATTCGCAGGCAGGTCTCGGTGCCTGAAATGTAGACGTAGCCCGAGCCGTAGACGTCGCAGATCTTGACGTACTCAGTCGGGTCAGGCTCGGCGGCGGTGCTGACGGCGCGAGCGTTGGAAACGGCAATCAGTGCCGCAGTTGAGCCGAGGAGGAGGCTCCTAATGGTCATTGTCGATCTCCGCTTTAATAATAAAGTGATGGACGCGAGTGATTCTGTGAACAGCTTTGAAACGTGCGCAGTTTTGCCGTGCCGTCAGCTAAGCCCTGAAGGAAATCCTAGAATGTACTCTGGTGATTGTTGTCCAATATTTGGTTTTAGCTGCCGATAATATAATTTTCGCCGAAATGGAGGTATGCAAAATTTTGTACAATCATCACAGTCAACTCAGCTGGTAGAGGTAGGCGTCACAAAGGGTCCTGCATTCGACCGCAAATGACGTGCCAGCCTGACGACCAGCTGCGGCTTGAAGCTCAATTGTGCGGGCGGACCTTGGTTCGCACTTCCTTGTTTTTGCCTTGCGGATCCACCCAAGCACGAACGGAAAACGTTCGGCTACAGTTCGACTGTTCGCTTCGCGACAGTTCCGTTCAATGGGGACAGCATTGTTTGTGGTGAGCCCGACGTTGAGGCATCATGCGGCGGCACCGCTCGGCACGACGCCGTCATGATGGCGAGCTGATGCTCGACAACTACGCGCTGCAGCCTTGCACCAAACAGCGCTCGGCAATAAGTCTCGACCAGCGCTCAAAGTCCCGATAGGTCCGGCCGTTAGGATGGAGTGCGCAGGCCACCCCTTCACGCTGGAATTCTTCGAATGTGATGGCGATACGCTTTATCGCGTGAAGATCATCTGTTCGCGGATTGTCGAGCAGAAGACCGAAGTTCGGGGTCGTTACAAGCGCGATTCCAAGTTCCTTTGTCCCCCTAATGATGGCGGTGCGCTGCTCGCCAAGGGTCCACCACTATGTGCGACAGAGGTTTCGCGCGTTTCGAAGTGAAGCTTCCCGTGTTTGAAATCGATGAGATCGGGCAAGCGCCAGGCGAACACTTTGCCAGCGAGCCGCGTCGTTCGACTGCTTCCATGGTAGATGAGCGGCACGATGTCCGCGCTCAATTGGGCAGAACAAACTGCCGTGCGTGGAATGTCCTCAAATCCGAAGCCGCCAACCTCGCGCACCTGCTGCACAAAGAGCTGCGGCTTATGCCGCCGCCAATGCTCACGATTGGCCAAATCTTTGGAAGTTGGCTCTCCGGGATCGATGAATCTGAGAAATACGAATTCGCCATAGCGCTACTCCGGGACGCGGCACTGCCGCATCAAATGCGAAAACGTGATCGGGACCGCGCGGAAGCGCTACACCTCGCAGGTGGGCGTCCACCATCGCTCCGGAATCGCGCCGTTGCTCTGGCGCAAGAACGCGGCGAGGTACGGACTCGCGATCTCACCGACGTCGGCATCCCACGGTGCTACCTCTCCCGGATGTGCGAGGAAGGGCTGCTCGTGAAGGTCGGCTATGGGCGGTATCGAGCCGCTGCCTACGTTGACGCGAACTGAGCTGGCTAGGCGAGTGACTTCAGGATGACCCCGGAAGTATTATCAAAGAGATCGTTGCGGAAAATTCGGATTGGCATGTGCTCAAACGTGATCCAGAATTTCCGTTGAGCAAAGTTGGTAGTGAAAGCGCGTGACCTCGTCGGCGTGTGGCAGAAGGCGATTTCAGCTGTGATTGACAAGACCGCGCCTGCTGGTCGCTGAACGGTCAGCGACAAGAGGCCTGGCACACTAGCACACGTGAGTTCAGGGCTCATGAAAGGGTAATGCTCAACAATCCTGCTCAATGAACGTCGTAATGAATGACGAGCTTGTTCTGAGTATTTAACAGGTGAGCGATTTCAGGGGCGTGAATTCGGTTCATTCAGGTTGTAAGGTCCAAAAAGGTTGCAACTTACTACCGACACCGTCCCGTCATCGCGCAATTGCAATTCGATCTAACCGGCTTATTCTGAGCTGTCGGGGAAATGTTACAGCGGAGGGAAACCGTGAACGATTTGCTGACCAAACCGGCTACGCCCAGGTCAAGACATTTCAATCTGAAACTGGCTGTCGCAGCCGTGTCTATCACTTACGCGCTTTTCGGCGTCTACGGCAAATCCTTCGGCGATGCATTCTTCGGCATCATTCTGGCGCTCATAGCCTTCCTCGACGAGTATGGATTTGACACGAACCGTTATGTCGATGCGGCGCGGCAAAAGTTGCAAAGGTTCTATCGGCAAGGTGATAAGATCGCGCGGGTTCTCGTCTTCACTATCGGAGTCGGTGGAACCGCTCTGATCGTGGACTGGATATTCAATCTCAACGTCATCCCGATCGATGCGGTCGATCCATGGATAAAGCGTCTGGCGCCGGCGCTGGTCATTGCCGCGACAACGCTTTTTCTCGTGACTTTCTTTTCCAAGTTTTTCTATCAGCTCAACGTCACCGTCGCGGATCGAATATCGAACCGGATTGAGATCACGCTCTACCTGGCCACATCGCTCTTTATTGTTTCGAACATCGTCTTCTGGATCGGGATTAATGTCGAAAACGCGCTTCCCTCCTCCTCCACCGATCTGAACAGGTATGATCCAGGGCAATGGGCAGATATTTCTCCGTGGTGGCAGAATTTGCTTCTGTCCCTTGTCCTAATCTCCCTGGTTTGGCTGACCGCCAGCTTCATTTGGGCCTTCTCGCGCTACGCGGAATATTATTGGCGCGACGTACCGCTGAACTCCAAGCCCAAGAGGGCTCAGAACCAGGACGGCAGAAGTACGAAATCCAAGTAACAGCCGCAGGTTGGCGGCAGCGATTGATCATGTTCGACCGGAATCGCCGGTGTTAGATAGGAGTGGCTTCTTCGATGTAAAAATGAGCGAACTTCTTGTGGTTGCGTGGAGCCTGAAGTCGGTAAGGTCCGAACCCGGCGCACTGCGGGACGTCGCTGAACTCAAAGCGTGCGTCGACGGTGGGATGGACTACAGCCTCCGGATTGATCTCTCGGAGTTTGGCCTTGTAGCCTAGTTTGGCGGTCAACCATGAGAGCCACGTAGGGGTCCGGCAAACAAAGGCCTGTGATCTTGAGCCGAAGCCAGGGCTTGTTGGCTCACTTGGCTTCGCCCAGTTCCAGCCTCAGCTTGTGCAGGAAGGTTTCGAGAGTGCCCTCGTCTTTCGGCCAATCCGTTGGCATAGACGGTCTTTAAGGCGGAGTCTTTGTAACGGACCGTGCGGCTACGAGCCGGCCTCGGCTACTATGCTAGTATCGGGGATTTATTTGCTAGGAGTGGGACATGCGCATTAACGATATTTCGACAGATCCATTGGCTGACCTCGAGGACGCTTGTGACCTTATGGATGGCAGTTGCGCCGGGCGCACTCACTTCATCCTCCACCAGACCGTGAACGGAAAGCTCACCTACGACACAGTGAAGCCTTGGATTGGGAAAAAGCGTAACAAGTCGCACGCGGTAATTTTCAAAACGGGAGAGGTGGTCCATTTGTGGCCATTCCAAGAGACGAACGTGTGGGCGACGAAGGCAGAGTCCGGCTTGAAGCCAAAGAACGGAAAGCTGCCTAAGTTCGACCTTAAGGGCAAGGCAATTAACATTGAAATAGACTACGAGGAGGGGGGCTCTCCGAACTCGGCGCAGTACACGAGCCTAGCGGCTTGTTATATTGGCGCTTGCCGTACGGTCGATCGAGTTCTCACGATCGTGCCACATATAGAAATCGATCGCGGGATTCCGGACGGCCACAGTGACCCGCAGAACTTCAATTACACGGGATTCTACGAGCGATTGAACGATCTGGGCGTGGACATGGATCGGGTTCCTCGGTTCGACCATGACCGATATTGGGCAAAGGAGTCGTACAAGGTCCCGTACGCGGATGATTGGTTTTCATGGCCACCGGTGCTGACCGGCGACCCGCATGCCAAACCCAAGGGGGTCGAGCGAGTGGCGAGCCCGCACGGCGATCAGCGCGAGTGGGCAGGGATGCTGTCGAAAGATGCCAGCTTTCACCTCGTTTCAACTGGCGCGATTGGGGTCAAAGAGTTCGATCGCCTTATTCGAAGACTTGAGCAGGAGAGGGAGATTCTTGCCGAGGAAACCGAGGAGCGGGATGAAAACTGAGACGACCACGCGCCACGATCTTCCAAACGTTGATCATTACTGGGGCAGCGGCATTCTGAGGCGAGCCAGTGCTCGAGAAGGGTTCGCCGTTCTGCGCGGGCAATCGGGTGTATTTTGGGAATGGGCACGAATGGCGGACGGGAGCTAGCATCTTGTGAGTCATCTAGGAATTGCTGAAACTCCGAGCGCAAAGATGCCACAGGTGGGCTGCTGATAGCTACGCCTGAAGGAGCGCACTTCAGACAGTCGCTTATCGATGTATGAAGTTAGGTCCTTGAGATAAACGCCTTTGGCACTCTTCTGGCTTCTTTCCTGCTCTGGCTAGCGGAAGCTCAATTTTTCCAGCGCTCACTGTACGAAAAAATTGGTGAGCGTCTGTTGTTCGGCAGCCATCGGCAAGCGCTCAGAGGCGCCGAAGGCGCGTTCGTCATGTTGCTCCCATCTGGGCGCCGTCGCCCGATTGCAAAGGAGCAAAGGGCGTGATCGCAAGCTAGTCGAGGCGCTCGGCAAGGCAGCTCCGCCGGTTGTGTGCGTCAAGTTTTGCAAAATGGGGCGGCCATGATGCTGGTCATGCGGCTTGGCGCAGAGCGAGCTTCTTGTGCTCGCGCAGGTCGTCCATGTTGATGTATCGGTTGGCCTC
>NZ_JAMYUO010000041.1:0-40769 GCF_040323125.1 Mesorhizobium sp. M0062
ACAATCCCCGCCATGTTGCTCCAAAAAACCGCCGCCAGAGGCGTGCGCCCAGTCCAACCCGGCCCCGCCCGGGCCGCGCACCACGCCACCAAAGTAAGCGCCGTCAATCTCGACCTCGCCTTCAAGGGTTTCGTTCTTGGTTTCAGCCGACAGGCTTCGCGCAGCTTGTGAGCCAGCACAAAGGCGGTCTTGTACTGCACGTCCAGATCGCGAGAGAACTGGACCGCCGACATGCCCTTCGCGCCGTTAACAAACAGGCAGATCGCGGCGAGCAGATCGACAAACGACAGCTTGCGCCAAGGCGAACATCGTGCCCTCGTAACCGAGAACTGCGCCCCCGCAAGCGGCGCACTTGAACTTGCGACGGGTCGGAATGTCGTAATGATCCAGGCACCCGCATTTCCGGCAAACAGGCTCGCCTTGAGTCGAAGCCCAGCGAAGGCGCTTGAACGCGTCGTAAGCCTTTTCCTCGCCACCCTTGTAAATCTCTTTCAGAGAAAGGGAGCGGCTTTCGGCGGAAAGGAGGAAGTGTGGGGCTATTGTCATCATATCCGGTTATATGCGGGGCTTGTATCGCCAAATACAGGGGCCTGTACCACCGACTGTCATGATATTTTTTGAGGCGAGGCTATGGCAGGCAAGGACGACCCGCAGACCGTCGAATACGAGACGAAAGCCAAGAACCTTTGTCAGAGTTGAAGCGGAAGGGCGTTACCTATGCCCAACTCGCCGAAAAATTGGCGACTATGGACATTCACGAAACCGAGCGTAATTTGAACAACAAAATAAGCCGGGGGGCTTTAGCGCTGCGTTCTTACTGCAATGCTTAGACGCTATCGGGGCATCCTCATTGCGGCTTTCGGAGTAGTTTTACTCGGGGCGGCCTTACCGCCAGACGAGCGCAAGAGCACTCAGCCCCAACATTTCGAACAGCATCAAGAGACCATAGGCAACCCTGTTGCGGCAAGCCTCCGCCAGTCCAACAGGCAAATGAACCCCCAAGTTACACTAACCCATGCCAAGCAGGTCACGATGATCGCAGTTCCGATCTGTGTGCCCAGTGGAACGCTGCCGACGCTGCCCAACAGTCGGCGAACTGGACCACCATTGGCGCTATCGTGGGTGCTTTCACGCTCGCCGCTGCTATGGCCGCTGCTTACTACGCCAAAGAGGCTGCTAGGCACACCCAGCGCAGCGCCGACATTGCCGAAAAGGCTTTGCTCGATATCGAGCGCCCGTATTTGTTCGTCACCGCCACCAAACCGTTGGTGGGGGTGACGCACGATTGGGCTGACAAGCCCGACAACAAAAGACCAATTCCGGAAGCGGCATTCTCGATCAAGAATTTCGGACGCACTCCTGCCATCATAAACGAGATTCGGGCGAGCCTCCGGCTTTGCAACTTGCCGCCAACTCCGCATTACCATCCCGGAGAAATCAATGACGTTGAACGGGTGCTCGGGGCAGACGATGCTCTTAGCCCTGCAGCTTTTGATCGCGGCGGCCCTATCACAAACAATGTGCTGAATGAGCTTTTCCTGTCCGATACTCACATAGGGGCGGGTTCCCTTCCATATGTATCTGTATGGCGAGATCACTTATACGAGCGTCAACGGGATCACCGACCAATTCGGATTTATCTACCGCTACTCGCCTCCCGGCAATACGTTCCATTTGCAGGACATTCCCGGCTACACCTACCGCCACCGTGACGTGAAGAAACATAAGCAAAACGATGACTTATCGGCCTAGACTTGCTCCGAACGCGTAAAAGCGGCCTCGGGCGGTTGCAAGATCGCTACAATGTTTATTTTTGATATCCGCTCGGTAAGGCGCTTTTCGCTTAAGCAACTAGGCGTTCTCACATTTTTTGTTCAAGAACAAGGCGTTACACAACTTTCCTACGAGGCGAAAGCGCCTTAAGTGTCAACGTTTACATACGCGAAAGTGCCTAAACATCCTGCCTGCTGCGGATGGAAAAACGCTGACTGTAAAAGCCCGCCAACCTTTCGGCGGGCGGGCTTCCACTGCCGGAACTGGAGAGTGTCATGTCGACAGCCCCGACAGGTCGGAAAGGGGTCGCTGGTTAGCGGCGCGAGATCAGCAAGCAGAGCCGGCGCAGCTCACGATCATAGGTATCTTCGTTGCTAAGCACTTCGACGCAGCGCTTCTTCATCCGAGTGACCTGGGCGTTCGACATATCGCCGACAACGCTAGCCAGATTCGGGTTGCTCGAAGCGGTCGGGTTGCTGGGGTTGGCGGCTGGATTGGTTCCAACGCCGACATTTACGTCGGTACCGACCCCGGTGACGACACCGACATTGGCGCGGCCGGTGCCGATGGAAGCAGTCGCTCCGCCAGTGCCGCCGACGGAGGCTGCGGCATTTGCCCCAGAACCGCCTAGGGATACGCTAGCCGTAGCGCCGCTGTTGCCGCCCACATTAGCGCTGGCGCCTCCGCTGCCGACGGATACCCCGCCGACGCCTCCGACATTAATTCCAGCTGCAGTCGCTGGCATGCAAAGAATTACGAGAACACATCCGGCAGTCAGACTGCCCGTAAGAATTTCAAAAATTCTTGCCATAGTACGCCTCCTTGTTGCCCTGCAAAGGATGGGACATTTTTTGGGACCTACGGACCCCATAGTGACGCACTAGAGTTGAAAAACAACTTAACGGCCCGCGAAAGATTCGTTCTTGGATCATTACTTGGTAATTCTCAGGAGTCAGATATAATGAAATTTTACTTTGGCTCCTACGTGATTTTTCCATTTGTCAGATAATATCATTCCCTAAGCACTCCAGGTGCGGTGCAACAATGTTCAGGGATGACCGTCCGGCGGTCAGTAAGCGGCTACTACCGCCGATCGGACATACAACGCTATATTAGCACCTTTTGACGAACCCGACCGGCGGGCCGAGCCAGAATCCCGTCAGCGCAAAACCTGCAAAATCGCTTCCGATGCTCACCATTGACTAGCACGGAGGAAGTTCTGAGCGCCAAACACGGTGACCATCAACCTACGGCCGCTGGTAACTGTCGACGTCGAGCATTTCGCCTGGTTGAAAGCTATGTGGCGCCGAAGCGGAAGAAAACACTGCAGACCCCGTTTCCTAAAATCGTATCAGTTATAAAGGAGCAAACACGCCAGAAGTGAGATGACGCTGCCTAGCAGTTGGTCTGCCGTCAGGCCGGAAAAATAGACGAGATCGAACGCCAGTACAGCCATCGCTCTAGCCACTCATGAATTGGAAAACCTAACGAGCTGGTCACCAAGTCCGGCCTGCTCAAGATCGCGCAACGTGTCCTTCAACTCCTTGCGCTTGTTGCGATTGATGATGCCGGCTTAGGTTGTGGCGGCATCTAACAAACATTCGACTCGCGCCTGACATGACGACGACCCGCCGAAGCGAGCATCGCGAGCGCACAGTATTCAAATCCCCCAAGGCGTCCGTCGAGATTTGACAACAGACAGATGGCGCGGCGCGAGCTCTGACGCTGTACGACTGACGCAAGCGGCTCTCAATCCTGGGCGTTGTCCTTGGTCCGTGTGAGGCGGCTTTCGCCTTCCTCCGGGCCGAAGCAGCTTTCGAAATCATTGCAGTCCCGGCAACTGGGGGAGCTGCACAGCGAAAAGCCTTCGGCCTCGCAGAGCTTTCGGTAAAAGTATTTTTTCCATTTCATGTTTTGGGTGTTGCCGGCCGCCAGCGTCGGAAAATGCGAGGCGAGCAGGCGGCCGAGGTCGCTTCGACTAAAAAGGCCAAGGTCTTGCCAGAGGTGGTCATTGCGCATGGCACGCCGGGCGATGATCTTGGCGAAGCGGGCGCTTGCCTTGTCGTCGGGCCGGGCATGCGCCAGCAGCAGTCCGCGCAGAAGTTCTTCTTCCAGATCCGGCTCAGGCTCGCTCCCCTCTTCCAAGGCAAACGCGTTGATAGGAAAAGCAGGGAAACAGCGGGACAGGACATCGCGCAACTCGGCGCGCGAAAGTCCGGTTGCCTCCGTCGCCGTCGCCTCGCCGGCCTCGATCTCCTCGAGCGCACGTGAAAGCACACAGGCAAGCACATGCTGGTCGAACCTTCTCTCCAGCTGCGGCCATTGGCCGGTGCTGAGCCGGGCATAATGTTGGGCAAATATGGTGCGTTCTCCTGGTTTCGCCCTATCAAATCATGCAGAGACCCGGCATGCCGCAACATGGGTCGGGCAGTTCTTCGGTACGGCACTCCGGGTCGCCTCGCGTCGAGTAGTTCGGCAATTCTCGTCTGGTCCATCGGCTCTGGCGCAAATTCTGTGTTTCGAAGAGGTTCGCGAACCCCGGCCCTGCCGTTTGCGCCTCACGGGGAACACTGGCGCCGGAATTTGCCCCGCAGAGTTGGACGTGAACCGTGCGGGACAGAGGTCGCGTGCTGAGTGCGGCCACATGGTTCAAGCCGCCAGACTCACGGTTGAATGCTGTCTCATCCAGAGCGTCAGCGAGTGAGTTCCAGCGCACGTTCAGGACAGGATCGCGCGCCTCGTGATGCAGGCAGTTCCTCCCCTTCCGCAACTTCAATGTCACCAGGCAGGATGTAACCGTCATTATCGAGTTTAAAGATGTCCGGCGCTTGCGCCGCGCATCGCGCGTGGCCCTGGCATTTGGCCTTTTGGACGATGATGCGCATGGCGCTGCCTCCATTGTCTGTGCCCGGGCTCGGGGCGGGCCTAAGACCAGTCCAGGATCAAATTTTCGATCCCGAACACATGGCCGCCAGAAGTTATCGGCGCCGTACCCTGCTTGATCCTGAAAGCCGGGATGCGCGCCAGCCACTCCTCCAGGCCAATGACAATCTCGCGCCGGGCAAGGTGTGAGCCAAGGCAACGGTGGGGACCATAGCCAAACGCTGCGTGGCGGTTGTCCTCCCGCTCCAAATCAATCGTGTTGGGGCATTCGAATTCCGCCGGGTCACGATTGGCAATCATCGTGGCGCAGGAAACATAGTCCCCCTTCCGGATCGGCGCGCCTTCGAAGTCGATATCTTTCGTGGCCACGCGGATCAACTGAATGGGCGGATAGGCCCGCAGCAATTCTTCGGTTGCGAGCGGGATGCGGTCCGGTTCGCTCCGCAGCAATTGCTGATCTTTGAGGTTGCGTGCGAGGTACGCCAAGTCAAAGCCTATAGCTGCTGCGACCGTGTCGAGCCCAGCGACGAAGACAAGCACGCCGATGCCGCGGACTTGGGTGTCAGTCAGCCGGCGGCCCTCGACCTGTGCCTGCACTATAAAGGTCATGAAATCGTCAACCGCCTCATCGCGGCGCATGGCTGCAAGTTCGTCGATGAATGCCACGATCGTCCGGGCAGCCACAGGTCGTTCCTTATCGTCGCCGTGGAGCAGATCTTTCCCCCAGCCGACGAATGTATCGAGTCGGTCATCAGGCAACCCCAGAAAGCGAAGAAAGGTGCTCACCGCGAAAGGAAAGGCAAAATCCTTCATCACGTCGCAGCTTGTGCGCGACGCGGCGATCCTTTCGATCAGCTCGACCGCCCGTTCGCGGACAGCCGGTTCCAAAGCCAACACCCGCTTTGGCGAAAGCAGCGGATTAAGCAGTGAGCGAAAGACGCCATGGGCCGGTGGATCGAGCTCAAGCGGGATCGTCGGCCAGTTCTCACCCAGTATGGAGGAGAAGATGCTGCGATGGCTGGAAAAAGTCTCTGCGTCCTGCAGCACCTTCCGCTGGTCCGCGGCACGGGTGATGACCCAGGTACCCCGGCCATCTTGCGTGTTGTAGCGGGAGTAAAAGATCGGAGGCCCGTCATGTACGCAAGCGACAGCTGCGTGTGGATCCCCGTTGGGTGTTGGTGGCATCCCTGGCGATGTAAACAGGCTGAAGTCCCTCACCATTTCGGGCGGGACATGATCTGGAACGGGGTTGGTCGCCATTTTGTTTTCTCTACATTGGCGTTCATGGCTCAATTGAGATTGCACCGCTGTTCATAAAGTCGATTTCCAGCATGGGCACGTCTCTTGTCGGGCGCCTTCTAGATTCTGTCGCCTGATACAGCCCACCTGCACCAGCGCGGATGAGATGGGTTGCGAAGTCGATCAGAGGGGCATCTCCGCCGCGCTCCGGTCATGAAGCAAAGCGGCCGCTTCCCCGTTAGGGTTGAGAGACTGGTCAATCACCTCTGCCCTGCTGATCAAATTGTCGAAGCAAGTCGCGTGCCGGATAGGGTAGCCATGGCGGTGCACCAAGCAATGCCAGCCTGCGCTGGGTCTGCCGCTGATGATCACCTGTCCATCATTCTTATGACAACGTCCGACAACCGACATCCGTGGTCGGTTTTGTCGAGCCCGCGACATCGGGCTGTTCGGCTTGGCTGTTGCTGCACAGCCTGCCGGTCGACGAGCGAGTAGATCGCTCGCACGGCCCGGATTGAGCAACGACGGGATCCAGCGCAAGGATCGGGTGCGGTCCGAGAAGACCCGACGGCGCTTGCGCGAGACGATCGGAAATATCAAAAAGGTCAAGCCGCGCTTCGGTTCGGCGCTGATGGCGTATGCGTTTTATCGCTCGCAGGCGCTGCAAGGCTTTTCCGGCAGACGGCGATGCACTCGTGCGCACCGGTGCCGACCGGCGACCAGCTTGACTGTATAGATGCGGTCCATTCCGGCGTGCATCACCTGACCATGCGCATGCGCTACGACGGCATCCTTTCCGCTCATGGACCTAGATTTGCTCGCGAGCCGCTGTCGGAACGTGGTGCTGAGTCCTATCGCGGCCAATTCAATCCGAGGACCTGTCGGCAGTCAACACACCCCTGGAGGTCGGACCGGGAACGCGTGGCAGACTCTCGGCCAGAAACCGCCAGTCGCTGCCCTCGCGTTCGCCTTCCTTGCGCGTGCCGAAGAACTGGATGATCATCTTGCCGTCCGCGCCATAGGCTTCAATGGACGTAACGTGACCATCCCTCGTCGGCTTGCGCACGGCCCAGACCTCGCGGATGCGATGGGTCCTAAGATGCAGATGGAAGGTCTCTTCGAGCACATTGATCCGCGGCCCGATCTGCTTGACCGACCTGATCGGGCCGGAATGGATCTGAATGCAACCACGATTGCCGACAAAGCACATGATCGGCATCTCGTCTTCGGCCGCCTGTTGGAACAGGGCGCCAATGGCATCATTGTCGAGTAGCCAGGCGTCATCCTCGTCGGCCATACGCATCGCCTGGCAGCGGCTGAGCTTCAGTGTCTTCAACATATGGTAGAACTGATGCACGTCGCTTAGCCGGCCCCAGTGCTCGCGTAGGTCGTCGACCGTGGTGGCGTGGTCTGGACTCACTGCGTTATCGCGCGCCCCGCTCGCCTCGAGCGATATGATCGGCTCCTGGTCGGGGGATACAAGCTCTGCCGTCAGATCCTGATAGGCCTGCAGGTTCGAGGCGGGCGTGAGATGAGCTTTGTGCATCGCCTCGCCGGTGGCATCAAAGAATTGCAGGCTGCGGCGGATCTCGGCCCCCTCGCGCTTCTCGACGGCGAAGCCATACGCCCACGCTTTCGGGAAGATGCGCAGGTCGATCTCGTCGCCGAGCAGTATGGCATGCTGGTTGCCGGTGACCACTTTGCCGTAGACGGCAATCTTTTGGTGCACGGCACTTTCGTTGCTGGTGACCGCCATCACCTCGCCGACCGCTTCGAGGCCGGTCAGCAGATCATCGACGCGCGGCTCGATGCGCACCGCGCCGTGACCACAATGCGCCGCGACCAACTCGGCTTCCGAAATGCCCAATCGAGCGGCGAGATCATGCTCCCGGATCTTCGGATTGTCTTTGCACGCCCGCCGGATTTCGTCGGGCGACGGTTTCTCGCGTTGGTCCATGCTTACCCCTGTTTCTACGACGTGTGAGGATCATCTGCCCTGCCCGGGAATCTTCAGCCGATAAGGCGCGCCGAAATGCTCGATCCTGATCTGCTGCTGGCCCATGAACAAGGTGTCGCTGGACAGCGTGCGCACGGCGTCGCACCGATGCGAAAACCGGCGAGCAGCCACATGCCGATGGCATCCCATCGAGCCGGTCGGCGGCTACTGGGCGGTAGTGAGCCAGTATGGATGTTGTCGCAATCGGCCAAGCGGGCATTCGGATGCCACGAGCGGCGCTGCTTTGCCAACAACGCGTATCTGACCACGGTCCTGACATGTTACTCCCTTGCTTCGCCCCATCCATCGCGATGGCACCCACGGCATGGTTGTGGATCGGCATGCTCTTGCCGTCTCGCCAAACGGAGCTTCAAAAACCGTGCCAATTGCGCCGAGGCAAGCTCAGAAGAAGTTCTGTCCTTGGTGATGTGAGTTCACCCAAGAACTCAGGCCAACATCCCTCGTGCCGGACCCGACAAACCCGACAGCACGTGTCGATTGGCCGACACCTTATCAGCAATCAAGAGGCACCAGTGCGAGAGATGCCGCGCTGTGTTGAAACGTTTTTTGGCTTTGGCACGGTGCATGCAACGTGATGGGCAAGCAGGTCGCGGACTGAGGAGAATGGAGCCATGATTACGCTCACCGACAACGCTGTTGCCGCCTTCAAGACTGCTCTTTGCCGTGCCAGCGAGCCGGCGGAAGGCTTTCGCATTATGGTCGAGGCCGGCGGCTGCGCAGGCTTCAAATACTTAATGGGCCTGGAGAGCGTGTCGCGCGAGGGCGACGCGATCACTGACACAGATGGGGTCAAGCTGTTCGTGGACGCGGGCTCCCAACCCCATGTAGCCGGCATGACCGTCGACTTCCTCACCGGGCTCCAATCTTCCGGTTTTGTCTTCGATAACCCCAATGCGCGCGAAAAGTGCGGCTGCGGCAAGTCCTTCAGTTAAGCGCCCGAAGCGCCTGTGCGGCCGACAGAGTGATTTTGCGGCAGAGGAGACTTATATGGCCGGCACAACAGATGTCCCCGTCCTAAAAAACAAGACAAGGTCAAAGCCGATCTCGGGACCGCCATTCGCTCCCAGTAGGATTCAAAGAACGTCGCCTCCCGAAGCAGCTCGGTTCCTGGTGGCACCCGAGCTGCTTGCGGACAAATCGCGCCGCTGCGCCAAATTCGGCTCATCGGTAGCGTTATCGCGTTCGGGCGTCCTTACCTGCCGGCTGACCTACGGCCACTGCGAACATGTACATATCGACGGAGATCCGGTTTACGTCAAACACTCCGGGCGCCTGCGCGCACTGCCAGTTCAAATGATCATCAACGGCATGCGCCAGAGGCTCAACGAGTCGGTCTCGCGTCATTCTGTTTAACTGAGGATCGCACCTATGAAGCCTGTCTACCTCGACAACAACGCAACCACACGGGTCGATCCTGAGGTCGTGCAAGCGATGTTGCCGTTCTTTAGGGATCAATTCGGCAACCCTTCGTCGGCACACGCTCTTGGCGCCTCAGTCAGTGCGGCGGTGAGAAAGGCGCGGAGGCAGTTGCAAGCTCTGATCGGCGCGGAGTTCGAGGATGAGATCACTTTCACCTCGGGTGGGACAGAAAGCGACAATGCAGCGCTTCTTTCAGCGCTCGAGGCGGCGCCCAACCGAACCGAGATCGTGACGTCCGCGGTCGAGCATCCCGCCGTGCTGACGCTCTGCGAGCATCTTGAGAAGACCCGCCGCCTCAAGGTGCACAGGATCCCGGTGGATTGCCGTGGTCGGCTCGATCTCGACGCCTATATGGCCGCCCTCACCCCACAGGTTGCAATCGTGTCAATAATGTGGGCGAACAACGAGACTGGTGTGATCTTCCCCGTGGCAAGGCTTTCCGAGTTGGCCAAGGAAGTGGGCGCCCTATTCCATACCGATGCTGTGCAGGCGGTCGGCAAGCTTCCGATGGACCTGAAGTCGACCGCAATCGACATGCTGTCGCTCTCCGGCCACAAGCTGCACGGGCCGAAAGGGATCGGTGCGCTTTTCGTAAAACGTGGCGTCGATTTCCATTCGCTGATCAAGGGGGGTCACCAAGAGCACAACCGGCGTGCTGGAACCGAGAATACGCCCGGCATAGCCGGGCTCGGCACGGCGGCCGAACTCGCCTTGAAATTCATGGACGACGAGACCACACGGGTAAAGTCGCTCCGCGATCGCCTGGAGGGCGGGATCCTCCAGCGCATCCCAAGCACCTGTGTCACTGGTGATCCCTTGCAACGGTTGCCCAACACCGCAAACATCTCCTTCGAACATGTCGAAAGTGATGGAATTCCACTTCTCCTCAGCCGCATTGGCATCGCGTGTTCCTCTGGCTCGGCCTGCACCTCCGGCTCTCTGGAACCAAGCCATGTCCTAAGCGCGATGAAAACGCCACACGCGGCAGTCCGCTTCTCCTTGGCGCGGGACAACAGCGAAGAGGACATCGACCGGGTGCTCGAGGTCATGCCGGGAATCGTGGGGAAGCTGCGCAGCTTTTCCGGTTCTGGGCCGGGTAGTCCGGTCTATGCGTGAGCCGCAGAAGAACAGGCTGCCTGTCATGACCGGTCATGTCTCCCTCAACGATACGACCTTGCGCGATGGCGAGCAGGCGCCGGGCGTCGCCTTCACCACGACGGAAAAGCTGGAGATCGCTGAGTCTCTTGCGGCGGCTGGCGTGACAGAGATCGAGATCGGCACGCCGGTCATGGGCGTCGACGAGATGGAAACAATTCGCGCCGTGGTAGCGCGGCGTCTTCCGGTTCGGCTCATGGCCTGGTGCCGGATGACGTCGTTGGATCTCGATGCAGCGATCGAGAGCGGCGTCCAAGCGGTCAATTTGTCGCTGCCTGCGTCGGACATCCAACTTGCCGCCAAGCTCGGCCTCGACAAGGCGGGAGCGCTCCAGGTCATCGATCATATGGTCAGGCGCGCCGCCGATGCCGGCTTCTTCGTCGCGGTGGGCTGCGAGGATGCCTCGCGGGCCAATCGGGATCATCTCGCCCGCGTCATCGAGACGGCCGCACGCGCCGGCGCAAGCCGCGTGAGGCTGGCCGACACAGTCGGTGTTCTCGACCCGTTTTCGACCTTCGAACTTGTCGCCCAGCTCGTGGTGCAGTCTCCAATCGACCTTGAATTTCATGCGCACAACGATCTCGGACTTGCTGGCGCCAACACGCTGGCGGCGATCCGCGCAGGCGCGCGCCATGCCTCCGTCACCGTCCTGGGGCTCGGCGAGCGTGCGGGCAATGCCGCGCTGGAGGAGGTGGCCGCCGCAATGGCAGTCTTCGACGGCGCAGACACCGGCATTGAGCTGACCGCATTGCCCGGCCTCGCCGCCCAGGTGGCTTGGGCCGCCCGCCGGCAGACCGCAGCCACTAAGCCGGTCGTCGGCGCCGATGTTTTCACCCACGAATCCGGCATTCACGTCGCAGGGCTGCTGAAGGACTCGCGTACTTATCAGGGGCTCGATCCGACTCTCGTGGGCCGCTGCCGGCGGATCGTCATCGGCAAGCATTCCGGCGCGACTGCGATTGCCCATGTGCTGAGCGAAAGCGGTCGCGATCTCGACCCGGATCTGGCAGCCGCGATGGTGGCCCGCGTCCGACGCGAGGCGGCCGAGACCAAATCGACCGTAACTGCAACTCGACTGGTCGAGCTCTACGATGGAATGTGCAGCGAGGCATCCCTCATCGAGCTGTGCGGGTCCAAGTCAGCCGTGCGCGAGCGCACAGAGGCCACAGTTTTGCGACCAGGAAGAATGCAATGAATTGTTCCGCTGACAGCCGCCCCATGGATGTCACCGACATCCTCGCACGACTGAAGCGCTTGTCGGCTGCAGAGGAATTCTTCTCAGTCCTAGGCGTCGCCTATGACCCGAAGGTACTGAATGTCTCGCGGCTCCATATCATGAAGCGTGTGGGCCAATACCTCGCCGAAGAAGATTTCTCCGGTCTGCCCGACCAGGTGATTGCCGCGAGGGTGCGCGCGACGCTCGAACGCGCTTACGAGGACTTTGCGATTTCCTCGCCGCTCACGCATCGGATTTTCAAGGTGCTCAAGGACCACGATCCGAACAAACCTGCCGCGCCGGGTCACACCTTTGTTCCGTTCGACTCGGTACTGAAGCGGTTCGGACGGGAATGATCGGCGACAAGGGTGCGACGCGACAATGTCGAGCAGCCGCCAAATGCGGTCATCACCACAGCGCCGTCAGAAGCAACCAGCCGAAGTTGTAGGAAAGGGGGAGCGCAAGAGACTTGGCACGAATAATGCGGACAAAGGAGATAACCGCAATGCCGGACCCGGACAGGAGCCTAGAGAAACCGCCAATGCACATTGTAATCTGCATCAAGCAGGTGCCGGACTCGACACAGATAAGGGTCCATCCGGTCACGAACACGATCATGCGCCAGGGTGTTCCGACCATCATCAACCCTTACGACCTGTTCGCCCTCGAAGAAGCGCTCAGACTGCGCGACGCACATGGCGGCGAAGTCACTGTGCTCACCATGGGTCCGCCCATGGCAGAGGACGCGCTGCGCAAGGCGCTCGGTTACGGCGCCGACCGAGCGGTGCTCTTGACCGACCGCTATTTTGCCGGCTCCGACACGCTGGCAACCTCGTTCGCCCTTTCCCAGGCAATCGCGAAGATTGGCGAGACGTTCGGCACGCCAGACCTCGTCTTCACCGGCAAGCAGACGATCGATGGCGACACCGCCCAGGTCGGGCCCGGCATCGCCAAGCGCCTCGGACTCCTGCAACTGACCTATGTCGCGAAGATCCCTTCTGTCGACCTTGCTGCACGCGAGATCAAGGTCGAGCGCCGTTCCGAAGGCGGCACACAGATGCTGAAGAGCAGGCTCCCTTGCCTCATCACCATGCTGGAAGGCACAAACGAGATCCGCCGGGGCTCGATCCAGGACGCCTTGTGCGCCGCGCGCAGCCAGGTCTTGAAATGGAGCGCGGCCGACGCCGGCATTGAGGATCTCACCAAATGCGGCCTGCGCGGTTCACCGACGGTCGTCAAACGTGTTTTCGCCCCTCCTGCTCGAGCTGAAAAGGCGGCACAAATCGACACCGCCGAGAAGGCCTTGCGCGATGTCGCTGACGAACTCATCACCGCAATCTTCACCCGCCAGCCGGCGCTGGAACATGAGCTCGCCTTTAACGGCGGCGCGTGACGGCAAGGAGCAAAACGATGTCGACCGCGAACGGAGAAACCCCTCGCCCTGCCGCCGGCCGCGCCGGCATAAAGAAGGAATTGCCCGCCCATTTCAAGGACTATCGGCACGTTTGGGTTTTCATCGAGCTCGAACGTGGCGAGGTCCATCCGGTATCATTCGAACTGCTCGGCGAAGGCCGCAACTTAGCAGACAAGCTTCAGGTCCAGCTTGCAGGTGTCGTGCTTGGACCGCCGGGAGAGGCCGTGGGGAACGCCGTTGCCGAAGCATTCGCGTATGGCGCTGACCTTGTCTACATCGCCGAGGCGCCCCTGCTCGCCGACTATCGGAATGAACCTTTCACCAAGGCGTTGACGGATCTGGTCGATACCCACAAACCCGAAATCCTTCTTCTCGGTGCCACCACACTGGGCAGGGATCTTGCCGGCTCCGTGGCGACGACCTTGCAGACGGGGCTCACGGCCGACTGCACCGAACTCGATGTAGATACCGACAGTTCGCTCGCCGCCACGCGTCCGACTTTCGGCGGTTCCTTGTTGTGCACGATCTATACGCTCAATTTCCGCCCGCAGATGGCGACCGTGCGGCCGAGGGTCATGCCCATGCCGCAGCGGACGGATAAACCGGTCGGGCGTGTCATCCGGCACAAGCTTTCGCTTGCCGAGGACGAGATCGCTACCAAAGTCCTCGGCTTCCTGCCGGACAATCAGTCGGCGAAGGCAAACCTTGCCTATGCCGACGTCGTGGTTGCGGGAGGCCTTGGTCTTGGCGCGGCGGAGAACCTGCAGCTTGTGAAGAACCTCGCACGAGCAATCGGCGCCGAGCACGGCTGTTCGCGTCCGTTAGTCCAGAAGAGCTGGATGCCAGCTGATCGGCAGATCGGCCAAACTGGCAAGACGATCCGGCCGAAGCTTTACATAGCGGCCGGGATTTCCGGCGCCGTCCAGCATCGGGTTGGCGTGGAGGGGGCGGATCTCATCGTGGCCATCAACACCGACCCGAACGCGCCGATTTTCGATTTCGCTCACCTCGGAATCGTCACCGACGCGATCCGCTTCCTGCCCGCACTGACGGAAGCCTTCACCCGGCGGCTGTCGCCCCACAGTCGCGATAAGCTTTCGAGCTAAGGGGATGGACATGATCGAGGAAAACTTCGACGCCATTGTTGTTGGGGCAGGCATGTCCGGAAACGCAGCTGCTTACACCATGGCCAGCCATGGCCTGAAGGTGCTGCAGTTGGAGCGGGGTGAATACCCGGGCTCCAAGAATGTCCAGGGTGCCATCATGTACGCGAACATGCTGGAGAAGATCATCCCGGATTTCCGGGATGATGCGCCTCTCGAGCGGCATTTGGTTGAACAGCGGCTTTGGGTGATGGACGACACATCCCATACCGGGATTCACTATAGGTCGGACGACTTCAATGAGGCGAAGCCCAACCGATACACGATCATCCGTGCCCAGTTCGATAAATGGTTTTCGCGTAAGGTGCGCGCGGCCGGCGCGACCGTTCTGTGCGAGACGACCGTGACGGAACTCATCCGTGATGCCAAGGACAGGGTGATCGGCGTCCGCACAGACCGGGCGGGCGGGGCCATCTACGCGGACGTGGTCGTTCTCGCAGAAGGTGTCTGCGGACTGCTTGGCACTCGAGCCGGCCTGCGCGAGATGCCAAAGCCGCAAGTCGTGGCCCTCGCCGTCAAGGAAATGCATTTCTTGCCCGAAGAGGTCATTGAGCAGCGGTTCGGCGTAAAGGGCGATGAGGGCTGCGTGATCGAGGCGGTGGGCACGACCTCCCGCAGCATGGCCGGGCTCGGCTTCCTCTATACCAACAAGGAGTCCATCTCACTGGGCATTGGCTGCCTCGTCTCCGATTTTGCCGCGATGGTCGAGAGCCCCTACGTTCTCCTTGATGCCTTGAAGAGCCATCCTTCGATCCGGCCGCTGATCGCCGGCTCGGAAGTGAAAGAATATTCCGCACACCTCATTCCCGAAGGCGGCTACAAGGCTATTCCGCAGCTCTTTGGCGATGGTTGGGTCGTGGTCGGCGATGCCGCGCAACTGAACAACGCGATTCACCGCGAGGGTTCAAACCTCGCCATGACCTCCGGCCGCATTGCGGCTGAGGCAATCGTCGAGGTCAAGAGCCGCAACGGTCCGATGAACAAACGGAATCTCGCCCTTTACAAAGCCATGCTGGACAAGTCCTTCGTGGTCAAGGACCTGAGGAAATACAAAGACATGCCGGCCTTGCTCCACACCAATTCATGCAATTATTTCACGACTTATCCGCGGTTGATGTCGCAAGCTGCGCAGAACTTCATGCGTGTCGACGGCACGCCGAAGATCGAGAAGGAAAAGGCGACCACGGCGGCCTTCATCAAGGCGCGCTCGCGCTGGGGGCTGGTCAGCGACGCGGTCCGCCTTGCATTGGCGTGGCGCTGAGGGGAGACGATATGACCAGCGCAGCGACGAAGTCACGTGTCGAGGACAAGCTTTACCAGAACCGCTACTTGGTGGATTCCGGCCGCCCGCACATCAAAGTGCGACCGCACCAGAAGCCGAGCGCGAATTTGCTTGCGCTGACCCACGTCTGCCCGGCGAAATGTTATGAGTTGAACGACAAGGGTCAAGTGGAGATCACTGCCGACGGCTGCATGGAGTGCGGCACCTGCCGGATTTTGTGCGAGACGAGTGGTGAGATCGAGTGGAACTATCCACGCGGCGGTTTCGGAATCCTCTTTAAATTCGGATGACCGGCGCACGCATGCCCTAAGCAGATACCGCGCTCAGGGACTCTACGATATGTGAAGGTGCTGACCGCGCCAAGCGAGCTGGAGATTACGCTCGCCATACGCTGGGCAATTGTCGTGAACGTCCTGCCCACGTTTCTGCAGACGGGTGATGGAGAAGTCGTCGTCTGGACGCTGAAGGAGAGCCGGAGATTGCCGCCACTGCCGGCAACACCCACGCACCTCAATCAGGCACTCGCCGCCTCATACCACAGGCTGTACCAGATCGAGCGGATTGCGGCTGCCGGCCAGTCGCATTGGCGCCTCCGCAGCAAGGTATCTCCCCTTACGGCCGGCGTCCGAACCATGCCGCTTGTCGCCCGCATCTGACGGAACGCTAGTGGCTGATCGACGCGATTGACAAGGCCGGTTGGGTTTTGCCAGGGCGGCTCGTAATCCTGGCCTCACGCCCTGGATAATCGGCTACGCCCTGCGCCGGCATGGTATCAAGGTTAAGAAATTCGGGACGTCGTGATGACGTCAAGCGTAAGCAGCCCGGAGTGGTCTCGCTCACACTCTGCGCGCCCGAGGCTGCTAGCCTCGCGACCCTATTTGCCTGTCCACTGTCGTAAGCCCGACAGGTGTGTCGGAGCAATCCGAAGGAATGTGACACGGGAAGCCTATTCAATGAACCGAAACAGCTCTTTGGGCTGGCATAGCTCTTGCGCTTTGAACTGCGACACCACGCAGCAACGGAGCCGTTCATGTCTGCACCGGCAATTTCGCTTGAGAGCCTCAGCACGACATTCGGTGACCAGTTGCTTGGCACCATGAAACTCGGGGGCTGCGCGTCTTCGTCCTGCGGCTCGTCGACAAAGCCCGACGACACGGATCCGGCTGTCTGGGAGAAGATCAAGGATCACCCCTGCTTTTCAGAAGAGGCGCATCACTATTTCGCGCGTATGCACGTCGCGGTCGCGCCGGGCTGCAACATCCAGTGCAACTACTGCAATCGCAAATATGACTGCGCCAACGAAAGCCGGCCCGGGGTGGCCTCTGAAAAGCTGACGCCCGATCAGGCTCTACGCAAGGTGATCGCGGTCGCCAATGAGGTGCCGCAGCTTTCCGTGCTCGGCATCGCCGGACCGGGCGACGCCTGCTACGACTGGAAGAAGACGAAGGCGACCTTCGCCAGGGTCGCCAGGGAAATCCCAGACATCAAGTTTTGCATATCCACGAATGGGCTGGCGCTGCCCGACCATGTCGATGAGCTTGCTGACATGAATGTCGATCACGTGACGATCACGATCAACATGGTCGACCCTGAGGTCGGTGCAAAGATCTATCCTTGGATCTTTCACGATCATCGCCGCTACGTCGGCATTGAAGCCACCCGGATCCTGCACCAGCGGCAGATGTTGGGCCTGGAGATGCTGACCGCGCGGGGCATCCTCACCAAAATCAACTCGGTGGTGATCCCGGGCGTGAATGATGAGCATCTGATCGAGGTGAATAGATGGATTAAGGAGCGAGGCGCGTTCCTGCACAACCTTATGCCGCTGATTTCGGACCCGGCCCACGGCACGCACTACGGTCTGAGCGGGCAGCGCGGCCCAAACGCAATGGAGATGAAGGCTCTTCAGGATCGTGTCGAAAACGGCGCCCAGTTGATGCGCCACTGCCGGCAGTGCCGGGCAGATGCCGTGGGCCTGCTCGGAGAAGATCGTGGCCAGGAATTCACAGTCGACCGGATTCCCGGCGAGGTCACCTACGATGCCAGCAAACGCAAGGCCTATCGGGAGCTGGTCGCGGAGGAGCGCCGTGATCACGTCGAGGCTAGGAGAGAAGCGATCGGATTGGTCAAGGCAGCGAGCCCCGGCAAGTCCCTTCTCTTCGCGGTGGCGACCAAGGGCGGCGGCCGCGTCAATGAGCATTTCGGCCATGCGAAGGAATTCCAGGTTTATCAAGCCTCGCTGAAAGGGATCAGCTTCGTCGGGCATCGGAAGGTGGACAAGTATTGCCTTGGCGGCTGGGGCGCAGAAGCCGCCCTCGATGGCGTCATCGCAGCGCTTCAAGGCATAGATATCGTGCTGTGCGCCAAGATTGGAAATTGCCCGCAGGATCAGCTCGCGGAGGCTGGAATCAGAGCCACCGACGCCTGTGCCCATGACTATATCGAGACAGCAATCAGCGCGATTTACATCGCCGCATCTGGGACCCCCACACTCGCGGCGACGGCCTGAGCTGTCTCATTCATTCGGACCAGGAGTTAAAATGGCTTTCAAGATCATCGCATCCCAATGCACCCAATGCGGCGCCTGCGAATTCGAATGTCCTTCCGGCGCGATCAAGTTCAAAGGCGAGAGCTACGTGATCGAGTCACAGAAGTGCACCGAATGCGAGGGGGTCTTCGATGCGCAGCAATGTGCCTCGGTATGTCCGGTGCCGAAGACCTGCGTTCCTGCGTAACGGACATTGGACTGCCGACATGGTTGGGGGCTGCCTACGCAGGACGCCTGGAACGCCTTGTTCGCAATCTCAGCCGCAAGAGAAATCAGGGAACGGACATGTCGCTCGGACGCGAAGAGGAGATCGAAATCCGCAGGCCTCCACGATTCATGCCGGGAGAGCGGGTACGTGCCACTCGCCACATAAAGAATGACGGCACCTATCCTGGCAGGGAGATCGGCGAAAATCTCGTGCGGAAGGGGGACGAGGGATATGTGCGCGACATTGGCACCTTTCTCCAGCAGTTCTTCATCTATGCGGTCGAGTGGATCGACCGTGGCACCGTAGTCGGTATGCGAGCGCGTGAACTGATGAGCCTCGACGAGGCCGAGGCGCCCTGCAGTGCTGAAAGCAATACCAATGAAGGGACGGCCAGATGAAAGTCATGATCCGCAGGACCGATGCTGGTTTGTCAGCGTATGTCCCCAAAAAGGACCTCGAAGAGCCGATCATCAAACTCGAGAAGGAAGAGTTGTGGGGCGGAACGGTCACGCTCAGGAACGGGTGGCGGCTCCTCCTACCCGATCTCCCACACGATACGCGTCTGCCGATCACCGTCGAGGCAAGGAAGATTTCCGAAGAGGGCTGATGCTGCCCCTAGGTGCGTCGCGAGGAAACGAGATGAACACGATCCTGACATCGGGCCACCTCGTCATTGTGCGGGACAGTTTTGCTGAAAAGCTGCTTGACCTGGCGAAGGAAGCGCTCGCCGCCGATGAGGTGATCCCCTATCTCGGTCCGGGTCTTCTTGAGTTGAACTGTGTGGAACCGCCTGTGCCGCATACCCCGGAGGTTGTTGCCGCGGCACTCAATGCACGGGCTCCAGCCCCTTCCAGGATCCGCACCAATATGTGGTCGGTTGCACAGTTCATCGAACAGCGCCGGCATCGCCGGACGCTTCAAGCTTGGATGACCGACATATTCGCAGCGCCGGTGGGGCCGACCCCCTTCCACGCCTGGCTCGCAAGGCTGCCACTCTCCCTCATCATCGACAGCTGGTATGACAGCGCGGTGCGCACGGCTCTGGTAGAGACCGGCCGAACGGACGTCGTTGAGATACAAGGCGTCACGCGCGCGAATGAAATCGGCAACATTTGGACGAAAACCTACGATTTGTCCGGGAGGGAGCTCGACCCCCGATTGGGGGCCAAGACGGTTCTCTATTCACCTCACGGGAGTATTAAGCCCGCGCAAAACTTTCTCGTCGCAGATTCCGACTACGTCGAAGTCCTGTCCGAAATTGATATCCAGACACCGATCCCAGACGCTGTGAAGGAACGGCGCATCACCCGTGGATTTTTCTTCGTTGGCTGCCGCTTCAACGATCAGATGCTGCGCACCTACGCCAGACAGATCATGAAGCGCTCCCGCGGTCCCTATTGCACCGTAATGGACGCGGAAACCCTGACCAGAAACGAAGCGCGTTTTCTTGCGGCAAGCGGAATCACGGTGATCGACATGCCACTAAGTCAAGCGGCGGCTCGGCTTGTGGGAACGGGCACGGCTGCAGGTTGAGGACGGGATTAACAATGGCGGATGCCTTTGATGATGTCTGCTTCGGCTTTCCTCGAAGGCGCAAAATGCAGTCGGGAATACACCCGTGAACAGTGAAGCTGTCAGCGGCGCAACGAACGCACTGAATTCGTTGGCCCATGTTGAAGCGGCGCGCTGGGGCCGGGATTTGAGTACGCTGTTGCGCATCACGCGTATGAATCTGCGCCATCCGTGGCAGGTTGCCCTCGCTATGGGCTCGACGATCATGGCGGCAATCCTCCAGTTGCTCATTCCCCAGCTTCTCGGCCGGGCTGTCGACCAGACCCAGACAGCTATCGGGGGCGGTGTCGCGGGGGCTGCGGCAGGACAAGCGCTCTGGGCCCCGGCTCTCCTGCTGCTCGCCGTCAGCGCGCTACGCGGCGTTTTCACGATGGCGCAGAACTATTTTGCCGAAGCCGTCGGGCATCATGTCGCGTACGAATTGCGGCTCGCCTACTACGACAAGATCCAGCGTCTCAGCTTTTCCTTTCACGACCGGGCCCATTCAGGCGATCTGATAACCGCCGGAATGCTCGATCTCGAAGGCGTGCGGATGTATTTTTCCACCGGGCTCATGCGGGTGCTCCTGCTGACGATGCTGATCGGGATTGGCGCTTACATGATGATCTCGACCGATCCCGTGCTCGGCTTGGCCGCGCTCAGCTTCGTGCCTTTTGTCGCTTGGCGCTCATCGACCACACAGCTTAAGCTGCGCGCCACCTGGCTCGACCTCTATGAGCGCCTTTCGGTACTAAGCCGCGTGATGAAGGAAAATCTCGCAGGTATCCGTGTGGTCCGAGCTTTTGCGGCTCAATCCTATGAGATGCTGAAGTTCGACGGCGCTTCCAAGAACGCGCTCGACCTCGCCAACGATCTCGTTGACATCTACGTACCCAACACGTCGGCGATGACCTTGTCCTACTTTTTCGCAATGGGATTGGTGCTTGGGATCGGTGGCAACAAGCTCGTCGCTGGCGAGATCAGCGTCGGAACCATGGCGACCTTCCTGACCTTCATGACCATGCTGCAAATGCCAGTCCGCCAGATCGGTCTCATGGTCAATGCGTTTGCCCGCGCTTCTAGCTGCGGTTCGCGGCTTTTCGGTCTCCTCGATCAGGAGATCACCATCAGGGATGCTCTCGAGGCCAGACCGCTTGAGATAAGTGACGGCACTCTGCGCTTCCACAATGTCTCATTTGCCTACCCCAACGCCGAAAACCGCGCCATTCTGAAGAACCTCAGCTTTGAGGCCCGGAGAGGCGAGACGATCGCGATCGTCGGTCCGCCGGGTTCCGGCAAATCGACGATGGCTCATCTGGTCCCCCGCTTTTACGACGTGACCGGTGGCGCCATCACGTTGGACGGCCAGGACATACGCAATGTCACCCTCGAGAGCCTTCGCAAGGCGGTCGCGGTTGTACAGCAGGATGCGTTCCTATTCACCACAACGATCGAGAACAACATCGCTTATGGCGATCCCTGGGCGAAGAGACAGCGAATTGAACGCGCTGGAGAATTCGCCCAGCTCCACGACTACATCCTCGGGCTCCCGGCAGGGTATGAGACGGTCGTGGGCGAACGCGGCGTTTCTCTCTCTGGCGGCCAGCGCCAGCGTCTCACGATTGCTCGCACCATGATGCTGCGCCCCTCCGTCATCATTTTCGACGACTCGATGGCCGCGATCGATGCCGGCACCGAGCTGCGCATTCGCGCGGCGATGCGGCGCTTCGCAAAGGATCGGGTGACGATCATCATCGCGCACCGGCTGAGTGCGCTTAAGCATGCCGATCAAATCCTTTTTGTCGATAACGGCGAAATCGTAGAACGCGGCACGCATGAAGAGCTTCTGGCGAAGCGGGGACGCTACAGGGCCCTTTACGATCTCCAGACGTGCCCGGGTGATAGCATTATTAGCCAGGATGGGGGCGCCCGCTGATGGACCAGGGCCGCGGCGAACTCGAAGCCGAACCTGACGACGGGAGACGCCCTCCGCGCGCGGTCGTCGGCTCGCACCGGATCGAGGAGGAGATGTTCGGCCGGGCTTTCGACAAGAGCATCCTCCGTCGCATCTGGGGCTTCGTCCATCCCTACCGGGCAAAGGTAGTTGTCACGATTGTCGCGATGCTGATCTTCACCGGGACGCAGCTTCTCATCCCCTTGATCATCCGCTACGCGATCGACCTCGGCATGAACCCGGCAAGGCCCGATCGCTCAGCCCAGCTTGCGGCCGTCGGCGCGTTCCTTTCGGCGATTTTGGTCAATTTCGCCGCCGGCTACATGCAGGAAGCCTTGGATGGGAAAATGGCCGAAACTGTCCTGTTCGACATCCGCCGCGCCATGTTTGGCCATCTGCAAAAGGTTTCGCTCTCTTTCATGGACAAGACCGAGGTCGGACGCCTGATGTCGCGCCTGCAAGGCGACGTTAACTCCATACAGGAGTTCCTGGAAACCTCGGTATATTCCCTAGGCGATGTTGCGCTTCTCTTCGGCATCGTTTTCGTAATGCTGTGGCTCGACTTTCGCCTCGGCCTCCTGACGCTATCGGTTCTGCCGATCCTGGTGATCGTCCGCATTGTCTGGTTGCCGCGTGCCCGCGACGCCTTCATGGCTGCACACGAAACCAATTCCGTCGTCAATGGCGCGCTGGCCGAAGCCATTCACGGCGTGCGGACCATACAGTCAATGGACCGCCAGCAGGTGAATTTCAGTCTTTTTGACGATCGGGCCCATGCCAACCTCAGGACCCACCTGATCGCTGCCAGATATGCACTGGTCATGGTGCCCATCGTCGATGGCATCACCGGCCTCGCCTTGGCCGCCGTTATTGTGGTCGGCGGCTCGATGGTCATGAATAGCCGTATAGATGTGGGCGTGTTGGTAGCCTACCTATTTTACATCCAGCGCTTCTTTGACCCGATCCGCTCACTCACCCTGCAATATTCGGTCATGCAGCGCGCCATGGCCTCAGGCAAGCGCCTGACGGATGTGCTCGACGTCAAGATCGATGTTAAGGACAAACCCAATGCCGAGGTGCTTTCGCCCGAAATGGACGGCTCGGTCGAGTTTAGGGACGTCACCTTCGGCTACGATCCGAACCGTTCGGTTCTGAAAAATGTCTCGTTCAAGGTCAATCCGGGCGAGACGGTCGCACTAGTCGGACCGAGCGGTTCTGGCAAATCGAGTGCGATGGCCCTGGTCCACCGCTTCTATGATGTTCAGCAGGGTCAGGTGCTGGTCGGCGGACATGATGTACGCGACCTCACCCAGGAATCGCTCGGCCGCCAGGTCGCCATGGTGCTGCAGGAGCCATTCCTGTTCACCGGGACGGTCTTCGAGAACATTCGATACCAGAAGACGGAAGCCACGCGCGACAAGGTGATCGAGGCGGCCAAGGCTGTCGGCGCGCATGACTTCGTCATGAGCCTCGCCGACGGGTATGAGACCCAACTTGGCGAACGCGGCGACAACTTATCTCTCGGCCAGCGCCAGCTTATCAGTTTCGCCCGCGCCCTCGTCGCTGACGCCAAGATCCTCGTGCTCGACGAAGCTACCGCCAATATCGACAGCTACACGGAATTGCAGATTCAGAAGGCTCTGATCAAGCTGCTTGAAGGGCGGACTGGCCTCGTCATCGCCCACCGTCTCGCCACGGTCCGGGGGGCCGACCGCATCATCGTGCTTCAGAATGGCCAAGTTATTGCGACTGGCAACCACGATGAGTTAATAGCCATGGGCGGCCTGTATTCCAAACTCTACTATCTCAACTACGCCTCCTTCGACGACCTTCCCGAACACGATACCACCGTCCAAGCTGGCTCTCAGACCTGACATCTTGGCGGCCTTGTGGTAGTGGCGTTGACTTTCGGGCGTGTCGGCAGACCACTCAGGCCACCGCATCCGGCCAGCAGCCAGCATTCAAAAACGAGCACTCCTCGCAATTCGTGAAGACCGGCTGCGAACGATTTCCTCCAGCATCGTATCCGACCGCGGTGCACCACCATCATCGGGCGAGCTCGCTGGAGGTGTTGGCTGGGCGTCGCAAAGCCGCTCGCGAGCGCGCCCTCAATAGCGCCGTAGCGAGTGACGGCTTTGCCACCGACGGGCCGCTGATGAAGCTGGATTAGTGGGCGCCGCACCGACGCCGCCCCGGGCGAGAAGAACCTCCTGCGGCTGGCTATGGGCAACGACTAGCGCCAGCGCGACGAGCAGACGCGTGCCGGCATCGTGACGCGCTCGGCTACCCTCTCCTTAGGATCGTGCATGTTCACACGATGGCCCAGACGCCAGCCAACGCACAAAGCTGGTATTCTGTGCCGCCTGCTCGTCGTCAGTTTGGCCTCCTCCCGATTGCCCACCCCACCACGTGCAAGCTCGAGCACATGGTCAGCCAAGTCGAGCCATGATTTCGGATTGAATGGTCCTCGCAGTGTAAAGGGAAGCATCTAGCGGCAGATTTCCAAATGCCATTTGACAAAGCAGGTAGTTGGCACCTGCCTCTTCCAACTGATCTAGCAGAGCTTTTCGCACAGACTCTGCTGATCCTACCACGCACAATTCACTCTCGACTGCCGCATCGAAGGTTAGCGGCAAGTTTGGTGGAGTGGGGATAGCGTTAAGCTCGTAAAGGAATTGGAAGCTCTTGAGCCAGCGTGCGTAAGCAGGTGCCGCGAGCGAATAGGCATGTGTGTCACAACGCCCAATCACGACCATGCGGAGCAATCCGACAAATCTCCCTTGATCCCCCCCGCCTGCGTTGTCCTCTCGATAGGCGCGGAACGCATCAGTAGTTTTGCGAACAGAAGAGGAAGGTCCTACACACGCGATATTTGTTCCATTCGCAGCGGCCCAAGCTGTGGACTCGGGTCGATTGGCAGCGACCCATGTGGGCGGATGTGGACGCTGATGAGGTCTTAGCGTCAAAGGAACGTCATTGAGATCAAAATGGCGGCCTTGATAGCATAGCGTGCCGACCTCCCTCGAATTCACAAGTATTTGCATAAGAATTTCGCTGGCTTCGGCATAACGGCCCGGCACCGCGTCCGCACCAATCCCGAAGTAGCCCAATTCGGTCGGGAGAGCACCGCGCCCTATGCCCAGTTCGAGCCTGCCACCGCTCAACTGGTCCAGCATACAGATCTCTTCGAACGCACGCAGCGGATGATAAAGCGCAAGCAGCATCACCAAGGGTCCGAGACGCAAGCGCCGGGTGCGCTGGGCGACGCTCGATAAGAACAGATTCGGCGATGGACCTCTCCCATGGGGAGTACAGTGGTGTTCTGCGAGATGATAGGCATAGAACCCTAGCTGATCGCACGCCTCTGCTAATATCAGGCGATCTTCGTACTGCCGGCCTATATCGCGGCCATCCTCATCCAAATGATCGAAGATGCCGAAAGCCAGGTTTGAAGGAAAGACGTTTGTCACTCTTTAAGTCCCCGATTTTAAAAGCAGGCTGTTTTTCTTGCTGGGATCACCAGCAAGTCGGAAGAGATGTGTGTGATCGCCGATTAGCGTCAGCGTAACGAAGAAGCAGAGCCTGACGCTTCCCTGCCTCTGGAGCTTGGCACCGTTAAGCTTCCAGCAATGTCGCCAGCGGCAGCAAGAAATTCATCCATCTGCTCTTTTGTGCCGATGCTGACGCGGATACAGTGTTCCAAGCCTTTGTCCGGAAAAAACGCGACAAGTATCTTTTGCCTCTCCAATGCTGCTTGCCACCATGAGCCGTCCTGTCCCGCGGGCACACGGGCCAGCAAGAAATTTGCGCGGGAGGGTGTTACGGAAAATCCGAGTTGCGATAATGCAACTGTCACTCGCTCTCGTTCATCCTTGATGTGCTTGTGGTTGTCTGCGTAGGCGCCGCGATGCGCAAGCACGCTGATACCTACGGCATGCCCGATCACGTTCATGTTGAAGACGTTCTGGATGTTTCGCAGCCTTCCAATAATTTCAGGGTGACCGAAACCGAAACCGACGCGAATGCCGGCGGCGGCATAGCTTTTCGAGAATGACCTCAAGATCAGAAGGTTCGAATACCGGTTGATGAGGCGCAGTCCGTGATCGGGTGCAAAGTCGACGTATGCCTCATCAAGGACAATCAAGCGGTCCGATTGTGCTACGAGGCGTTCGATATCGCTGATCGGGAGGAATGTTCCGGTCGGATTGTTTGGATTGGCCAACATAATAAACTTGGCGTCTTTTGCCGGACCGGAAAGCAATTGCTCCATTGGCAGGGAATGAGCTTGACATCCGATTTCGAGGAACTCAGCGCCCTGAAGCATGGCAAGTTTGCGGTTGAACGAAAACCCTGGCGACATCATCGCAACCTTGTCGCCGGGTGCGAGGAAAGCTCTGTAGATCAGTCCGAGCAGTTCAGACGACCCGTTGCCAGCGATGACCTGATCCCTGGAAACGCCATAGGCGCTGGACGCTGCTTCCCTCAGTCTGAAGTTGTCGTCATCCGGATATAGATACTGGCGCTTGAGGGCCGCCACTGCACTTTGCATTATGATTGGCGGCAACGGAAACGGGTTCTCATTCGTATTCAGCTTGATAAAATTTCCGTCCGGCGCTGGTCCGTTGGACGGCAGAGCATCTAACTGTCGTGTCACTTGCGAAAGAGCCGAAAGCACAGTTTGCAGTTTTGCATCGGACATATTTTACTCCGTTTCAGTCACACAGGGGGCATCCGTATGAGCTCGCAACGAGAGCAACATGGCGGACGAGATTGACGATGGCAGGGTTGCCTTTCACACAATGGTCGCAGCGCCGGCTGACATGGAATTCGGCCAGGCTGTCCTCGGTCGAATCGAGTTGACGCGGACGCGGATCTGCATCGCTGCGCGGCGCTAAGCGGCTCAGCTCATGCCCAGGGTCATGCTTTCAAAGACGCTTGATCTCGACGCCATATTTCCTCAGCACGTAGCCAATCTGACGCGGGGTCAGCCCAAGCAGGCGCGCTGCCTTTGCCTGCACCCAGCCACATCTTTCCATGGCAGCAATGACGCGCTCTATGTCGGGCGTCCTCGCCCCAATTGGGTGGGTTGCGCCGGCAAGCGGGACTGTAGTCGCGGCCGAACTGGCGGCCGCGTCCGGCGGCGTGGCCAAATTCGCTGACTCCGACAGGATCGGCGGTGGTTGCAGCGCGGCCTTGCCCGATCTGCACTTCCACAGCGCCTCGGCAAAGCATTGGCCTTGGGAGCAGGCAAAGTCGTTTCTCCCGATTGACAGTCCCTCGGCCAGGATCGCTGTCCGGTGCACGCAATTTTCAAGCTCGCGAATGTTGCCGGGAAACTCACATTTCATGAGCACTTCAATCGCACGCGGATCGAAGGTGAGCGTACAGCCGTTCTCGTTGTTGAACTTCTTGAGAAACTCAGCTGCGAGGAGCGGAATATCGCTGCGCCTTTGGCGCAATGCTGGTACCAGCAAGGGAACCACGTTGATGCGGTAGTACAGGTCGGCGCGGAACTCATTCCTTGCAACCGCCTCTTCCAGGTTCCTGTTCGTGGCGGCAATCACGCGAACATCGACCTTGATGGTCTGATTGCTGCCGACACGCTCAAACTCCTGCTCCTGCAGCACGCGCAGTAGCTTTGCCTGGAACGAGGCCGAGATCTCGCCAATCTCATCCAGAAACAACGTCCCCTTGTCAGCGAGCTCAAAGCGCCCCTTGCGGGAATTGAATGCGCTTGTGAAGGCACCCTTCTCATGACCGAACAATTCGGATTCCAGGACTGTCTCTGGGAGCGCTGCACAATTGAGTTTAACGAAGGGCCGCTTGGCGCGCGGCGACAACTCGTGAATTGCCTTGGCAGCCAGCTCCTTCCCGGTACCGGACTCACCTCGCAACAGAACTGTGGTTTTTGCCTTCGCTACGACCGCGATCTTCTCCAGCAGTGCGCTTATCGCCGGACTGTCACCAATCATCCCCTCGACGTGAACCTTTTTGCGCCGGGGTGCAGGGTGCTTAACATCAGAAAATTTCGTTTGCAGCCGATGTTCCAGCTCCGGCGCTCGCTCGCTGTCGGCCGCGGAGAAGCGATGCAACTTGACTGTCTGTCCCACCATGTTGGCAATCATGGTGAGCAGCCGGACATCATCGTCGAGCCGATAGCTTGACCTGCTTTCCAAAACCCGGTCCAAAGTCAGCGCGCCTATGGCGTTCCCATCAACACGAATGGGAACGCCGATGAACGACACGGCGTCGGAGGCCCCAAGCACCTCGATATCAGTGGCAGTGAAGGTCGGATGCATCGCTATGTCGTCGGCGACGAGCGGCGTGTCGGTCGTCACAATCTGATCGATGGCGTTGCGCGGCAGGCGCGACCGGGAGGGCTCATTGCCGTTCGTGCCGCAGCCGCTGGCCACTGTGATGTCCAGTCCGCCCTCGGCATCGCAGAGAGCGATGATGCCGTGCCGCATCTGCACAAACGAGTGCAGGAGATCGACTACCTTGGCCAACTTGAGTTCGAGCCGGGCGGCATCGGCGAGTACTTTCGATATTTCGAAGATGCCGGTTAGCGCGCGCTCGTGCAATGCCACATTCGCAGGATTCGTGTCGGGCTTTGGACAACCCTTTATCGCATTCGGCAGCGATATGCCGCAGTCGCGGGCATTCTGTTCTGACTTGCTAATGTTGTGGTGCATGTGATCCTCGATCTCGCGCCATCAAATCTAGGCTGGCGGCATGTGCGCCCGCGACGTCGCGGGCACGCGCGAAAATGCTCCGACGTGAACTCGTGCCGCCGCCGTGTGGTCGAGTGCAAAGCGGGTCTAGCCCTGACGCATCGCTTGGCTACTCCCTCCACGAAGCTTGGCCACTGTTATTGGCTTACCCCGGGCAAACACACGTTGTTTTCAAAAGACTGGAGCGAGGCGGCATAGTCAATCGAGCTTTCTTTCATCTGTGAAAGGAAACCTCGCGGCCTATGATAGGATTCATCAGTTCTATCTTTGCGTTGAAGCAGAAATACCTGGGCCGGCCATGCGTTGCCCGAGCGGCTGACCGCGCGGAGTGTAAATGCGGGGCCGTGCCATTCACCAGCGCCCGCGAAGGAGGGGCGGGAGCGATAGTAACCGCCAACGGCACTGGTCGGTTGCGGCAACCGCCATCTTTCTCGAGTTGATCAGGCGGCGGCGATGTCGGGTGTGAAGGCGCGAAGCTGGCGTCGAGTACGACTTCGTAGGCGGTGCTCGCAACTTTATGAATCGCATCGTCGTGTCAGCACCATCACCAGCCTGGGGCCGAAATCGGCACACTCAATGAGCGTATCGAAAAGTCTGAACAGATTACGATGCGACCGCTTGAGAACGGCTGCCCCTGCTGCGGGCGTTGATTTGCAAAATGGGTCGTCCAAAGGACCGTCCGAATTTATTCTGTGCATTGCAGTGGCTGCATGGTCGTAGGCTGTCCAGAAACGAGCGCTTCCGAACAGGGGTAAGTTAGCCTGACATCTGGACGGCCTTGAACAGGCGACCTATTGGTACGCGCTGGCGCCAACGATGGGGCCCGGTCCAAAGCCGGCTAACGAGGACCCCACCACGCTCTGTGCAGCAAACCGCTAGCCAGAGGGATCGACCGGCAGCACTCTGCCAGAGACCATCAAGGGCGTTCGGACCGCGACCTTGCCCGCTGGTCTGACACCGCATTCCTCCATCATTGGCGAGCCCACGTCAGTTCAGGTGATGCGGATTCATCTGGCATGGGTATTGCGGCGGCGTTGGTGCAGCGTTCGACCGGAGCGCCGCGATAGGGAGAAGCCCGGGAGAAGTCACGCCACCTCGATCCGGTCAGGGAGAGAGAAACAGTGTCAGGTGCACAAGTCCGCGGCGCGAGTCCCGCGCCCCGCAAACCCTTCTACACCAAGCTCTACGCCCAGGTGCTTGCCGCCATCGCGCTCGGCGTCGCAATTGGCTATTTTTATCCGGAGACCGGCGAGAGCCTGAAGCCGCTGGGTGATGCCTTCATCAAGCTGGTCAAGATGATCATCGCGCCTGTCATCTTCCTGACAATTGCGACCGGCATTGCCGGCATGAACGATCTTCATAAGGTCGGCCGGGTCGCCGGCAAGGCAATGGTTTATTTCCTCACCTTCTCAACGCTCGCGCTGATCGTCGGCCTCATCGTCGCCAATGTCGTCCAGCCTGGCGACGGCCTGAACATCGATCCGGCCTCGCTCGATGTCCAGGCCGTGAATACCTATGCCGCAAAAGCCAAAGCGCAGTCGGTCACCGGCTTCCTGATGAACATCATCCCGCCAACGATCGTCGGTGCCTTCGCGGAAGGCGACATCCTGCAGGTGCTGTTCTTCTCGGTTCTGTTCGGCATGGCGCTTGCGATGGCCGGAGAGACGGGCAAGCCTGTCGTTTCCTTCCTCCAGGCGCTCATTGTGCCTGTCTTCAAGCTCGTCGGAATTCTGATGAAGGCCGCGCCGATCGGCGCTTTTGGCGCGATGGCCTTCACCATCGGCAGATATGGCATCGGTTCGGTAGTCAACCTCGCGATGCTGGTCGCGACGTTCTATTTCACCGCCTTCCTCTTCGTGTTCGGGGTTCTCGGCGCAGTCTGCCGCTACAACGGCTTTTCGATTTGTTCTCTCATTCGTTACATCAAAGAAGAGCTGCTGCTTGTCCTCGCAACGTCCTCCTCGGAGGCGGCGCTCCCGTCGCTGATGGAGAAAATGGAGAAGGCGGGCGCCAGGCGTTCGGTTGTGGGTCTCGTCATCCCGGCCGGATATTCGTTCAATCTGGACGGCACGAATATCTACATGACGCTAGCGGCTCTCTTCATCGCACAGGCGACGAACACGGATCTGTCCATCGGCGATCAGGTGCTGCTGCTGCTCGTAGCAATGCTTTCCTCCAAGGGCGCTGCAGGTGTGACAGGTGCGGGCTTCATCACCCTGGCGGCTACGCTCGCGGTAGTTCCGAGTGTTCCCGTTGCTGGGATGGCACTGATACTCGGCATCGACCGATTCATGTCCGAATGCCGGGCGCTCACGAATTGCGTCGGCAACGCAGTGGCATCCCTCGTCGTCGCACGCTGGGAAGGAGAGTTGGACCGAGCACAGATGAAAGCTGCCTTCAGCGGTCATCAGCTTACCGAGGCATCAAACCGGCTACCCTCCTGCAAGTAAGATGGGCGGCCCACGACCTGTGAAGTCGCTTAGCTGGTCACATAACTGAACGACCGACCCGCAGCCTCTAAACGGCTCCTCACGGACCATGTATCAGAAGCGCTAAATGTGTGAGTGCAAATCGTCACCGCCCTTTAAGCGAATGAGCCTTTCAGTATACCCGGCCGGTTTACGTCTGCAATGATGTTCGTCCAACACGCTGTGGCCATTCGTATGGGGACGTCTTCACTTTGCCACCCGAAACCGAAACGCGTTAGGCGGACAGAGAGCCGGCCCGCGTCAAAAACCAATCAGAATAGGACCTATGACCAAGCGCCCCACAATTGCCGATCTCGCCCGAGAAGCCCGAGTCAGCGTAGCAACGATCGATCGGGTTCTGAACGCCCGCCATCCGGTGCGCGAGGAGACCGCGCGGCGGGTCCACGACGCCGCCCAGGCGATCGGCTATCATGCTGCCGGGCTAATCAAGCAGCGGTTGCGGCGAGACCTACCGCACTACCGTCTGGGCTTCATCTTGAGAAAACCGGCCCAGCATTTCTACCAAGATTTTGCGCGCGAGGTCGAAGCATCGGTCAATTTGGCCCAGTCCTTCCACGGCATTCCGCTCGTCGAATTCGCCCCGTCACATATGCCGAGCGACCTGATCGCGCCGCTCAAGGAGTTGGGCGCACGCTGCCATGCAATCGCGATGGTGGCACCGGACCACCCGAAAATCACAGCAGCGGTTGAGGACCTCAAGGCCAAGGGCATTCCGGTTTTCTCGCTGCTTTCCGACTTCGCCGCCGGCGTGCGACAGGGGTATATCGGCCTCAACAACCGCAAGGTGGGGCGCACGGCCGCTTGGATGGTGTCCAAGGTCGCAAAACGGCCCGGCAAAGTGGCGGTGTTTGTCGGCAGCCATCGTTTCCAGGGGCACGAGCTCCGTGACGTCGGCTTTCGCTCCTATTGCCGTGAGAACGCGCCCACGTTCGAGGTGCTGGATCCGGTCATGAACCTTGAGAAGCGGCAGATCACCTACGAGGCAACGCTTGATCTCATGCAGCGGGAGCCCGAGCTCGTCGGCTTCTATGTCGCCGGCGGCGGCATGGAGGGCGCGATCTCCGCGCTCCGAGAAGAGGGCAAAAGTCGGGATCTCGTCGCGATCGTGAATGAAATCACACCTGAGTCTCGGGCAGCGCTTGCAGATAACATCGTCACGATGGCGGTCGCCACGCCAATGCGCCGGCTTTGCCAGGAGCTGATAACGCTGATGACACGGGCTATCGAGACCGGCACCGCTGAAACACCCGGACAGACATTTCTGCCGTTCGACATCCATCTGCCGGAAAATATATGAAGGCGGAAGCGCGAGGTAGATTGCCTAGATCCGCAGCGTCAACATCCACCGGCTTCACTTGCCAACATGCCCGAAGTTCTCGTGCAGGGGGTGTGGTCAATGATCCCGCACGGCAAGAGCCGAGCGAGGCCAGCACAGTCCATTTGGGGTCGACCTCGTCGACCGCCATCTCCTCGCCTGGCTGCACGTGACAAGCCGCGGCACAGCCGGCAAGGTAGGAATTTAACCGGGCTAACCATCTTCTGGGACTTCGCACGCAAATCGAGGCGGCAGTCAATTCAGTAGCAGCCCGGGCGTGTGTTCTGCTCGTTCCGGCCCCTCGCACTTAGCAAGGAACTGCGCCGCTCTGCCGGGCCAAAGGCCCGACGCCCGAAGGGCGCCCGCTCCTACGCGATCGCGTCCGCCTCCAGAAGCCGCCATCGAAAAGAATGCTCGCGTCGTCACCACCTACGGCCAAAGCGGGCAATCAAGGCAGCTGGCATCACTCTGCCACACATCCTCGACGAGCAACTCGCCTGAGATCAGCCCCAGAACGTAGGTTACACGCGCCGCGCCGGCGCTTGTCGAACATGCTGATCAGCCTGTATTACAGGCGGTGATTAGGTGGGGCTCAACATCTTCCGGGACTTCGCACGCGATTTCGAGGTGGCAGTCGGTACCAAGAAACGAAAGGTCGGATCGGCGTGCCCGAGACGCTCAATAATTTCAGGCAAAGGCGCCAGGCGAGATGCCTCCTGCAACATCATTTCCCGCATCCACATGCTTGCCGGATCACTATTGTGAAGCTCAGGCCATTGGACGGCTTCCGTGAATGCAGGAGGAGGAAGTGGCGGCGGAAGTTGGACAATCCGCAGGGGTGTTGTTTTTGCGAAATGCTGCGCCAGCCGTAAGGGCATGGTCCCGATGCGGCTGGTGCCTGACAGGACGGGCGGGATCAGGCTAAAGCCCTGTACGACAACTTCGATACGTCTCTCGAAACCGTGCTCGAGCAAATACCATTCCTCCATGGTGGGCTGCCGGGTGTGCCTGAATTTGAGCACAACATGTCCCATGCACAAGTATCGCTCGAATGTAAGTGGCTCCGACAGCTGCTTGTTCGTGCCGCAGCCTACGCCTACGAGCTTATCTTCGAACAGGGCTGCGCGAGGATGTTTCGACATGAACACTTCCGGCATGATCAGAAAATCAACGTCGCCGCGCCGGAGAAGCTCCTCGGGGTCGTCGCAAATAGGCAGACATTCAAAGCGAACGGCGGGAGCTTCCCGCGCAGCGCGCTCTACTATCGTCCTAAAAAATACGAGCGTGATGTAATCGGAAAGCATGATTCGGAAGAGGCGATCCGATTGGGCCGGGTTGAAGGCGTCGGGGGAAATAATCGATAGCTGGATGTGCAGCAATGCATCCCGGACTGCTGGAGCGAGCCCGTCGGCGCGCGGTGTCAAAATGAGCTCGCGGCCGTTCATCGTAAATAGCTCATCGTTGAAATAGGCGCGTAGCCGAGCAACGGCGGCGCTCATGGCCGGCTGGCTCAGGTTGATACTGCGAGCCGCGGCAGTGACTTTACGCTCCCTCATCAGAGCGTCCAGCACAACGAGGAGATTTAGATCCAGCCCTTTAAAACGCATGTCATGTTCTATCCAACGTGTGGATGCGTATCATTCAAACAATCAATTTTACGAATTTACGAGCCATGCATTAGAGGAACGGAAAGTGAGCGACGTCAAGCTCAAATCGACGACACGGGCCGGAACTCGAGAGAGCGTCTGGCTCACCTTCGCCAACGACAACGGCTGAGTGCAGCCACCAACGCCGCTTTGGTCGAGTAATGCGGCCGCAAAAACCAATATGAAGAGAGGTCCTGAATGCGCCATCAGGTGCAGTGGAAGTTGTGCTGGGAAAACGAGTTGCAGCTCTCCGATCACGTTAAGCTCGCCGAGTTCTTTCGTGATACGTACGGGCCGACTGGGGCGTCCAACGCAGAACCGTTCGAAGGTAGTCGAAGCTGGGCCGGAGCCAGGCCTGAACTCCGCGTAATCGCCTATGATTCAAGCGGTGTAGCGGCTCACATGGGCATACTGCGCCGTTTCATCAAGGTCGACGCGGTCGACCTGTTGGTGGCTGAACTGGGCCTGTACGGGGTACGTCCGGACCTTGAGGGTCTGGGAATCGCCCATTCAATCCATGTCATGCTTCCAATACTGCAGGAGCTTGGCGTTCCATTCGCTTTCGGAACGGTCAGGGACGCGATGCGGAATCATGTTGAGAGGTTCGGACGGCGATACAGCCCTATGGCCGTTTTGTCGGGAATTCGCGTGCGCTCCACCCGACCAGAGGCCCGCCTCGACCTGCCGCCCACACGCATCGATGACGCACTCACAATTGTTCTGCCAGTTGGACGGCCGATCAGCGAATGGCCCACGGGCACGATGATAGATCGGAACGGACCAGAGCTATGAGCCGGTCCGATTGCTTGTACGAAGTGCGCCGTGAGTGCTCTGACGGCACCGGCCGTCGAAGCGTTTATCTGACGTTTGACGACGGTCCCAATCCACTTTTCACACCGGAGATTCTCGACGTGCTGGCAGAGCAGCGGGTGCCGGCGACTTTCTTCGTCATCGGCGCCTACGCCTTAGAGCACCCATATCTAATCCAACGGATGATCGCAGAAGGGCACGAGGTAGGCAACCACACGATGTCTCATCCGGATCCGTACCAATGCGGTTTCGGCGAAGTGCAACGTGAGGTCTTTGAAGCGAACGACGCGATCATGAGAGCGTGCCCGCAGGCCTCGGTCCGCTTTGTTCGCGCGCCCTACGGCGCCTGGAGCGAAGAAGTCTGCACAGCATCACAGATCGCCGGGCTGGCGGCCCTTCATTGGTCCGTCGACCCTCGAGATTGGTCTCGCCCTGGAGTCGAGGCGATTATCGATAAAGTGCTCGCCTCCGTCCGGCCGGGCGCAATTGTACTCTTGCACGACGGATGCCCTCCCGGCGAGTTGAGCCAGGGCGCTCACGCCGGCATGCGCGACCAGACGGTCACGGCGCTGTCCCGGCTGATTCCAGCACTGCGTGAGCGCGGATTTGTAATCCGCTCACTTCCTCAACATCACTGAACAACGAGATCCCATGACTCTTCTTGGTACAACCAGCACTGTGGCCATTTCGCTTTATGCACTGCTCTCGACTGCCTATAAGAGCATGCAAGGGCTTTATGCTATGCCGACAAAGGATTCGTCGGCGTTGGAGGTTCTCGCCGGCTCCGACAAACTGCCCAGCGTCGATGTCATCGTCCCCTGCTTCAACGAGGATCCGCGCACGCTTTCAGAGTGCCTGGCTTCCATTGCAGACCAAGAATACGCCGGAAGACTTCGGGTCTATTTGGTTGATGACGGTTCTGGAAATCGCGAAGCCTTAGGAACTGTCCACGAAGACTACGCGCGCGACCCCAGGTTCGACATCATTTTGCTTCCCGAGAATGTTGGAAAGCGCAAGGCGCAGATCGCCGCGATACGACGCTCATCAGGGGATCTGGTGCTTAACGTTGATTCAGACACGGTACTCGCGCCCGACGTCATTTCCAAGCTTGTACCGAAGATGCGAGATTCAGCGGTCGGCGCAGTCATGGGTCAGTTGACGGCCAGTAACCGAACCGAGAGCTGGCTGACCAGGCTGATAGACATGGAGTACTGGCTGGCTTGCAACGAGGAGCGCGCGGCACAGGCTCGCTTCGGTGCCGTTATGTGCTGTTGCGGCCCATGTGCCATGTACCGCCGGTCTGCGCTCCTTTTGTTACTGGACCAGTACGAGTCGCAATTTTTTCGGGGCAAGCCAAGCGACTTCGGTGAGGATCGCCATCTCACTATCCTGATGCTGAAAGCAGGCTTTCGAACCGAATACGTTCCGAGCGCCATCGCGGCCACAGTCGTTCCGAACAGACTCGGACCGTATCTGCGCCAACAACTCCGTTGGGCACGAAGCACATTCCGGGACACACTGCTTGGGCTGCGCTTGCTGCCTAGCCTAAATAGCTATCTCACGTTGGACGTGGTCGGACAGAATCTCGGCGCGCTACTCCTCGCCCTATCGGTATTAACGGGCCTCGCACATTTCGCACTGACAGGCACTGTGCCTTGGTGGACAGGACTGATGATTGTGTCCATGACCATGCTCCGATGCAGCGTGGTAGCATTTCGTGCTCGACAATTTCGATTTCTTGGCTTTTCGCTGCACACGTTCATCAACGTCTTTCTCTTGCTTCCGTTGAAGGCCTACGCGCTGTGTACCTTGAGCAATAGCGATTGGCTGTCGCGAAGCTCTGCTGTCGCTACATCGAACACTGGGGGAAAACAGGCCCCCACCCAAGCTCCGATCACTGGTTCCAGCAGGGCAGAACTCTCGCCCCATTCGGCTCCGCTTCGCAGGCTCAGTCTTGCGCGGGATTCTTCGGAATTAGTCCTGTCGGACAACATTTGCGGCGACGATTGATCGCAAATACCTAATGGACGAGAGGTGCACGAGTTTGACCCAGAACGTGAATCATCAGTTGCTTGATCGGGAATTGGCCGCCGACGATCCGTGGGGCCTCGACGGCAATCCATTCGAGCGGAAGCGCCACACGCAAATGCTCCAGCTGGCGCTTGCCCAAGGCTCCATTACAAATGCCCTCGAAGTCGGGTGCGCTGCCGGCGCATTCACGGAAAAACTAGCCCCCTACTGCCAAGGGCTCACCGTCATCGATGTCGTGGCGCAAGCGATTGCTCGAGCACGTCAACGGATAAAGGAGCCGTCGCGCATCAACTGGATAGTCTGCGATGTTCAACAGTTTTCGACCGACGAGTTGTTTGACGTGATCGTTGTGGCGGAGGTCCTCTACTACCTCGGAGACATAGCCGAGATGCGCGCGGCCGTCAAAAACCTGGTGCGGGTGCTTGCGCCAGGCGGGCATCTGATCTTCGGATCGGCAAGGGATGCTAATTGCCGTCGCTGGGGTCACGCCGCTGGTGCTGAGCCGGTCATCGCCATGCTGAACGAAACGTTGATCGAGGTAGAGCGGCTTGAGTGTCGGGGCGAGTCGGTCAACGAAGACTGCTTGCTCGTCCGTTTCCGGAATCCGATTTCCGCTTCCTGATGAATCTCGAATCTATCGCCGTTAACGTGGAGACACTATGCGCATCTGTGGTACCAAGCTGACCCATGATGGGGCGATCGCCCTGGTCCAGGATGGACGGCTCGTCTTCTGCGATGACCAGGAAAAGCGGCACAACGATCCGCGATACCAATCCATCGATAATCTCGACGCAATTGTCGCCGCTTTAGCGGAGCAGCGGCTAGATCCTTGTGATGTCGATCAGTTCGTTATCGACGGCGGGGATGACGAAGACGAGTCACAGTTTCAGGTCGGCAGGGAACCAAGCAACCGCCAGTTTTGTCGTCCCTCTCGGTAAAATGAACCCATGTCCATGATAGCGATCGACCTTACTGACGTAAGCAAAACTTATGACAAGCTCGTTGTCGACAGGCTGTCGTTCCGCGTTGCGGCGGGGGAATGCTTCGGGCTCTTGGGACCGAACGGCGCGGGCAAAAGCACGATTGCGCGTATGGTCCTCGGCATGACATCGCCTGATGCGGGGAAGATTACTGTGCTCGGCGCTCCAGTGCCGGCGCGCGCGCGTTTGGCACGTATGCGCATCGGCGTGGTCCCGCAGTTCGACAATCTTGATGCCGCGTTCACTGTACGCGAGAACCTGTTGGTGTTCGGGCGCTACTTCCGGATGAGCAGACGCCAGATCGATGCGGTCATACCATCGCTGCTTGAGTTCGCCCGCCTCGAGAACAAAGCGGATGCGCGCGTCGCCGAACTGTCCGGCGGCATGAAGCGGCGCCTGACGCTTGCGCGTGCGCTCATCAATGACCCGCACTTGCTGGTGATGGACGAGCCGACCACCGGCCTCGATCCGCAGGCCCGCCACCTGATCTGGGATCGGCTGCGGTCGCTGCTGGCGCGGGGCAAGACTATTCTTTTGACTACCCATTTCATGGAAGAGGCCGAGCGGCTGTGCGATCGGCTGTGCGTTATGGAGGAGGGGCGCAAGATCGCCGAAGGTCGCCCGTCCGAACTCATTGACGAGCAGATCGGCTGTGACGTGGTGGAGGTCTACGGCGGCAATCCGCATGAACTGGGTGCGCTGATCCGGCCGTACGCACAGCGCATCGAGGTGAGCGGTGAGACGCTTTTTTGCTATGCCCCCGATCCGGAGCAGGTGCTGGCGCAGCTACGCGGGCGCACGGGTCTACGCCTTCTGCAGCGTCCCCCCAATCTCGAGGATGTGTTTTTGCGGTTAACCGGGCGCGAGATGGAGGACTGAACAATGGGCGAACGTTATGCGGCGGGCATGCCCGCCAATGCGTGGAATTGGGTCGCGGTTTGGCGCCGCAACTATCTTGGATGGAAGAAAATCGGGCTTGCATCGGTTCTCGGCAACCTCGCCGATCCGATGATCTATCTGTTCGGTCTCGGCTTTGGCATCGGAACAATGATAGGTCCTGTTGAGGGCACTTCGTACATTGCGTTTCTCGCGGCTGGCATGGTTGCCACAAGCGTGATGGCATCGGCGACCGCTGAAACGGTCTACGGGAGTTTCGGCCGCATGGGCGACCAGCGCACCTGGGAAGGAATGCTATGCACTCAGCTGACGCTCGGCGATATCTTACTCGGCGAATTGGCGTGGGCAGCCACGAAGGCCCTCATGGCGGGCACAGCAATCACTATTGTTGCCACCACGCTCGGCTACGCATCGTGGCCATCCATCCTCTGCTTGCTGCCAGTCATCGCTCTCAATGGCCTCGCCTTCGCGAGTCTAGCGATGGTCGTCACGGCGCTTGCGCCCAGTTATGAATATTTCATATTTTATAATACGCTTGTTATTACACCCATGCTGTTCCTTTGCGGCGCGATGTTTCCGGTCAACCAATTGCCCGGCGCTTTTCAGTATGCTGCCTCCTTATTACCGCTCGCACATGCAATCGACCTCATTCGTCCAGCGATGCTTGGCCGTCCGATTGACAAAATGGGCCTGCATATCGGCGCGCTTTGCATATACACATTTTTGCCCTTCTTCTTTTCGATTGCTCTTTTTCGTCGAAGGCTGATGCGTTGACGCTACTCACCATTCGAATTGAATGTTTGGTCGCAACCCATTCACACGCCGCCTAGATCAAGACATGCGTTTTAAGGGACTCGATCTGAATCTCCTCGTTGTGTTGGACGCTCTGGTCAGGGAACGTAAAGTCACCGCGGCGGCCCGCAGTATTAACCTGAGCCAGCCGGCAATGAGCGCCGCCGTTGCTCGGTTACGCGCCTATTTCAGCGATGAGCTATTTACGATGAGCGGCCGCGAGCTCATTTTGACACCTCGCGCTGAGGGGCTCGCCCCAGCAGTCAGGGAGGCATTGCTGCACATCCAGCTATCGATTATTTCCTGGGACGCCTTCAACCCAGCCCAATCGGATCGTCGCTTCCGGATTATCCTTTCCGATTACATCACGCTCGTATTTTTTAAGAAGATCGTAGAACGTGCTGCGCGGGAAGCTCCCGCCGTCCGCTTTGAATGTCTCCCTATTTCCGACGACCCCGAGGAGCTTCTCCGGCGCGGCGACGTTGATTTTCTGATCATGCCGGAAGTGTTCATGTCGAAACATCCTCGCGCAGCCCTGTTCGAAGATATGCTCGTGTGCGTAGGCTGCGGCACGAACAAGCAGCTGTCAGAGCCACTTACATTGGAGCGATACTTATCGATGGGGCAGGTTGTGTTCAAATTCGGGGACACTCGGCAGCTCTCCATGGAGGAATGGTATTTGCTCGAGCACGGTTTCGAGAGACGCATCGAAGTTGTCGTACACGGCTTTAGCCTGATCCCGCCCGTTGTATCAGGCACCAGCCGCATCGGGACCATGCCCTTACGGCTGGCGCAGCATTTCGCAAAAACAACACCCCTGCGGATTGTCAAACTTCCGCCGCCACTTCCTCCCGCATTCACGGAGGCCGTTCAATGGCCTGCGCTCCACAATAGTGATCCGGCAAGCCTGTGGATGCGGGAAATGATGTTGCAGGAGGGATCTCGTATGATTCCTCTGCCTAAGAGCACCGGACGTCTGAGTTGTCCCCAAATTGAGAAACTGCCCCCCCCTCGACTATGAGAGGAGGCATGGATGGCGATCCCCCGCCGCCTGCGACCCCGCAACTGCTCAGCAGAAGGGCGAAGCGCACGAGAGTGCATCCATTTCGTAAATGTGTGCCTATCCAAGCAATCGATTTCTGCAACTGTCCGATGACGAATATGAACGCGCCTGAAGGTGTGGAGGCGGAAGCCTGTTCGGGCCCTTGCGGCCGACCACGATGAATCCCTTCCAAACTTTCAGCCGGACGGTGTTG
>NZ_JAMYUO010000042.1:0-30607 GCF_040323125.1 Mesorhizobium sp. M0062
AAATCCATTCGGTGCACCCCAACTCCTGCTAGCTTCGCTCGACACCTCTCCCCCGATCGACGGGGGAGAGGAAGGGCTCCCTTCCGCAACCGTTGCGGAGGATGGGCAGGCAGGTGAGGGGCAGCGCAAACGTCCGCAGGAGATTCAAACCCTGAAGCGCTGCCTTAGACCGATATGCGAGATTGATCCGAGCTGGCGCGCCAGCGCCACTTATGTCCAACACGGTACGAATCCGGCCGATGCAAAATCGTTACCTGCCCTATTTATTGACCTTGCCCAGCCTGTTTCTGGCCGCGGTCGTCATCTTCTGGCCGGTCTGGGACCTGATCCAGATATCGACGCATGATGTCAGCCGTTTTGGGCAGCTGCGCGACTTCAACGATTTCGCCAATTATTCCGCCTTCCTCGCCGATCCCGATTTCCTGGCGGCACTCTGGCGCACCGGCCTGTGGACCGTGCTGGTGGTCGGCGGCGCGCTGCTGTTGTCCGTCCCCGTGGCGATGATCCTCAACACCGATTTCTACGGCCGCGGCATTGCCCGCGTCATCATCATGCTGCCCTGGGCGGTGTCGCTGACGATGACGGCGGTGGTCTGGCGCTGGGCGCTCAACGGCGAAAGCGGGATGCTGAACTCGGCGCTGATCGGGCTTGGCCTGATCCATGAGAACATCCAGTGGCTGGCGCGCGCCGAGACGGCATTCCCGATGCAGGTGCTGATCGGCATATTGGTGACGGTACCGTTCACCACGACCATCTTCCTCGGCGGCCTGTCGTCGATCCCCGACGACCTCTACGAGGCGGCGGCCCTGGAGGGGGCGACGCCACTGCAGCAGTTTCGCGAGATCACCTTTCCGCTGCTGAAGCCGTTCATCAACATCGCCATCGTGCTCAACACCATCTACGTCTTCAATTCCTTCCCGATCATCTGGGTGATGACGCAGGGCGGGCCGGCCAACTCGACCGACATATTGGTCACCCATCTCTACAAGCTGGCCTTCCGCATCGGCAAACTGGGGGAAGCATCGGCAGTGTCGCTGCTGATGTTCGCCATCCTTTTGATCTTCACCATGATCTATGTGCGCCTCGCCATGCGGGAGCAACGCGCATGACGCCCAAGCTGAAGCGCACGATCACCGCCTGGCTGCTGCTTTCGCCGCTGCTCGTGGTGACGATCTTCCCCTTCGCGGTGATGTTTTTGACCGCGGTCAAGCCGCGGCAGGAGGTGCTGTCGCCGACCTGGTGGCCAAGCGAATTCCACTGGTCGAATTTTGCCGACATGTGGGTGGCGACCGGCTTTGGCCAGGCGCTGGCCAATTCGCTCTATGTCTCTGTTATCGCCACCGTCGGCGCCATCCTGATCTCTGTGCCGGCCGCCTATGCCATGTCGCGGTTTCGCTTTGCCGGCTACGGCGCCTTCCGCCAGTTCCTGCTGATCTCGCAGATGATCTCGCCGATCGTGCTGGTGCTCGGCCTGTTCCGGCTGATGGCGGCCTGGGGTCTGATCGAATCGACGACCGCGCTCGGCGTCATCTACATGGCTTTCAACGTCGCCTTCACCGTGTGGATGCTGCAAAGGTATTTCGACACCATCCCGCGCGATCTCGAGGAAGCAGCGTGGATGGAAGGCGCCGGCCGATGGCTGACCTTGCGAAAAGTGTTTCTGCCGCTTTGCCTGCCGGCAATCGCGGTCACCGCCATCTTCACCTTCATCAACGCATGGAATGAGTTCGTCGTCGCGCTCACAATGCTGCGCAGCCAGGAAAGTTACACGCTGCCGATCCAGGTGTTCTCGCTGGTCGCCGGCCGCTACACGATCGAATGGCACCATGTGATGGCGGCGACGCTGCTGGCGACGCTGCCGGTGGCGATCCTGTTCATCTGGCTGCAGCGCTACCTCGTCCGCGGGCTGGCGCTCGGGGCGGTCAAATAACGGCGCCATTCACAACGGAGCTTTCATGCGCATCTTCACCGCCTCGCTGGCGACCGAAACCAACACCTTCTCGCCGGTGCCAACCGACCGGGCGTCGTTCGAGATGGCGTTCTATGCCGGGCCGGGCAAGCATCCTGACACACCGACCTTGTGCTCCTCGCCGATGGTCGCCTTGCGCCGGCGCGCGGCTGCCGAAGGGCTGACCGTCGTCGAAGGCACCGCCACCTGGGCAGAGCCGGGAGGGCTGGTGCAGCGGCAGACCTATGAGGCGTTGCGCGACGAGATTCTCGGCCAGTTGAAGGCAGCCTTGCCGGTCGACGCCGTCATCCTCGGCCTGCACGGCGCCATGGTGGCGCAAGGCTATGACGATTGCGAAGGCGATCTGCTGGAACGGGTTCGCGCAATCGTCGGGCCGGATGTGGTGGTCGCGGTCGAGCTCGACCCGCACAGCCACCTGACGCCGAAGCGCGTGGCGGCATGCAATGTCATGGCCTATTTCCTCGAATTCCCGCACACCGACTTCTATGAGCGCGGCGAACATGTCGTCGAGCTTGGATTGGCGGCGGCGCGCGACGAGATCAAGCCGGTGATCTCGACCTTCGACTGCCGCATGATCCAGGTGCTGCCGACCAGCCGCGAGCCGATGCGCTCCTTCGTCGACCGCATCAAGGCGCTGCACGGCAAGGACGGCGTGCTGTCGGTCTCGGTCATCCACGGCTTCATGGCGGCGGACGTGCCGGAAATGGGCACGCGCATCCTGGTCGTGACCGACAATGACAAGGCCAAGGGCGATGCGCTGGCGGAGAGGCTCGGGCGCGAGCTTTACGCCATACGCGAAAGGACGGCGATGACGATGCTGAACACCGAGGATGGCATCGCGCGGGCACTGGCCGTGCGCAAGGGAAACCCCGGCAAGCCGGTTGTGATTGCCGACATCTGGGATAATCCCGGCGGTGGCGTCGCCGGCGACGGTACCGTTGTGCTGCGCGCCATGTTGGAACAGGGCGTTGACAATTTTGGCGTGGCGACGATCTGGGACCCGATCGCCGTCACATTTTGCCAGGCGGCAGGCGAAGGCGCCGTCATCGACCTGCGCTTCGGCGGCAAGGCCGGGCCGCTGGCCGGCGAACCGATCGATGCGCGCGTCAAGGTGTTGAAAGCCGTCCCCGAGGGCTGGCAGAGCTTCGGGCCAAGCCGGGTGACGCTCGGGCCGACGGCGCTGGTGCGGCTCGAAGGCACCGAAATCGACATCATCCTCAACACCAACCGCACGCAGACCTTCGAGCCGGATATTTTCTCCAACATCGGCGTCGATCCGTTGTCGAAGGACATATTGCTGATCAAGTCGACCAACCATTTCTACGCCGGCTTTGAACCGATCGCGGCGGAGATTATTTATGTCTCGGCGCCGAGTTCGTATCCGAGCAATCCGGCGGTGACGGATTACAAGAAGCTGACGCGGCCGGTGTGGCCACGGGTGGCTGACCCTTGGCGCTGGTGATCTCCCCGCTTGAGAGGGAGATGTCGCCAAAGGCGACAGAGGGGGTCCTCGCGCGTGAAGCGCCGACCTTCATCTGCCGCAGGAGGTCGAGCCCAGTCGGACCGACCCCCTCTGGCCGCTTTGCGGCCATCTCCCCCTCGAGGGGGGAGACAAGGCGGCACTATAGCAATCCCCGCTTCACCATCATCGCTTCCGGCGAAGGCATCTTGCCGCGGAACGCCGTGTACAGCTCCTCCGGATCCTTCGACCCGCCGGCGGCATAGATATTCTTCCGCAGCCGTTCCGCCAGCGCCGGGTTGAAGGGATCGCCAGTCTCCTCGAAGGCGGCGAAGGCGTCGGCGTCGAGCACTTCCGACCACATGTAGGAATAGTAGCCGGCTGAATAACCGTCGCCGGAGAAGATATGGCCGAAATGCGGGGTGCGATGACGCATGGCGATGGTGTCGGGCATATCAAGCTTTTCCAGCGTTTCGGCTTCGAAACGCAGCGGTTCCGCCGGCGCATCCGGCCGCGCGTGATACGCCATGTCGATCAGCGCCGACGCTGTGAACTCGACCGTGGCGAAACCGGCGCCGAACGTGCGGGCGGCCAGCATCTGTTTGAGCAGCGACTTCGGCATCGGCTTGCCGGTCTTAACATGCAGCGCATGCTTTTCCAGCACTGCGGGCACCGTTAGCCAGTGCTCGTAGAGCTGCGAAGGCAGTTCGACGAAATCGCGGGAAACCGAGGTGCCCGCCACCGACGGCCAGGTGACGTCGGTCAGCATGCCGTGCAAAGCATGGCCGAATTCGTGGAACAGGGTCTTGGCCTCATCGACCGACAGCAGCGCCGCTTCCCCCGCCGGCGGCTTGGCGAAGTTCATGATGTTGTAGATCACCGGCTTTGAGCCATCCCCAAGCTTGTAGCCAGACTTCAGCGCGCTCATCCAGGCGCCAGAACGCTTCGAGGATCGGGCGAAATAGTCGGCGAGGAACAGGCCGCGCTCGCTGCCATCGGCGTTCTTCACCACGAAGACGCGCGCGTCGGGATGCCAGGCGGCGATGCCCTTCTTCTCCTCGAAAGTGATGCCGAACAGTTTTGTGGCGACGTCGAAGCAGGCGTCGATGACCCGGTCGAGTTGCAGATAGGGTTTCAGTTCCGCCTCGTCGAAGTCGAATTTTTCGGCGCGCAATTTCTCCTGGTAGAAGCGCCAGTCCCAGGCGGCGAATTTTTCGTTGCTGCCTGCCTTGGTCGCCAGCCGCTCCAGCTCCTTCTGGTCGGCGGCGGCCTTCTCCAGCGCTTTCTCCCAGACCGGGTCGAGGAGGTCGTGCACCGCCTTCGGCGTCTTGGCCATGGTGTCGTCGAGCTTCAGCGCGGCGAACGAGGCATAGCCGAGCAGCCTGGCCTTTTCGGCGCGCAATTTCAGCATGTCGCGCACCACTGCGGTGTTGTCGCTGGCGCCGCCATTCTGGCCGCGCATGGTGAAGGCGCGGAAAGCGGTCTCGCGCAGATCGCGGCGTTCAGAAAAGGTCGTGAACGGCTCATAGATCGAGCGCGACAAGGTGACGGCGTAGCGGCCCTTCTGGCCGCGCGTCTCAGCGGCTTCGGCCATCGAACTCTTCACGAAGTCCGGCAGGCCCGCAAGATCAGCCTCGTCGAGGAAAAGCGCCCAGTCGCGCTCGTCGGCCAGCACGTTCTGGCCGAAGGTCGTGCCGAGCGAGGACAGCTCCTCGCTGATGTTGGCCAGCCGCTTCTTGCCGTCGGCGTTGAGTTTTGCGCCCGATCGCACAAAGCCTTTCCAGGTCTTCTCCAGCACCCGCAGCGTCTCGACGTCGAGTTTTAGCGTCTCCCGGCGCTGGTAGAGGTCGTCGATGCGGGCAAACAGTTTCTCGTTCATCGAGATCGCCGAGAAATGCCGCGACATCTTCGGCGAGATCTCACGCTCCAGCGCCTGGATCGCATCGTTGGTGTGGGCGCCGGCCCGGCACCAGAAGATCGACGAGACATGGTCGAGCGGCTCACCGGCGAGCTCGAGGGCTGCCAGCGTATTCTCGATGGTCGGCGCATCCTTGTTGCCGGCGATCGCGTCGATTTCGGCCTCATGTGCCTTCAGCGCCGCGTCGAACACCGAGGAGAAATCGTCGTCGCCGATGCTGGCAAAATCCGGCAGGCCGAGCGGCCCTTGCCATTTGGTCAGCGGATGGGCGGCGAGATCGACGGTTTTCGTGGACGGCATGGGGGATCTTTCGATGATTGGCGGAGCTTGCTGACCGATGTAGGGCGATGACTGGCGCGGCGCAACAGCGCGGCCGTTCAAGCCCGCGTCAGAAGCCGTCGCAATTTTCCGCGATCGCCGCTTGCGAACTGGCGGTGATGCGGTTGCCGGTGACGGCGAACGTTTCCTGCATCAGCATGTCATTGTTGGGGAAATCATAGCAGGCGATGACAGTGGTGACGCCGGCCTCGCTCTTTTCGACGCGATGCCGGATTGCGGCGCCGGCGACCGCGCCCTTCCATTCGTCGATCGACGCGATGAACTCCTGCTTCGACTGCACGACGCCGAGATCGTCGAGCTTGATGCGGACATCGTCGGCGAGCAGGTCCGACAATTCGGTGCGATCGGCGACCAGCAGCGCCGAATACCAGCGGTCGATAATGGCGCCGTCATCGGAGCGGGCAGGGACGAGCGAAATCAGCAGTGCCGCTACGGCGAAAGCGATCGCACGCCAAACCCGCATTCTTCCCTCCTCTTATTTGACCATGCCCTTATCCGAAAACCGGTTCCCACTTTTCGGGATCATGGGTCTACGTCAAATCCGGCCGCTCGAAGTCGCCAGTGTCCTTGTTCATCACCCAGAGCTCGCCTGTAGAGATGTCGAACCAGGCGCCATGCAGCGACAGCCGCCCCTTGCCTTCGAGGATGGAGACGCAAGGGAAAGTCCTGAGATTGGCGATCGAATAGCGGATGGAAATCCGCTCCAGCGCCGTCTGCCGTTCGGTTGTCGTCATGAACGTGCTGGACGAAACGGTTTCGGCCGCCGGCGCGATCAGGCTCATCCATTTGCCGATGAAGTCGCCGGGCGACAGCGGCGCCGAATTGGTGTCGAGCGCGGCGCGGATGCCGCCGCAGCGGCCATGGCCCATCACTACGATGTTTTTCACCTTCAGGCTCTGCACGGCGAATTCGAGCGCGGCCGAGGTCGAGTGGAACTCGCCGTCCGGCGCATAGGGCGGCACCAGATTGCCGACATTGCGCAGGACGAACAGTTCGCCCGGACCGGCGTCGAAGATCGCCTCGGGGGCAGAGCGGGAATCGCAGCAGGCAACGATCATGGTTTCGGGCGCCTGCCCTTCGCGGGCGAGCTCGCGATAGCGTCCGCTCTCGGTGAGATAGCGGCCATTCATGAAGTTGCGGTAGCCGGTCCAAAGATGTTCGGGGAGATGGGGCATGGGCTAGGGATGAAGCCTTTCGGGGTTAGCGACGGCAGCTCATTTCAAGTTAGAAAGGCTCTAACGGCAAATGCCCGTCGCGGGCAATGCCGAATTGCGGATGGCTTCGTCGCAAATCGCCATGCCGCACGCATGGCTCGCCGCTTGCCTCACGCCCAGATCGCCAGGGGAATGCCCAAACGGTCGGCAAGCGGCGGGTCGGGAAACGGCTTTGCCTCGCCGCCGGCAATGCGTCCGGCAATCAGCATCATCGCTGCGGCGTCGAGGAAATCGTCGGCGGCAGCACCGCGTGGCGGCAGCTGGTCAAGGAAAGCTCTGGTATAGCCGTGCCGGCAGAGCAGTGCCTTGCGCTCTTCCATCCCGGCAGGATTGACTGCGCCCTTGATCTTCTTCGGCAGCGTCATCGGTTTTTCGCCGTTCAGCCGGCAGAAGGCCACTTCGGGGTGCGATTCGAAGACGCGGCGGCGCAGTTCCGGACGCATAATCAGCAGCGCGTCGATCTCGCGGATCTTGGCAAAGATGCCGAAGGCCTGGATCGAGACGCCGCGTGGCGGATCGGAGGTCGCCCTGGCCACCTCGCTGGCGCGCCGATGCGCCTCATACCAGGCCTCGACCGTGGTGAAGTCGCTGATGTCGGCGTAGAGGGCCGCGCGGGACGGGATAGAGAAGACGCTGGATTGCCGTGCTCCGAGCATTGGCCGTACCAAGGTCTCCGGCCCGCGCCCGCCTCTTTGCGAGACGTCCGGCAGGCCGATCGGCATGTCGACGGTCACTGTCGCATCGGCGGGCAAGGCGTCGAGCAGGGCCGCAAAGCTGGGAAAGACGCGGACTGACGGCGCGGCATCCAGATCGCGGCGGACGGCGATCCAGCCGGCCTTGCAGCCGTCAACGCCGACGACCACGGTCGAGGTCACGCCCGGCGGTCACGCCCCGGATGCGTGAGGTGGCGCAGCTGCACCATCGCCATCGGATGCGACAGGCTCTGGGCATCGGTTTCAAGCTGCAACTCGTCGCCGCCACGCTTGGCGGTTCGCGCCAGGATTTCGTAGACGGCGGCGGTGGTTGATTGCAGCGCCTTGATCGGCGGCTGCCCCGACAGGATGCGGGCGAGGTAGACGGCCGCAGTCAGGTCGCCGAGGCCATTCGGCGGCTTGTCGATGAGGCGGTGTTCGGCCAGCAGCGCCTGGGTGCCGTCAAGCAGCAGATTGCCGGTGCCGCCGGTCATCATCGACTGTGCCGACGTCACCAGCATTGTTGACGGTCCGGCATGGAGGGCGGCCGAGATCACCGATTTCAGATCGGGCAAAGGCGCGCCGGCCATCCACTCCAGCTCATAGCGGTTGGGGGTGGCGATGTCGGCGATCGGCATCAGCCGGTCGCGCATCGCGGCGGCCGTCGGCTCGGGCACATAGAGCCCGCCGGAATCGCCCATCACCGGATCGCATATATAGATCGCGTCCGGCGTCTTGGCCTTGACCGCCGCAACCAGCGAGGCGACGGCCTCGGCCTGGCCGGCCTCGCCGAGATAGCCCGACAGCACCGCGCCCACCTCGCCCAGCCAGGGCGCGCGCTCGAGATCGGCCATCAGCGCCTTGAACTGGTCGAGCGGCGGCACGATGCGCGTGGCGCGGCCATGGCCCGGATGCCAGGGCAGGATGACCGTCGGTACCGCCCACACCGGAAAGCCCAGCGTCTCCAGCGCAAACACGGCGGCGCGGTTACCGACCGAGCCGCGGGCGACATGGCTGGAAATGACGATGACCGCGCGCGGCGCGTCGGCTTTTTCGCTGTTCATGGAAAATCCTAGATACGGATAATTTTTCGTTGAATCGTCATCCTGATCTATCTCTTTGGTTGGAGCATGATCTCCGGACAAAACGGTTCCCGCTTGTCCGAGAAAACCGGTTCCCACTTTTCAGGATCATGCTCTAGCTGCCCGGGAGACGTAGTACACGAGCCAGATCAAAAGGCCGAGGGCGACGATGAGCCCAAGTGTGCGGCCGATGCGGGTGCCCCAGACCTCGATCGGATCGGATCGGTCGGCCTCGGCTGCGGTAACATGATCGCGGGCGCCTTTCGCTGCCCGTGACACCAGCGATGCGCCGCCAAGGCCGCCCTCGTTCGCCACGCGCTCGATAATGCGGCGCGATTCGCTGTCATCGTCGCGGCGTTCCGCCATGATCCTGTCCTGTTTGCCGGCAACCATATCGTGTTCGCGCGATCAATCACAGGGCCTCGCCGGCGCATGAATGCGCGCCAGGAATGCGCGCCAGCGGCAGACATTTTCTTGAGCGCGGATTGTGCTAATGCTTCCATGCAACTTCTGTCGAGGGACCTCACCATGTTTGCCCAGCGCCTTGCCTTCCCTTTCCGCAGTCTGCCGGCCGTGCTGATGATGGCCGTGGTGCTGCCTCTGCTCGCCGGCTGCGGCTTCAACACCATCCCGACGGCGGAGGAAAACGCCAAGGCGGCATGGAGCGAGGTGCTGAACCAGTATCAGCGTCGGTCCGACCTCATTCCCAATCTGGTCGAGACGGTGAAGGGCTATGCCTCGCATGAAAAGGACACGCTCGATGCGGTGGTCGAAGCGCGCGCCAAGGCGACGCAGATCACGGTGACGCCGGAAACGCTGAAGGACCCCGAAGCGCTCAAGAAGTTCCAGGATGCGCAATCAGGGCTGACCAGCGCGCTGTCGCGGCTGATCGCGGTGTCGGAGGCCTATCCCGACCTCAAGGCCAACCAGAATTTCCTGGCGCTGCAGGCGCAACTCGAAGGCACCGAGAACCGTATCGCCGTGGCGCGGCGCGACTACATCCTGGCGGTCAAGGATTACAATCTGACGCTGAGGACCTTTCCGTCGGTGCTATGGGCAACCTTCTGGTTCCGCAGCAACGAGCCCTTCGCCAACTTCACCGTCGAAGAAGACAAGATGCAGCCGCCGAAGGTCGATTTCGGCACGAAGCAGGGCGGGTGATGACGTCTGGGTGAGCTTGGCCTTTGCCAGCCTTGCGTTCCTTCACACCCCCCTCTGTCCTGCCGGACCCCTCAAGGGGGGAGATCAGGTGTCTTCTGTCCTTGCGCCAATTATCAGCGTTGCCGGCTGAGCGTCGGCAGCGAGATTGCCAATCTCCCCCCTCGAGGGGGAGATGTCCGGCAGGACAGAGGGGGACGCGAAGGAACGCCAACCTTGGTGTTCTTCTCGCCTTTCTGGCCGTCTTCCTGCCCCTCACCGCCTTCGCCGCCGACCTCCCCGCGCTGACCGGCCGCGTCGTCGACAATGCCGGGATCATCGATGCAGGCACCAAAGCCGCGCTCACCCAGAAACTCGCCGACTTCGAGACCAGAGGCTCCGACCAGATCGTCGTCGCAACCATCCCCAGCCTCGACGGCGAGGAGATTGAGCCTTACGCCAACCGGCTGTTCCGCTTCTGGAAGCTCGGCCAGGCCAAGGAAAACAACGGCGTGCTGCTGCTGGTGGCGCCGAACGACCGCAAGATGCGCATCGAGGTCGGCTATGGGCTGGAAGGCACGCTGACCGATTTGCACACCAAGCTGATCATCGAAAACGACATGGTGCCGGCGTTCCGCGCCGGCGATTTCTCCGGGGGCATTTCCAAGGCCGTCGACGACATGGTGATGGTGCTGGAAGGCAATCCGGAGGAATTGGAGGCGCGCGGCGAGCGCAACCAGAAGCCGCCCATCAATACCGACAATCTGTTCTTCGCCGTCTTCATCAGCATCTGGGCAATCATCTTCTTCGGCAGCATGGCCGCCTCCATCCTGCCGCCGATCTTCGGCCAAAAACTCGGTCCCGGCCGCTATCGCTGGCTCGGCATGACATTCGAGCCGCACAAGCGGTCATCCAGCGGCGGCTGGTCTTCGGGCGGGGGCGGCTGGTCGTCGGGTTCAAGCGGTGGTGGCGGCTTTTCCGGCGGCGGCGGTTCGTCCGGCGGCGGTGGCTCCTCGGGAAGCTGGTGAAGAGATGACCACACGCATCGCCAATCCCTGGCATGGCCGCTTCGCCACGATGACCGGCGCTGCCTTGCTGGTCTTGCTCGTCAGCGTCGCGGCGCTGGCAGCGGAGCTGCCCGCCCTCGCGGGACGCGTGGTAGACAATGCCGACATCATCGATGCCGCGACCGAGGCGGCGCTCACCCAAAGACTGGCCGATTTCGAGACCAAAGGCTCCGACCAGATCGTCGTCGCGACGGTTCCCAGCCTCGACGGCGAGGAGATCGAGCCTTACGCCACCCGGCTGTTCAACGCTTGGAAGCTCGGCCAGAAGGCCAAGAACAATGGCGTGCTTCTGCTGGTGGCCGTGAACGACCGCAAGATGCGCATCGAGGTCGGCTACGGGCTGGAAGCCACGCTCACCAACCAGCACGCCACACGGATCATTGAAGGCATGGTGCCGGCCTTCCGCGCCGGGGATTTCTCCGGCGGTATTTCCAAAGCGGTCGACGACATGATCATGGTGATTGAGGACAGTCATGGTGGTTGAGGGGAACTGGTGACGGCATGACAGTACGCGTCTTCAATCCGCCAAGACCTGGCCGCGCAGCCGCGACGATCGGCATCGCCCTGTTGACGATGCTCACCATGCTGTTTGTAGCCTTGGCGGCAGACCTGCCGGCACTCACCGGGCGGGTGGTCGACAATGCCGGTATTATCGACGCCGCGACCAAGGCGGCACTGACGCAGAAGCTCGCGGATTTCGAGACCAAAGGCTCCGACCAGATCGTCGTCGCCACGATCAACAGCCTCGACGGCGAGGAGATCGAACCCTACGCCAACCGGCTGTTCCGCTTTTGGAAACTCGGCCAGGCCGGCGAAAACAACGGCGTGCTTCTGCTGGTGGCCAAGAACGACCACAAGATGCGCATCGAGGTCGGCTACGGGCTGGAAGGCACGCTGACCGACCTGCACACCAAACTGATCATCGAAAACGACATGGTGCCGGCGTTCCGCGCCGGTGATTTCTCCGGCGGCATTTCCAAGGCCGTCGACGACATGGTCATGGTGCTGGAAGGCAACCCGGAAGAACTGGAGGCGCGCGGCAAGCGCAACCCGGCCGACCGCAGCACGCCCATCGATCCCGTCGTCGCGGTCTTCCTGATCCTGTGGGCGGCGATGTTCTTCGGCGGCCTGGCGATGGCCTTCCTGCCGCCGATCTTCGGCACCAAGCTGTCGCCGGGCGTGTATAAATGGCTGGGCATGACCTTTCGCTACGGCCAGGGGCCGAGCGGATCGTCCTCGGGCTCCAGCAGCTGGACAACAAGTTCGTCGTCGGGCAGCAGCTGGTCTTCGGGCTCAAGCAGCGGCGGCGGGTTTTCAGGCGGCGGCGGTTCGTCTGGCGGTGGCGGGTCTTCAGGGAGCTGGTGAGAGAAGATGGCAACACGACCGATCAGCCCACAGGACCATGAGCGCATCGCCACCGCGATCCGCGCGGCCGAGGCCAAAACCGACGGCGAGATCTACTGCGTCGTTGCGCATGCCAGCGACGGCTATTTCTTTCCCGCCGCCTTCATGGCGACATCAGGCATGCTGATTGCCAGCCTCGCCGTCGCTTATGGGCTGGAAGCCTGGTGGCTGTCCATCCGGCTGCCGCATTTCGTCATTGTCCAACTGCTGGCACTGGCCTCGGTGTTGGTGCTTTTGTGGGCGCTGCCCGGCTTGCGCATCCATCTGGTGCCGCGCCGGCAGCGTTATCAGGCGGCACATCACAATGCGCTCAGGCAGTTCCTCGCCCGCAATGTCCACCGCACCACGGCGCGCACCGGCGTGTTGGTCTTCGTGTCGATCGCCGAGCGTTATGCCGAAGTGGTCGCCGATTCGGGCATCGACAGCAAGGTCGGCCAGCATGTCTGGGACGGCGTGGTGCGCGATCTCCTGCAGCATGCCGGTGACGACCGGCTCGCCGACGGCTTCGTCAAGGCGATCGGGCAGGTCGGCGCGGTGCTGGCCGAGCATTTCCCGGTGACGTCGGGCGATGCCAATGAACTGGACGATCATCTCGTCGAGATCTGAAAAGCCAGCACGCGCTACCCGGACGGACGCCTGACCGCGCCGGCTGGGTGCGTTTTCCAGGCAGGCTTTGCCCATTGTCAGCAGTGTCGCGATCGGCTGTGAGAAAGCGGTCGGCGGGCTGACCTCGACTCTTGCAAATGGCCGATGCGGGTTTATGGTTAACAAATCATGAATACGCTGAGCATCGACATCAGGAAAGCCGAACCGCGCGACGCTGGCGCCATTGCGGACGTGCACCAGCAGGCTTGGGAGGGCGCCTATTCCGGCATCATCCCGCATCGCTCGCTGACCTCGATGATCAACCGCCGCGGCGCCGACTGGTGGGCCAACGCCATCCGCCGCGCCGCCACCGTTCTGGTGGTCGAGATCGGCGGCACCATCGCCGGCTATGCCACGATCGGCAAGAACCGCGCCCGCGAGCTGAAGCAACAGGGCGAAATCTACGAACTTTACCTGCGTCCGGAATATCAAGGCATCGGGCTCGGCAGCCGGCTGTTCAAGGCGGCGCGGGCGCGGCTTGCCGACCACGGGCTGAAGGGAATGGTGGTGTGGGCGCTGGAAGACAACCAGAACGCACTTTCCTTCTATGCCGGCGCGGGTGGCCGTGACGTCGCCGAAGGCGTCGAGATTTTCGAGCAGAGGGCGCTCAAGAAGGTCGCCTTCGTCTGGGAATGACCGGCCTCGGTTACAAATCATCATAAACCGTGCGCTTCCGTTAGCGCTTCGCACCAATCGCCGCATTGCACCATGCCGCGCCGCCCGCTATCGATCTTGGACATCGAGAGAGGGATTTAAGCCATGCGAATCGAAGCCATTGCCATCGGAAAGAACCCGCCCGAGGACATCAACGTCATCATCGAGGTGCCGATCGGCGGCGAGCCGATCAAGTACGAGATGGACAAGGAGGCCGGCACGCTGTTCGTCGACCGTTTCCTGCACACCTCGATGCGCTACCCCGGCAATTACGGTTTCGTGCCGCACACGCTCTCGGGCGACGGCGACCCGATCGACGTTCTGGTCTGCAACACGCGCGCCTTGGTGCCGGGATGCGTCATCAATGTGCGGCCGATCGGCGTGCTGGTGATGGAAGACAATGCCGGCCAGGACGAGAAGGTCATTGCCGTGCCGTCGCCGAAGCTGACGCTGCGCTACGAAAACGTCACCGAATACACGCAGCTGCCCGAGATCACCCGCGACCAGGTCCAGCACTTTTTCGAGCACTACAAGGATCTCGAGCCCGGCAAATGGGTCAAGATCGAAGGCTGGCACGATTCCAAATACGCCAAGAAGATGATCGTCGACGCGATCGCACGGGCGAAGGCGGCGAAGTAGCGCCGAGAGAGGCCTGCGTCTCGTTCAAGTAAGCGGCAAACGCCAGCGCGAGGCACCCCCCCTGGCCTGCCGGCCATCTCCCCCTCAAGGGGGGAGATCGGATGTCGCAACGGCTTTCGTCAATTTTCAGCGCCGAAAGAAAAGCGCCGCCAGCGAAGCTGCCAATCTCCCCCCTTGAGGGGGAGATGCCCGGCAGGGCAGAGAGGGGTGCCTTGCACCCACGTGGCTAGTTATCCACCCTGCCAAAAGCCGGGACGTTGCCGATGACGGTGTGCTTGTCCTTGCCACAGGCGAAACTCTTCGCCTTTTCGTCCGCCAGCTTGCGCGCCTGGTCGTTGGCCTGAGGGTTGCCGGTGGCGAGCACGAGGCCGATGGTGCAGCCGTCGCGGGCTTCCATCTGGGCGACCTTGGCGACGAGCAGCACTTCGGTCGGCTTGTTCTCGTCCTCGGGATTGCTGATCGAGCGGCGGTGGATGACGGCAAAGGGAACGGCAACGTCGCCCTTGGTCTCGATGCGCCATTCGACCCTGGCGCCGGACGAGTTGAAGCCGGAAAAGCTCTCCCAGACCGAGGTCATCTCGCCGCCGGGCGGAAACCCGTAGAACAGCGATTCACGCTCATCGTCATAGGCGATCAGCACGGGATAGCCGCGATAGCCGGAGCAGGCGAGTTCGGCCCAGTCGCCGTCACCTTCCTCGGCCTGCGCATAGGTGACGCAATCCTTTTGCGAGTCGAGGTCGGTGTAGACGCTGGATATTCCGTCGGCATGGGCGACCTGGCAGAGGCCGGCAAGGGCAAGCGAGAGCAGAAGAGCGCGCATGGCGAATAATCCCTGTGGTTATTTCGCTATCGGGCTCTGAGCCTCGCAAAAAAATATAGCGCGTACAAAGCGGAAAACGAAGCGGCTGCAACGAACGCCTGGTAGTCCATCCAGCAGATTGCGAGGAGTGACGCGCAGGCGGCAAGCAGGACGACGGGAACAAAAACATCCAGGTATAAAAATACCAAAGCGACTGCGCTTATCGACGCGATCAGAATGCGCGCCGTTTGGGTAATGCCGTGTGCCTTGCCGTCGAAATACATCCCAACATACATCGCAACCGATGCGACCAAAAACAGAAAAAGCACTCTGCGCAGAACGGCCTCCTTGACCCTGTGCTCGTTCAGGTCGAAGACCGTGGCAATATCCCTCTTTTCCTCGTGCGAGATCAACGCCAGGTCGCCCCGCTTCATGTAATTGATCCCGAACATTTTTTTGAGATCGTCCAAAATCGTCTGAGCAATGTTCAAGTCGTTACCTGCGATTCTGTTTTGATCGCTGACATGACGGCGATATTGCTTGCGGTTGGAATGGATCGCAAGAGGTCTATTTCTTCAAGCTCGCCTCGATCAGCAGGTCGGCGTTGCGGGCGACCGCTGCCGCCGGGCCGCCGAGGCCGAAGAGCTGGCCACTGATATAGGCGCCTTCGATCAACAGCAGCAGGCCGTCGCCGAGCGTCTCAGGGTCTTTAGCGCCCATCGCTGCGGCCATCGCGCGCAGGCGGTGGCGCAACTCCTGCTTGTTGGCCTCGCTGACGACGCGCGCCGGATGGCCATGTTCGGGATATTCCACCGCCGCGTTGGTCATGCCGCAGCCGCGATAGTCCGGCCTTTGCGTGCGCTTGCCGACGCGAGTCAGGAAAGCCCTGAGCTGTGCCCGCGGGTCGCCGGGATGGGCAGCCACGGCTTCGTCGAAACGCTCCCAATACTCACGGTCATATTGCCTGAGATAGGAAGCGGCGAGCTCGTCCTTGGAGGGAAAGCTGCGGTACAGGCTGGGCTTGGTGACGCCGGCGCGCTTGACGATCTCGTCGACGCCGATCGCCCGGATGCCGCGGCGGTAGAACAGGTCGTAGGCCACGTCGAGGATTTTCTTGGCAGCCTTGGGCGGTGCGGCTGCATGACCGTCCTTGATGGTCAGTTCAATATTTTTGTCCGTTGGCATGGTATGACTCGATTGACGTGTTACCGATCGGTACGTATACATGTCCTCACCCTGCAACGTACCGGTCAGTAACATGATAGCTCAATCCCGTCCCTTTGGCCAGCGCTACGCTTTCGTCGTGGTTGGCGTCATCTTCCTTTGCCTGTTGATCGCGGCCGGGCTTCGTTCCGCACCCTCGGTGATGATGCTGCCGTTGGATAAAAGCTTCGGCTGGGGGCGCGATACGGTTTCGATTGCCGCTGCGATCGGCATCTTCCTTTACGGCCTGACCGGGCCGTTTGCCGCCGCATTGATGGAGCGTATCGGCTTGCGCCGCACGCTGCTTGCCTCGCTTGTGATCATGTCGGGCTCGACCGCGCTCAGCCTACTGATGACCGAGCCCTGGCACCTGTTCCTCACCTGGGGCGTGTTTTCCGGCATCGGCTCCGGCGCGGTCGCCACCGTGCTCGGCGCCACCATCGTCAACCGCTGGTTCAAGACCAATCGCGGCTTGGTGATGGGGCTGATGTCGGCCTCCAGCGCCACCGGCCTGTTGGTGTTCCTGCCGCTGCTGGCATCGCTCGCCCAGTCGGGCGGCTGGCAGCCCGTCGCTATCGCCGTCTCGATCGCCACCGCCTGTCTTCTGCCGCTGGTCTGGCTGTTGGTTCCGGAGCGTCCCGCTTCGATCGGCATGGTGCGCTATGGCGCCGGGGCGGATGACGTGCCGCCGGTATCGCCGGCATCGCAAGGCAATTTCCTGGCGCATACGCTGAACACGCTACGCCGCGCTGCCCGCACCCGCGTCTTCTGGTATCTGTTCGCCACGTTCTTCATCTGCGGCTTCACCACCAACGGGCTGGTCGGCACGCATCTGATCTCCTTCTGCGGCGACATGGGCATCCCCGAGGTACAGGCCGCGGGCCTGCTGTCGCTTATGGGCATTTTCGACCTGATCGGGACGACGCTCTCGGGCTGGCTCACCGACCGTTTCGACCCGCGCAAGCTGCTCGGCGTCTACTACGGCATTCGCGGCCTGGCGCTGATCTATCTGCCCTATTCCGGCTTCTCGGCGACCAGCCTGATCATCTTCGCGGTGCTCTACGGTCTCGACTGGATCGCCACCGTGCCGCCGACGCTCAGGCTCGCCAACGAGGCCTTCGGTGACCGCAGCGGCCCGATCGTGTTCGGCTGGATCGTAGCCGGCCACCAAGTCGGCGCCGCCACCGCCGCCGCCTTCGGCGGCACCATGCGCGAATTGCAGGGCAATTACGAACTGGCCTTCCTGATCGCCGGCATGACGGCGATCGTGGCCGCGTGTCTGTCGCTGCTGATCAATACGAGCAAGCCGGCTTTCGATCCGGAGCCGCAAGCGGCGTAAGGCGCGGTACTAATCTCCCCCCTCAGGGGGGAGATGGCCGCGAAGCGGCCAGAGGGGGTCCGTGCGACCGGACTCAGCCTCTTGCGCATAGGAGGTCGGCGCTCCAAGCGAGGCGACCCCCTTCTGTCGCCTTCGGCGACATCTCCCCCCTCAAGGGCGGAGATCACCTGTCGATTGTTATCAAAGTTTCATCTTCCCGAGATGTGGCTGAAACATTGAAGCTGGAGCTTGCTGGCACCGTTCGAAGCCATCAGGAGACAGCCATGAACAAGATCTCGTTGACCCGCCGCGCTTTCGTCACCTCTGCCAGCGCCGCCGGTCTGCTCGGCGCATCGGGGCTCGCTTTGCCCTATTATTCGCGCGCCAGCCAGCGCCCGGCCTTCACCCATGGCGTCCAGTCCGGCGATGTCGATGCCTCGAGCGGCATGGTGTGGACGCGCACCGACCGGCCTTCGCGCGTCATGTTCGAAGTGTCGTCGACGGAAAACTTCGCCAATGCGACGCGGCTGGCGCCGCTCGATACCTCGCCGGCCAGCGACTTCACGGTCAAGCGCCTGCTTACCGACCTCGCCTCCGACCAGGATATCTTCTACCGGATGACTGCCGCCGACCTGTCGGATATCAACGCCGTTTCCGAACCGATCGTCGGCCGTTTCCGCACAGCACCCGCCTCGAAGCGCGACATAAAATTCGCCTGGTCGGGCGACACGGCCGGCCAGGGCTGGGGAATCGATGAGACCGGCATGAAAACCTACGCCACCATCGCCAGGCACACGCCGGATTTCTTCCTGCATTCCGGCGACACCATCTATGCCGATGGCGCCATGAAGGACGAGGTAGACCTGCCTGGCGGCGGCAAGTGGAAAAACGTCGTCCTGATCGACGGCAAGCGCAAGGTGGCCGAGACGCTGGATGAGTACCGCGACCAGTGGAAATACAACATGATGGACAAAAACGTTCTGGCCTTGAGCGCCATCTGCCCGACCTTCTACCAGTGGGACGATCACGAGGTGCTGAACAACTGGTCGGATTCGAAGAATCTCGGCGCCGACAGCCGCTACACCGAAAAATCCGTCCATGTGCTCGCGGCGCGTGCGGCGCGCGCCTTCCATGAGATGACGACGATCCGCTACGAGCCGTCCGAGCCCGGCCGCGTCTACCGCAAGATCGCGCATGGGCCGCTGCTCGACGTGTTCTTCCTCGACATGCGCTCCTATCGCGGCCCGAACGGCCCCGACATGCAGGAGGACATGACGCCGCAGTCACGCATGCTGGGCAACAGCAGACGAAATGGCTGAAGCGCGAGCTGACGAATTCCAGGGCGACCTGGAAGATCATTGCCGCCGACATGCCGCTCGGCCTCGTCGTCTGGGACGACGGCGCCAAGAAGGTCGGCGCGGAAGCCATCAGCAATGGCGACAATGGCCTGCCCAAAGGCCGCGAGCTCGAGATCGCCGACCTGTTGCGCTACATCAAGACTGCCGGCATCACCAACACGGTCTGGTTGACCGCCGATGTCCACTACACGGCGGCGCACTATTACAACCCCGACAAGGCGCGGTTCCAGGATTTCAATCCTTTCTGGGAATTCGTCTCGGGCCCGATCCACGCCGGTACCTTCGGTCCCAATGATTTCGACATGACCTTCGGCCCGGAGCTGAAATTCATCAAGGCGCCGACCACCGAACAGGGCCAGAACCTGCCACCCTCGGCCGGCCTGCAGTTCTTTGGCCTGGTGGGCATTTCAGGGGCGACAGAGCAGCTGACCGTGCGGCTGATGGATCGCGACGACATCGAGCTTTACAAGGTGACGCTCGATCCGGTGCGGTCGGCGTAAGCCTTTGGGTCGGTGCGAAGGATCGCTATGCCTGGAATGGGCAGCCGTCAGTCCGGGTAGCAAACCGTCGGAATCTTCGGCCACACCGCGCTGTCGCAGCCTGCAACCTGCTGCCTCTGCTTGAAAGAGGCGCTGACCGGGCCGGTGACCACGGGGTCGACGCCATCAGGGGCGTCGGCAAACATCTGCTCGGCCGTCCGGTCGGGCGACGAAGCCGGATTGGCTTCCTTCACCGTGGCGGCCGATTGAGCGGCATTGGCCGCCAGCACGGCAGCGAATGCGACCGAAGCGATGAGGGGCCAAAATCGGTTGAGTTTGTCGGTCATGAATTTCGAACTACCCGGGCCCAGAAAGGTTCCCGCCTTGGTTAACAAAACCATCTCACACCGAGATGCTTAAGATTTGATGAGTATTTGGTGGTGCGCCTCCTCTTTCGCAATTGCGAAAAACCCTGTATGAGCCGCGCAACCGAAAGAGGCGGCGCCTTCTGGCCTGCTGCCTGCAACGCTCCCGAGACCACAAAATGAAAATTCGTAATATCGCGATCATCGCGCACGTCGACCATGGAAAAACCACCCTCGTCGACCAATTGCTGCGGCAATCCGGTTCCTTCCGCGACAATCAGCGCGTCGCCGAGCGCGCCATGGATTCCAACGACCTCGAAAAGGAACGCGGCATCACCATCCTGGCCAAGGCGACCTCGGTCGACTGGAAGGACACCCGCATCAACATCGTCGACACGCCCGGCCACGCCGATTTCGGCGGTGAGGTCGAGCGCATCCTGTCGATGGTGGATTCGGCGATCGTGCTGGTCGACGCCGCCGAAGGCCCCATGCCGCAGACCAAGTTCGTCGTCGGCAAGGCGCTCAAGGTCGGCCTGAAGCCGATCGTCGTCATCAACAAGATCGACCGTCCGGACGCCCGCCACGTCGAAGTGGTCAACGAGGTGTTCGACCTGTTTGCAGCGCTTGACGCCACCGACGAGCAGCTCGACTTCCCGATCCTCTACGGTTCTGGCCGCGATGGCTGGGTCTCGGAAAATCCGGAAGGCCCGAAGGACCAGGGCCTGGCGCCGCTGTTCGACCTCGTCATCAAGCATGTGCCGGAGCCGACCGTTCATCCCGGCCCGTTCCGCATGATCGGCACCATCCTGGAAGCCAATCCATTCCTCGGCCGCATCATTACCGGCCGTATCGAGAGCGGCACGCTGAAGTCCAACCAGGCGGTCAAGGTGCTGCACCATGACGGCACCCAGATCGAAACCGGCCGCATCTCCAAGATCCTCGCTTTCCGTGGCCTCGAGCGCCAGCCGATCGAAGAGGCGCAGGCGGGTGACATCGTCGCCATTGCCGGCCTGTCCAAAGGCACCGTCGCCGACACGTTCTGCGACCTGGCGGTGACCGAGGCGTTGCATGCGCAACCGATCGATCCGCCGACCGTGACCATGTCTTTCCTGGTCAATGATTCGCCGCTCGCCGGCACTGAAGGCGACAAGGTGACCAGCCGCGTCATCCGCGACCGCCTGCTGCGCGAAGCCGAAGGCAATGTCGCGCTCAAGATCGAGGAATCGCCCGACAAGGATTCGTTCTTCGTTTCCGGCCGCGGCGAATTGCAGCTGGCCGTGCTGATCGAGACGATGCGCCGCGAAGGCTTTGAAATCGCCGTGTCGCGTCCGCGCGTCGTCATGCAGAAGGGCGAGAACGGTGAATTGCTGGAGCCGGTCGAGGAAGTCGTCATCGACGTCGACGAGGAGCACGCCGGCATCGTCGTGCAGAAGATGTCGGAGCGCAAGGCCGAGATGGTCGAGCTGCGGCCTTCGGGCGGCAACCGTCAGCGCATCGTCTTCCACGCGCCGACGCGCGGACTGATCGGCTACCAGTCGGAACTGTTGACCGACACGCGCGGCACCGCCGTGATGAACCGGCTGTTCCACGCCTACCAGCCCTACAAGGGCGAACTGCCGGGCCGCACCAACGGCGTGCTGATCTCCAACGAACAGGGCGAGGCAGTGGCCTATGCCATGTGGAACCTCGAAGACCGCGGCCCGATGGTGATCGACCCGGGCGTCAAGGTCTATCAGGGCATGATCATCGGCATCCATAGCCGTGACAACGACCTCGAAGTGAACGTGCTGAAGGGCAAGAAGCTGACCAACATCCGCGCCGCCGGCAAGGACGAGGCGGTGAAGCTGACGCCGCCGATCCGCATGACGCTGGAGCGCGCGCTGGCCTGGATCCAGGACGACGAGCTGGTCGAGGTGACGCCGAAGACCATCCGCCTGCGCAAGCTCTATCTCGACCCGAACGAGCGCAAGCGCTTCGAGAAGTCGGCCAAGGTTGTGGGCGCGGCGTAATCGTCTGATTGTCTAAGTTCGAGAGGGGCGAAGCACCGGTGCTTCGCCCCTCTTGTCATTCACCCACGGCAGCCGAAATGATGGCTTCACGATCCGGCTCGTCGGCCAGGTCAATGCGAATCGCCGTGCCGTCGCGGGCCGGCTTGCGCAAAGCCCTGGCGCCTTCGGAAACGACAAACAGCAATCGTTTCTCCTCCAGCGCCTGAAGCCTTGATCGCGAGATGCCGAGTTCGCCGGCGAGCAGACGGTCTAGCCGCAGCGATGTCGGCATTTCCAGCCCAAGCCTGATTTCAAGCGCGGCTGCGGGTTCGCCTTCGCCGCCGAGCCGGTGTTTGTGAACGGCGAAATCGGGAAACTCCTCGACGCGGCCGACTCGGTTTCGCAAAGCCGCGACATCGAAGGCATGGCGGCGGGCGAGGGCCGGATCGTTGCTTTCGAGCGCTGCCAGCAGCGCGGGTTCGATGTCGCGGCGGTTGCAGCGTTCGAAAATGCCGAAATTCCACGAATTGTCGCAGTCGATGCAGCGATAGATCAGCCAGACATCAATGCGTTTGCCATTGGCGTTGACGCGGAATTTGTCGCTGCAGCGATAGGCTTTCACGGCGCCGCAGCGGTTGCAGTGGATCAGGGGTCGAGGTGCGATTTCGGGCGCGATTGCCCAGTGGATAGCGAGATGTTGGGACAAGCCGGAAGACCTTCCAGTGTGGAAGTTCTTCAGGTCGGCAATGGCGAGATGCCCATGCGGGCACGGCGTGGCGAGAGCTAGCTATGTCGGAAATCAGCTGTCACGGGCGGCAAAGCGCGCGACAACGGTTCAGCAGTGCCAAACCGGTCTCGAACCGCCGCCTGAGGAACACGTGAAATTGAGCAGGCACCGCTTAATGCGGCGCCCTGCCAAGCGTGATCAGGGGAGTTGGCGAGACCGGCGGTTACTGAGGCAAAATGAAGCTCGAAATGGATGTCGGGACGGCTCTTCTAGCGATAAGATGCCGAGCGGGCAAGGTTCATAGCGGGTGTCTCGCCATGCTCAGGCGAAGGCGATCTGTACCTTCATCGATTTGTTGCGGTCGCCGGCGATCTCGAAGGCCGCAACCGCCTCGTCCATCGGATAGATGCCGGTCAGCAGCGGCTTGACGTCGACGCGACGGTTGTTGATCAAATCGACGGCCAGCGCGAACTCGTCGTGGAAACGGAATGAGCCGCGCATCTCGATCTCCTTGGCGACGATGAGATTCTGAGGCAGCGACATGTCGCCACCAAGGCCGAGCTGCACGAGCACCCCGCGCGGCTTCAGCACGTCGAGCCCGGCTCGCACCGCGCGCTCATCGCCGGAGCATTCGAACATGACGTCGAAACTGCCCTTCTCGACATTGTAACCAGCGAGCTTGTCGGCATCTGTGGCGACATTGATGGTGCGGTCGGCGCCGATCTCGTTGGCCTTGGCCAGAACCGCGTCCATGACATCGGTGACGACGATCTCACGCGCACCGTGGACACGTGCGGCAAGGATGCTGAGCGCACCGATCGGCCCGCTGCCTGTGACCAAGACCCGCTTGCCGAGCAGCGAGCCGGCGCGGTTGACGGCATGCAGCGTTACCGCGAACGGCTCGGCAAAGGCGGCTTCGTTGATGGAGACATGGTCGGCGATCTTGTGGCACTGCCAGGCCTCGGCGACGAGGCACTGGCGGAAGGCGCCCTGTATATGTGGCATGGGCATGGCGCTGCCGTAGAATCGCATGTCGAGGCATTGGTTCTGCACGCCCTGCAGGCAGTACCGGCACGCATTGCAGGGCCGGCTGGGCGAAATCGCGACGCGGTCGCCGACGGCGAGGCTGGAGACGCCGGCGCCAAGCGCCTTCACCGTGCCGGCGACCTCATGTCCGAGGATCATCGGCTCGCGCAGGCGCACCACGCCGAAGCCGCCATGATTGTAGTAGTGCAGGTCCGAGCCGCAGATGCCGCCGGCCTCGACCGATATTTCGACCTGTCCGGCGCCAGGCGCGCCCGAATCGGTCTCTTCGATGCGCAGGTCTTTTGCGGCGTGGATGACGATTGATTTCACGGCCGCGATCCTTTCTCAAACCGCTGGCACGGGCAAGTCCGATCTCAGAATGGTGTCGCGTTCGTTGGCCCATCAGCCCGAGGGTGCCAAATTGACGCCGATCGGATATCATTTGCCATCCAACGCTCGAAGGCTCCGTCATGCACCTCACTTCGCTCCTGATCTTCGCCGCCGCCTTGTTCGTCGCTGCCGGTTCGCCCGGCCCGTCGATCGCCGCACTTGTTGCCCGCGTCATCTCGAAAGGCTTTCGCGACGTGTTCCCGTTCCTGCTTGCCATGTGGATCGGCGAGGGCATCTGGCTGTCGCTGGCGGTGTTCGGGTTGGCGGTCGTGGCGCAGACGTTTCACTTCGCGTTCGTCTTCGTGAAATGGGTGGGCGTCGCCTACCTCGCTTACCTCGCCTGGAAGATGTGGACGGCGCCGGTCGACACAAAAGAAGGCGAGATGCCGCGTGAGGACTCGCCGGCAAAATTGTTCTTTGCCGGCATGGCGGTGACGCTCGGCAACCCCAAGATCATGATGTTTTATCTGGCGCTGCTGCCGACGATCATCGACCTCGCTTCGGTCAGCATCGTCGGCTGGGTCGAACTGACGGCGACGATGGCGGTTGTGCTCATCGCCATCGATCTCGCCTGGGTGATCGCGGCGTCACAGGCGCGCAAACTGTTGAAGAGCAAGCGCGCCATGAAGATCGCCAACCGCGTCAGTGCCACGACGATGGCCGGCGCTGCCGCGGCCATCGCGGCGCGATCCTGATCGCCTTTCTATGGCACCTCAAAACTAGACTTTGTCCAACAGGTCCATGCTGTCGCCGGTGCCCACTTTCCAGCCGGCGAAGCATCCCAACACGCCACAGGTCGCGCATCGTTCGCCGACATAAAGCCAGCGAACACCACCACGTGCCGGGTAGATGGAGAAACCGACGCCGACATTTGCGGCTTCGGAGCCGCACTCGGTGCACGCCCATCGTTCCGGCTGGGCTTCGTCCCAAAATTCCTCGCTGTCGCAGATAAGATGCTCGGAGCCACAGGCTGTGCATGTTCGTCGCGCTACACCCTCGTCATCGTCGGCATCGAGGAGAAACGAGATGGAACCGCACTTGCAGCGGGCGAGCCTGAAGTCATGAACCTCGGCGTTGTCGGCGCCATAGGCTTCCAAGTATTCTCCGATGTCAGTGGGCTCGCTGCCAACCCACCACTTGCCTGACGTATCTATCGTCATTGGTCACCTCGCCATTGAGTGGTATTCGTCGTTCGGGCGCATGTCGATGGCCGCCGCCACGCGGTTCGACATGTTGAAGAAGGCGGCGGTCGAGGCGATGTCCCAGATGTCTCGGTTGGTGAAGCCGGCGTTGCGCAGTGCTTCCCTGTCCGCCTCGACGATCTTTGCCGGCTCTTCCGTCAGCTTGACGGCGAATTCGAGCATCGCCGTCTGTTTCGGTGAAAGATTGGCAGCGCGGAAGTTCATCACCATCATCTCGCCGAGAGCCGGATCGCCGGAGAGCTGGCGCACCGCCGCGCCATGCGCGGTCAGGCAATAATAGCAGTGATTGATCGAGGAAACGACGACCGCGATCATCTCCCGTTCCAGCTTCGACAGGCCGGATTCACCCAGCATCAGATCATTGTAGGTGTCGGTAAAGGCGCGCAGCTTCTTCTCGTCGAAGGCATAGGCAAGAAGCACGTTGGGAACCAGGCCGAGCTTTTCCTCGCATTTGGCGAAATAGGCTTTTGTCGCCTCGCTCAGTTCCGCGATACCGAGGTCAAGTGCGCTGATTTTGCCGGACATGGGGTCTCCCTCCTGGTTCACCGCCGCCTGACCGTCGAATTCCTGTAATTCTTATCGAGCCGTCAAACCTTTGTCGCCAAACAGCGGTCATCTGCTACCATAGTCGTAAAAGCATGTGACGGGAGGACAACATGGCGAGCGTGAAATCCGCAGCTAAGCCGAAGAAAACAGCCACTGCCGGGGTGAAACCCGACGGGAAGCCGGCCAGGCTCGCCGACTATCTGCTGGCCCGCGCGCCGGCCGAAGACATTGCCGCCTATGACGCCGCCGACCTGGAGCGCGCCGCCGACCTGGCAGGACGTGCGGTCGCCGCCCACAAGAAGGGCCAAAGTGTCGTCGCCGTCGATGCCGGGTCGGGCGTCTCCCGCGAGGGCCGCCCAATGACGATCATCACAGTCGTCAACGACAACATGCCGTTCCTGTTCGATTCGATCCTCGGCGAGATCACAGAAACTGCCGGCGAACCGACTTTGGTCACCCATCCGGTCATCGTCGTGCGTCACGGCAAGGCCGGCGTCGACGAGATCCTCGGCGACGGCAGCGCCCTCAAGGACGATGGCAATCACGACCGCCTGAGCGTCGTCCATGTCCATATTCCGCGCCTGACGGCGGAGCAGGCCGACGCGCTGGCCGACCGCCTGCGCAAGATGCTCAACCAGGTGCGCGCCGCCGTCAGCGACTGGAAGCCGATGCTCGCCCGTCTCGACCAGGCGATTTCCGAATTCCGCTATTCCGCCGTGCCGCTCGACAAGAAGAGCGTTGCCGAGGCCATCGCCTTCCTTGAATGGCTGCGCGACGACAATTTCACTTTCCTTGGCATGCGCGAGTTCAAATATTCCGGCGGCGCGGAGAGCGGCAATCTGGAGCGCGCCGACAAACCCGGTCTCGGCATCCTCGCCGACCCGGATGTGCTGGTGCTCCGGCGCGGCACCGAGGCGGTGACGACGACGCCCGAAATCCGCGCCTTCCTGCATGGGCCGGAGCCGCTGATCGTCACCAAGGCCAACGCCAAGTCGCTGGTGCACCGCCGCATTTATCTCGATTATATCGGCGTCAAAACCTACACCGCCAAGGGCACGCTTGCCGGCGAGTTGCGCATGGTCGGCCTGTTCACCTCGACTGCCTACACGCGCTCGGTGATGAAAATCCCGTATTTGAGGTCAAAGGCCGAGACCATCATCGCCAAGTCCGGCTTCGACCGGCACGACCATTCCGGCAAGGCACTGATCAACGTTCTGGAGAGCTATCCGCGCGACGAACTGTTCCAGGTGCCGGTGCCGATCCTGAAGAAGCACGCCGCGGCCATTCTCGGCCTGGTCGAGCGGCCGCGGGTGCGGGCGCTGGTGCGCGCCGACCAGTTCGACCGCTTCGTGTCGATCCTCGTCTTCGTGCCGCGCGACCGCTATGACAGCGTCGTGCGCGAGAAGATCGGCACCTATCTCAAGACCGTCTTCGAGGGCCGTTTGTCGGCTTATTATCCGGCGTTTCCGGAGGGCGGGCTGGCGCGTGTGCATTTCATCATCGGCCGCTCGGGCGGCAAGACGCCGAAGGTCGAGCAGGCGGCGATCGAAGCGGCGATCCGCGATATCGTGCGAACCTGGGACGACGCGCTGGCCGAAGCCGCGGAAGCCGTCGGCGGCGATCCATCGCTGAAGGCGATCGCCGCGCGTCTGCCTGAGAGCTATCGCGATTCCTTCAGCGCGGCCATCGCGCTGAAGGATGCGGGGCGCATCGCCGGCATCAGCACCGCCAACCCGATCGCCATCGACTATTACCGCCATGCCGAGCAGAAACCGCATCAGGCAGCGCTGAAGATCTACCACCACGGCAGCCCGGTAGCGCTGTCGCGTCGCGTGCCGGTGCTGGAAAACATCGGCTTCCGCGTCATCAGCGAGCGCACCTTCGAGGTTGGCGAGGACGGCGGCGACACCGTCTTCGTCCACGACATGGAGCTGGAGAACAGCTACGGCAAGCCGATCGACCTCAGCGATGGCGGCGCGCTGTTCGAGGACGCGTTCCTGTCGGTCTGGCGCGGCGACATCGACAATGACAGCTATAACGGGCTTGCCCAGACCGCCGGCCTGTGGTCGGGCGAAGTCAGCATTCTGCGCGCCTATGGCCGCTACCTGCAGCAAGCCGGTATCCCGCAGAGCCAGGATTTCATCGCGGCCGCGCTCAACCGCTATCCCGACATTGCGCGCGGCCTGCATGCACTGTTCGTCGCTCGTCTCGGCCCGACCGCCGAGACGGAAGGCGTCATCGCCGCCAAGCACCTCAAGGCCAAGATCAAGGACGCTCTGGAGGAAGTCCCTAACATTGATGACGACACCATCATCCGCCGCTATCTCAACCTGATCGAAGCCTCGTTGCGCACCAATCATTTCGTTGCGGGAACGAAGGCGCGGGGCCAGTCACTGGCGATCAAGCTGGACTCGCAAGCGGTCGAAGGATTGCCGGCGCCGCGGCCGTGGCGCGAGATCTTCGTCTACGGTTCCGAGGTCGAAGGCGTGCATCTGCGCTTCGGCCCGGTTGCGCGCGGCGGCCTGCGCTGGTCGGACCGCGCCCAGGATTACCGCACCGAGGTGCTCGGCCTGGTCAAGGCGCAGCAGGTCAAGAACGCCGTCATCGTGCCGGTCGGCGCCAAGGGCGGCTTCTATCCGAAGAAGCTGCCGATGAGCGCCGGCCGCGACGCCATCTTCGAGGCCGGCACCTCGGCCTACAAGAATTTCGTTTCCAGCCTGCTGTCGATCACCGACAATATCGGCCTCGATGGCGTCATACCCCCAGCCGGCGTCGTCAGGCGCGATCCTGACGACCCCTATTTCGTCGTCGCCGCCGACAAGGGCACGGCAACCTTCTCCGACACCGCCAATGCCATTTCGGAGAAACACGGTTTCTGGCTCGACGATGCCTTCGCCAGCGGCGGCTCGGCCGGCTACGACCACAAGAAGATGGGCATCACCGCCAAGGGTGCCTGGGAAGCGGTCAAGCGGCATTTCCGCGAGATCAACCGCGACATCCAGACCACCCCCTTCACCGTCGTCGGCGTCGGCGACATGTCGGGCGACGTGTTCGGCAACGGCATGCTGCTGTCGCCGCAGACCAGGCTGATCGCCGCCTTCGACCATCGCGACATCTTCATCGATCCCGATCCGGACAGGGTGGCGTCGATGGCCGAGCGCGAGCGCATGTTCGCGCTGCCGCGTTCGTCCTGGCAGGACTACGACAAGACCAAGCTGTCGGAAGGCGGCGTCATCGTCTCGCGCAGCCAGAAGTCGATCACGCTGCCTGCGGCAGCGGCGGCGGCGATTGGCCTCGCCAAGACCACCGCGACACCGGCCGAGATCATGACCGCCATCCTCAAGGCGAACGTCGACCTTCTGTGGTTCGGCGGCATCGGCACGTATTTACGGGCCTCGGGCGAAACCAATGCCGAAGTCGGCGACCGCGCCAATGACGCCATCCGCATCACCGCGCTCGATGTCCGGGCCAAAGTGATCGGCGAGGGCGCCAATCTCGGCGTCACGCAGCGTGCCCGCATCGAATTCGGCATGAATGGCGGTCGCTGCAACTCCGATGCCATCGACAATTCCGGCGGCGTCAACTGCTCCGACGTCGAGGTCAACATCAAGATCGCGCTGGCGTCCGCCATGCGCAAGGGATCGCTGACCCGGCCGGCGCGCAACAAGCTGCTGGCCGAGATGACCAACGAGGTCGCCGGCCTCGTGCTGTCCAACAATTACGAACAGACGCTGGCGCTTTCCATCGCCCGCAAGCGCGGCCTTGCCGACATCGCGCACCAGAGCCGGTTCATGGCGGCGCTGGAGGCTCGGGGCCTGCTCGACCGCGCTGTCGAGACGCTGCCGTCGCCGGCCGCCCTTGCCGAGCGCGAGGCGCGTGGCGAGCCGCTGACCCGGGCGGAGCTTGGCGTGCTGCTCGCCTATGCCAAGATCGTGCTGTTTTCCGACATCGTCGCCAGCGACGTGCCTGACGACGCGCATTTCGACCGCGATCTGATGGGCTATTTCCCTGACGGGATGGCGAAGAAATATGCGGCCGAGATCCATGGCCACCGGCTGCGCCGCGAAATCATCGCCCGCGTCGTCGCCAACGATCTCGTCAATCGCGGCGGACCGTCATTCGTCAACCGGCTGCAGGAAGCCACGGGGCGCAGCGCGGCCGACGTGGTGCGCACCTTCGCCGTGGTGCGCGACGGCTTCGCGTTGCCGGCGCTCTATCAGGAGATCGATGCGCTGGACAGCCACATCGACGGCCAGGCGCAGCTCGATCTCTACCAGTCCGTTAGCCGGCTTATCTTCGTGACCAGCGGCTGGTATCTGAAGAACGATGCCGGCACCGCAGCGCTCGGCCAGCGCATTGCCGAACTGCAAGAGGCGCGCATGGCGCTGGAGCCGAAGCTGCTCTCGCTGATACCGGCCTTCTCGCGCGAGCGGGTCGAGGAGCAGCGGCACGGCCTCTTCAAGGCCGGCGCCCCGGAAAAGCTCGCCGGGCAGCTGGCAATGGCCGATGTGGCGGGACTGATCCCCGACATCGCACTGACGGCGCGCACGGCCAATGCCGACGTCGTCGCCTCGGCCAAGGCGTTCTTCGCCGTCAGCGATGCCTTCCGCATTCCGCGCGTCGAAGAGGCGGCGCGTTCTATCACGCCGTCGGACTATTACGACCAGCTGGCGCTGTCGCGCGCCACCGACACGATCGGCGCGGCGCGGCGCGGCATCGCGGTGGCGGCTCTCGCCGGCCATGCCGGGACGGCGGATCCTGTGGCGGCCTGGCTGGAAGCCGGCGGCGAGCGCGTGGCGCGCATTCGCGAGCGGCTGCAGGCGCTGACCGAAGGCGGGGATATCACCGTGTCCAGGCTGTCGGTGGCTTCGGGGCTGATGAGCGATCTGACGGGGATGTGAGGCTGTCCAGCCGATAGATGGGTAACACTTTGAACCGGATACATAGGTGACACTTCTCTCCCCCTATGCGTCCGCCGCAGCGCCAA
>NZ_JAMYUO010000043.1:0-29404 GCF_040323125.1 Mesorhizobium sp. M0062
GCAGCGCTGGCGGTCTTAACTTCAGTCTTGGTCATGGTGGCGTTCCTTCGCGGGAATCAGGTGACGTGAACAATCACCAGCCTGCAATGACCGCCCCCTCTCAGCGAATTTGCAGAACTCTCAGCACATTACCGGTATGGGGGATTTGGGTGCGACCGACACCCGCGACTTTGCTCAGCCTGCCACAAGTCGCGCCCCTGCCGCATCCCGCAAGCGTTGCACACCACAAATCAGTCTTGCCGGCGTCGCCAGAACGTCGATTTGGAAAATCTGCGCTCCAGCCCGTAGTTGGCGAGTCGTTCAACTGCATGCGTATTGTATTGCCGCATGACGCGATCCGCCCACTTCGACCGTGCCGTGCCGTCGTGTGAGCTGGAATCCAGTATCAAATCGGCTGTTTCAATGCCCGATCCAAGCGCGCATGCTATTCCCTTGCCGCAAAGCGGATCATAGGCCGTGAGCGCGTCACCAGTAGCTATCCAATTTTGCGCCATTCCGATAGTTCGGATGCCCGATCCCGCGCCAAACCCAGACCACCTGTACTCCATCAAGCATGTCTCGGCGATCTTCGTTGTAAGCACCGGCAGCGCAACCTGACACAATTGGGTCAGCATGAACTCGGACTGTGCTCGTTTTCCGGCGGGGAGCAGGTCGGCGTCGGTCAAAAAAACCACGACGATACGACCGCTGGGAGTTGTTATCGAATACCACCAGCCGCTCGACGCGGCTTGAAGATGCAGTGCTTCTTGCAAGATATGCGCCTCCGAGTTCTCGCCCCCGCCGATCATCGCGATTGCGATAAGTCGGTCCAGCCGGTGTTTGGACTGCGACGGAGTACCGGGAGCCCGGCGATTTCGGCCGGTAGCGGCCACTATCCATTCTGTTCGACCCTGAGCCAGGCCTTCGCTGGATTGCAGCGCAAATTTCCATTTGCCCTGGTCGATTTCGAGATTTGTTACCCTGCTGCGCGTAAATCCTGCTGCACCAGCCTGCTCCGCTGAATTGAACAAAGCTTGGTCGAACCGATTGCGATCCAGACGGTAGCTCCGACCTTGGAGCTTCAGCATCGGGACCCGCGGTTCGCTCGCCAAGCTTCCCCACTTGGCCATGACGCCGCTGCAGCGAGACGCCCACGCTTGGGTTTCCAGCGCTTCAAGACCGAGAGATGACAGGTGCGACTGGGCTGAAGAGTCTATGACTTCTCCGATACGGAAGGCCGAATAATCCGTTGCCTCGACGATGGCGACGCGAGCTCCGCCTCGTGCCAGCCGATTTGCGCAGGCACTGCCGGCCGGGCCGCCACCGATGATCAGGGCATCGAGGTCGAGTTCCGGCTCTCTGCTCATGCGAACAGGTTTGGATCGGATCGCTGGGTCTCGACGAACACGGTGTTGCCTGCCGGATCCACTTGCGCAGTGACGAATCCCAATTTTGAGAAGTTGTGCACCATGTCAAGGTGGCTGGTGACCCCGCGCGCCCACTGCAACGTAGCCGGAGACGATGCGGAAATTCGCACGGTATCGGGGCGCTGCGATGGCCACCAGTTACCACGACAGTCGAAGAAATCCGCCTGCCAGGGCAGCGCCATGTGCGCAGTCAGGTCGCCGGGCGCCAGCTGAGCTTGGTCGATTCGGTAGTCGAAGGGAACCCGATAGATCGTTGGGTCAGTCAGGAGGATACCCCCCTCGATGCCAGGATAGAATCCCCGGCCAATAGTACCGTCGAGCGCCGCCCGTGTCAGTCCGTCCGCCATCAAACCAGCTGGAACCTGTGGTAACCCAACCCAGTCCGAAGCGAAATTTCCGAGTACCCATTGATCCAAAGCCTGGTTTTGCAAGCTCGTTAGGCGATAGCGTTGCAGCAGGCCTTCGATATCGCGAACATGGTCAGCGTTTTCACTGCGCAGCGCCGCAGCCGCGGCTGTGTTGTTGCCCAGCGCGGCCCAATCTTCGCTGACTTCGCTCCAGTTCGGGTCCGAATTAACCCATTGCAGCCGCCTGGTCCTCAGCAGCATCGGAAAAATGTGGTTTGTAAATGAGATTTGGGCCGGTGCGGGAACGCCGAAGTTCGCGTGGCCGACATCGGCAAGGATATCGTACAGCGTGACGACACCCTGGACTTCGGGCGCATAGTCCGGCGGTCCGACAATCACCCATGCCCCCTCGACATCCTCGTCAAAACTGCCGTCGGCACGCCGGATTTTTGCCTTCACGAACCCATCCGATGTGTCGTCGTGCCAGCCCGGATTTGTATAAAAACTTGGGAGCGGTGCGTTGGTCGGCGAGGAAGAAAAACCGAACCCGCCACAGACCAGCAGGTTTTGGTCCTTATCCGTCCGTAACTCACCGAGTGGCACGCGTCGTCCTTTGTACTCGCCCGTATTGAAGCGAACCGCTAAGGCGCTGGCGCCAGTGATCGAACGGCTGCCCGGGTCAACGAGCAGCTGACTTGCATTTGCAATGAGCTGTGGTCGAAGCGGCTGTGAGGGAGGGCCGTCCGGCCGCTGTACTGCAGCTTTCCTGTTTGCCAGGTGCACGGTCCACTCGACGGTCGAGCCAGCGGCGAGTTGCGCAGGCTGAGGTGCTCCGCCATCGGGCGGCAGTTCGAACAACCTGAACCTTGCCGCCTGTCTTTTGACCTGATCTGCGTCGACTTTGTATTCGGTGACGGCCGTCTCCACCCCCGCAGCGTCGATTTCGACGCCGCGATGGCCGGGTCGTTCCGGGCCGACATAGAACCTGTCGAGGTCGTTTCCGAGCCTGGCAATTCCTATCGCTGGATAGATTCGATACGGCATAGCAACGCTCCTCCCTTCGAAGTTGAGGTTTGGTCGACGTCATGCGACCGATCACTGCATTCCATTGAGGAGATCCAGGAACTCGCGAAGATCCTCCGTGGCTTCCGGGACACCCTGGTTTATGGCAAGACCGGGGAAAATTCTGTCCTGAGGCATCCAGAATCCGGAGTCACCGACATCCACGGCTCGCTCGTTGATGCCGGCGACTCTCTGCGCGACGGCCGCCCGGTCAAACACGTTGTAGCTGACCGAGCTGTGACACCGATAACAGTATCGGTTGAGGTAGTAGACGAGCTTGCGATCCTCTTCGCGGGCCGGGTTCCAGGGGTCGGTACCGAAGCCTCGCCCAGCTGGCGGGACTCGGTTTATTCCGGATGCTCCCGGCCCATGCAGTTCAAGCCATTTCGTGACTGCGTTAAGCTGAAAATTGTTGCCTCCCCCAACCTCGGTATTCTGTGCTTTTACTTCCTCGTTGAACTTCCTGATGGCGTCGAACGCCGATGCAAATTCCGGCGCGGCGGTGTCCTTGCCGCCGTCGTAGAGAAGGCCGAACGGCGATTGCGCCAGTGACGTGAAATCCTCCTCGTTAAATTTTGAGTCGGTCAGCCCATATTCCGGCAGCACACGGTCGAACCAATGATCGGTGTCGAGGAAATTCAGCTTTCCTCTCACTTGAGAGAACCCGCCGTGACACTGCTGACAGGAATCCGCGACGAAGTATTCTTGCGCGGCCGAATTGGTTTCGGGATCCCGGTCGTCCTCATCGAACGTCGCTTTGAGATTGAAGATGATCGGTCCGTTTTCTTGAAAGGCGCCATCGATCTTTTCCGGTTTGCCGGCTGAATCGAGCTTAACGAACGGACCATAAGTCATGAAGAAAGTGGGCCGCTTGTCGCCAGTGTACGGGCCGCTGCCGAGTTTGCGTGTGATGATGACCTGGTTGAATTTGGAGACATTCCGGTCGGGATCGAACGGGTCGCCGGTTGCGGTTGCCTCAAACGTATTCTGCAGGACATAAAGCGTTCCAATACCGTTCGAGTCGGCCGGCGAGCCCGCCTTCGCCTTGAACCTGACCAGCTTGCGCCAGCCGAAACCGCCGGCCGGAGGATCGGTTGGCTTTTCCGCGACATCAGTGATTTTCGGCGCAAAAAAACGGATCGCCAGGATTTCATCATTCGAGCCGAGCGCCATCAACTGCTGCGAGGTAAGGGCGTGAAGATCGCTCGACTTGACGTTCGTATGACCAAAATATGCAAGCAGATCGGCGATAGACGTAGATAGGATCGCATCAGTTGGCTGCCCCGGAAAAAGCTGCTTCGAAATCACATCCTTGTAGTATGCGATCGCAGCCTGCTCGCTACCGCCCTCCACCTGGAACTGTTTGAGCTGGAAGGCGTGTCCATTGAGTTGACTGCGAGGATGTCCGGCCGAAATCTCCTCCGCTCGGGAAATACCAGCCGCGAAGACGGATAGCAGACAGGCGGCGGACAGCCTGATGGAAGTGCAAATGAATATATTGGCCAGGGGCATGAACTGTCCTCCTTGTTAGACGACTGGCGTCGATGTTGGTGCCTCCAAACCGAATCGGCGAAAAACTGCCTTCAGCGGGCTTATGAACGTGCCTCGCGCGGTACCACCGACGACAAGTCCAACAGCCCGCCGCGACATCGCGTCGACGACGAGCGCACCGGAGTCTCCTCCGAGAGAGAAGGCCTTCTCAGCGCCACCGACGAAAACGACATCGGCGAATGCATATGATTGTCCACCGGAGACGATCAGCCCTTCGGCTTGGGTGTCCAACACCACCCCGACCGTGTGCAGCGAGGTTGCGCCGTGCTTGCGTACGCTTTGATAGAGCAAGGGCTCCATAAGAGGCCATTGCGGCTCACCGATCGCCGGGATCATGTTGGTGACGTCGGCTAGATGGTCCAAACGAGCGACCGCCGCATCGAACCTGTTCGGCTCGTCGCCTATCTGGAGAGGCTCGAAATCAGCCAGAACAGCAAGCCGTGTCGAAGTTGCCGACGGTGCAGGCGGCTCGACGATCAAGTCACCAATCTCACCGGCGCCGGACAGCGCCAAAACATGACACGCCGAAAGTATGTACCAGGCCTCATCGCCGGGCTTTCGTACCAAGCAGCCCAGGGAGCCTGCCTTGCCTCGCACGTGGCTGATTCCGATGCCGAGATGCGCAGGCCTGGAATGAAAGCGCGGCTGGCCGATCGGGATCACATCAGTCGCTATTCCGGCGACAAACCGAGGGATTTTCTGATCGAGTGCGAGATCAGCCAGGGGAATTTTTCGTCTAACATAAACCCGGACGGCTAGGTCACCGGTGATCTTCCCGGCTGTCTCCTTCGCACCGTATCCGATCCCAACGAGGTTCGCATTCTGTAGCAATCGAAACGTCGTTCGGGATGTCATGGCACGATTTGACGCAAGGCTTTTCGCCACTAACCCCCTATCCGCGGCTATTCGCAAAAAAAAACAGCCTGTTTCTTCAGCCGAGCATCATGTCGAAACTGCGTCCTTGAAACATGCCCACCCTGGCTCAAAATTTGCGGCTGGGCGCGGCTAGCCACCTCAGTAGACTGCCAGCGCTTCGACGACACTATGTTCGCTCCGGCTTGAGGATAAGGCGTCGTACATCTGCATTCTCTCAATCCGATCCCGTTGATCACTGGTCATGGCTGGCGTTTTCGCTTGCGCGCTGTGCCTAGGGGAGGACGAGATCAATCTGGATTGGGCAGTGATCACTTAACCGATCGCTCCCTTGCCCACCGGCGGCGCTTACATCGGCGAATTTGGAGCGCGTTACCCGATACGAGCCTTCTTTGAACCAGTCCGATACCTTCGCGTCCATCACGATCCAGTCAATTGGCTGGGTGCTTGCACCAAGTCGCGTTGGGCACTTCCTTGTGACGGTCTCCGGATACGCTACGAGAAGCGGCTCATCGAGGTTCTCGCCATTTAGAAAACGCCACATCGGATCCTGGAAATTAAACTGGCGGAAACGCCGGTTGAAGTCACCGGCGATGATGAAGGCCGTGTGCTCCGCAACTCGCTCGTCGATGAATTCCTTCAACGGGAGCCGCTGCTGCCAGAAGATCAAGCAATCCGTATCGGTGCTCTGATCGGGCGCGGCCTGCGTTGAACAGCTCGACTTTAGGTGGACCGAGACCACCCAGACCGAAGTCCCAAACACGTCCAATTTCAAAGCCGTGCCGCGTCGCGTGTAGTGAGTGCCTCCGTCTTCATCAACATCGGCAATCTGAAGGCCGAGGATGTCCCTTTGCTCAAGGACTTTAATGTCATCTCGCTTGCGAACGACGACAGCTGCGTGAATATCCTTCGAGGCTGCGGCCTGCGTGTCCTCGACATATCGAGACTCAATGAAAGTCTGATATTCGGACGCGGGGAACAGGCGAGCAACCGCCTCCTGGGTTCCGACCTCTTGCAGTGCGACTACGTCAGCGGCCAGTCCTTCAGCGTAACGCTTTAACGCCTCGAAATCGGCTTGTTGGCGCTTTGTACCAATTCCTTCGCGAAGTTCCACGTCGACGTGGTGATGGAAATTGGCGATGTTCCAGCTTGCCAGACGAATATTTGTCTCGGCAAATGCAAGGGACGGAATACAGAATAAGATTGTGCCGAGAATTGGAAGGTAGAAGGACGACGACATGGCGTCTGCTCTCCGATTGGGCTGTCAATTCTCCTCGCTACTCATCAGAAGCACCCACTGCCACGCGAACAAATGCTGCGTGGGCCTTCGTGCACTCCAGTCTTTTGCGACGAACCCGGGCTGACCCCCCTGCAGTTCGCGGAAGTGGATTGAAGCGTAGCCGCAGCGCCGTGACTCGGGCGTGACAAGTCGCTGGCACGGGTTGCCGACTAATTCCAAGGCGCTCCCCGGCTTGAGCAAAACGCGCCTGCATAGTCCGGCGGCTGAAGGTTCGCCCGATTGGGCCAGCGAAGGAATTCTCTTCCGTAGCCCGGCGAACTCTGCACTACCTTTTCATAACCGGCGGCAGCTGCGGACCGGCAATCAGACGACAATCATTCCGCTACCGGGGCTGTCACGCCCGAGTCACGCCGCCGACAGTAAGCTGTGACAGGCCGTGTTTTAGACGGTTCATCCATCGTCCGGTTTTCGGAGTACCCAAGGGGGAAGCAATGCTTAGCCGACGGTCAGTACTCAGCGTTCTCACCTGCGGAAGCCTCACTGGCCCATGGCTCTTCAATGCATTCCACTCGCGCGCCGTGGCGGGCGAAACGCGCACGAGGAAAAACATCGATCAGCTGACACCGCAGGAAGTCGCTGATTACGGCTATGCGATTTCGATTCTCCGGAAGCGGAGCGAGGTCAATCCGAATGATCCCGCCGGGTACGACTATCAAGCCGCACTTCACAACGCGGATCGCACTCATCCGGACGGCACGGTTGGTTCGTGCGAACATGGGAGCGAGGAATTCCTACCTTGGCACCGCATTCACCTGCTGCTCTTTGAGGATCTCCTACGTGCATCGGATCCTCCTCGTACCTCGAACATTACCCTCCCATATTGGAACTGGCAGGAAAACGCCTCGGGCAAACGCTTTCCGAAAGCATTCGAAGATACGGCTTCGCCGCTGTTTCATGCTGGCCGGTGGGGTGTTGACGCGGGACCGGCACAATGGGATCCCGCCGATATTGCCGTCGCGATAAATGAAGACGACTGGAATCTGTTTGCAGGGGACGCAAAGCCGGCACCGAGCTACGGCTATCTTGAGCTTCATGCCCACAACACCATGCATGGTACGATCGGCCCCACAATGGGCGATCCTGGAACTGCAGCCGAGGACCCGATCTTCTGGTCCTTCCACAGTTTCATCGACCTTACCTGGGCTCGCTGGCAGCGACTTAATAGCCAAACTGCCCAGAATGGCGCGGCTACCGTGTGGGTTGAACCGGAGAGTCGAACCGTCAACCAAATGATCGTCGCGACGATGGATTTGGGTTACCTGTATGAGTTCGATTTCGCGGCGGATGGCGAGGCCGAAATACAGATGGCAGGAACCCGAACAACCAACGCGCTGTCGCCCGATCGAGTTGGCCTGCGCGCGATGACGACTAGCGTGGCCGCCCCAACCAAGGAGGGCGCGAGGCGGTTGCTCAAGCTGGTCGGTGTGTCGCCGTCTCTTGAGGCGAGCTACGAAATCCTGGTCTATGTTCATCCCGCGGGCTTTGACCCATTAGCCGGCGGTCCATCCTCAGAACGCGACGGCTTCTTGATTGACCGCCTTGTGATTTGGAAGGGTCGCGCAGGACACGGCCACCATGGCGGCGCGAGCGTATATGTCGATCTGAGCAAGGCGAATGGCCGGGATCTCTTGGACGGCTGGCAGTTGACGGTCGTCACCTCGGCGCTACCCCTTGTACCGCCCGCCGAGCGCGTCAACCTTCAGGACTCGGTCAATGACCGCCTTGCTTCGATCTCAAATCTCATCCAGCGCCTTGAGATTGAGGAGCGGTAGATGGCCCGGACGCCGGTATTTGAACTGCATATTCGGCCGATGTTTCGGGTGATCGACTGGGCACACATGCTGCCCAAACGCATCGGACCGGATCCGATAGACCTTTGGAATTATGATTTTGTATGCGCGCACGCTGAGGAGATTCTTGTCGAGCTCACCAACGCCACGCCCATGCCCACCCGAATGACAGGAGGGCCTTGGCCGGACGAGTGGATCGCTGTCTTCGAGCGATGGACGGCTGAGGGATGCAAGAAGCTCACCTTGGCAGCTGGATCAAACTATAAGCTCCGGCAAGTTGGTCCAAACCTGGCCTTGAGCTGCAATGCGACGCTTGACGATGTGAGTTCGAGGGCCTGGTTTGACTTCACCGATCCAACCATCGAGACGCGGCGATACCGACTGGTAACGGAGCCGCTGCCGGCTGGCCAGGCGGGAACCCCTTTCCCAACCACGATCAAGGAGCAAATCTTGTCGACAACCGTTGCTTCGGTGGTCGTGGAGGACGCCGCGGGCTCACATGTTGTGGAGCGAAGCTAAGATGAGCGGTAAGGGTTCACCCGCCCGTTCCGCTGTGCTCGGCGTTCTGTTGCTAAGCATGGCAAGTCCCGTTGCCGCCGACCCCTCGGAGTTTACACCGACCTACGAGGAGAATGGGCAGCTTAAGGTTCCTGAAGGATTCGACACTTGGGTCTTTGTGGGCTCTAACCTGGGCTTGTCCTACAAGAACAATCTTGCCGCCATGACTTCGCTTGAGGCCGAGCGCGCGGTCGAAGCACTGTTCCACAATGTCTACCTCGATCCCCACGCCTACAAGGTCTTTGTAGAAACCGGAGAGTTCGCGGATCCCACGACCCTGGTTATGGAAATATTCGCCGCCGCGGACCGAGAACCCAAAGGCGTCCTGGCCGCAGGACAATACAACGGCGACTTCCGGGGCCTTCAGGTCGCGGTTAAGGATTTAAGCAGACCTGGCAGGCAGCCCAGCGGGTCCGCATGGGCCTACTATGTTTTCAACAACGGCGCCATGGTCCTGCCATCAGCTCCGGCTTTTCCGGATGTCGCGTGCGCCAACTGTCACAAGGCCCATGCGAGCAAGGACAATGTGTGGGTGCAGTTCTACCCCACCCTGAGAAAGCTGGCGTCTCCAGACGGGCAGGGGCGCTGACAACTTAGGCGGTGGCACCGCCGGCGCTCGGCGAGTGATCTTAACAAGAATCTTGGGGGCTGGTATGGCAGCGCGCAAAATTTCGCGAACAACGATCGGTAAGGCAAAGATTGTGGTGCGTCGTGTGCGCACGTGGCCCACGCCTAAGGTATTGTCATTCGGAGTGGGTCTCGAGCCGATCGTCAAAACCTCCAAGCCGTTGGCTGAGCGCATCGCCCGTTTGGCAGAGGAGGTGCCGTTCAGCGTCGCAACCTCGACGAAAAGCGGTGAGCCCATTCAAGCACAGATTGGCCTGCTGACTTCCGGCAATATCGATCCCTTTCGACCGCTTCCAGAGGAACGGGAACGTGCGCTCGAAAAACTTGAGGCCGTCGGCTGCACGGTTGTGCGGCGCGGCCGCTTCTCCGTTTCGATGCGCGGTCCGGCCCATGTTGTTCAGGAAATTATCGGGCAAAAACTGGTCGTGCAGGCCAGCCCGCAGCAGTCCCCATTGCGCTCAACTCGGATGTTCGCTGAGAGCTTTTGGAAGCCAAGCCCGCAAGATTTGTTTCTGGCGCCCGAAAAGTCATTGAGTGTTTCCAGCAAAGTAGCCGATGGCGTTGATCACTTGGTGTTCATTCCTCCTCCTCTGTTCTTCGCGCAACCCAGTGCAAAAGCGCCCAATGCAAAATTCCATTCACTCAATGAAGCTGCGATCCGCAAGCTGCTAAATGTGCCTAAAGGTGTCTCAGGGGCGGGTGTCCGCGTGGCGGTCGTCGACACAGGCTTTTTTCCGCACCCTTACTACACAAAAAACAAGCTCGCGCTGACGCCGGTAAAGACGAACTCAGCCCCGCGCCCGCACATCGACGTGGAGGGGCACGGCACGGCAATCACTTACAACGTCTTTGCGGTCGCTCCCGGTGCGGAGGTGTTAGGCTTCCAGCACACCGACCCCCCGCAGGATGCAATCGAGGATGCTGCCGATCAGGGAGCCGATATCATAAGCTGCTCATGGGGCTATGACCGAGAGCAGGTCTTTCCGATCCTCCAAGCGTCCCTTCTGGATGTCATTGCCGAAGGCAAAATTGTGCTCTTCGCGTCAGGAAACGGCCACTATGCGTGGCCGGGCAGTGAGCCCGACGTGATTTCCGTGGGGGGCGTTTACAGTGACGAGAATTTCGGGTTGGAGGCAAGTAACTATGCCAGCGGCTATATGAGCGGTATGTTCTTGAATCGGAGAGTGCCGGATGTAGCGGGATTATGCGGCCAGACCCCCCGAGCCATCTACATCATGATGCCAACCCAGCCCGCAAACGAAATGGACCGAGACTTAGGAGGCGCCGATTATCCTGCCGGCGACGGTACGCTTCCCGATGACGGATGGGTCGGCGCATCAGGGACGAGCTCGGCGACACCGCAAATTGCTGGGGTTGTCGCTTTGATGCTTGAGCGAGCCAAGGCAAAGGGGCGCACCCTGTCGCCCAGCGAAGTCAAAGCCATGCTTACCGGGTCATGCACACCGATTTCTCAAGGACGCAATGCAATGGGATTCCCGGCCGTAGGCCAGCCCAACAACGCGGTTGGATACGGTCTCGTCGACGCGGCCAAAGCCCTCGCACAAGTTTGATAACCAATCGCCTGCCATATGGCTGACAACCGTGTATGCTTGGTCGCCATGAAAGGTGACTGGTCATGAAAACGAGGGCCACGGTACGTGTTCGAATGCCGCCGGGACAAACTGGCTCCCAGCCAGTGCGGATGAAACTGGCTGCGGACGTATTGAAACAAAGTGGTTTCAAGGTACTGAGAATCGGCCGCATCGGAGTCAGTGTGGAGGCAGACGCCCAAGTGTTTAGGAGAGAGCTCGGTGTCGAGGTTCCTATCGCCTCGGGCACTATTGCTACCAATCCCCAACGGTCGGATCTTTCGGACCTCGTTGACCTCGTTGAGATAGCCGGCAAGCCACTGCTTTTTTAGCGACCGCGCCGAGTCTCAAACTTGCCGTGGTGACGATCGCTGCAGGCCAGCTACCCTGTAAAACGGTTTCCAAAACTCCCTCCCGATCGGCGCCTCCAATTTTCCAAGCCGATTCACAGAACGGTAGCCGACCTGCGCGCGCTGCAGCTGCTTGATGATCGAGTGAAGACGCTCGATCTCACCGTCGCGATCCTCGACGACATCAGCCGTGTCTGAGCAGCAACTTCCCTCGATTTGCTGCGTCTTTGCTGCGAATTTCACCTGGCCAGATGCGGTCGCCAGAAGCGCTGCGGCGTACGCCAATCGATCGCTTCGAGCAGCGTCGCGAGTTGCGCCGGCGACAGCGGCACCTAGCCACCTGGCTCCGCCAACCCGGCCACCAGAAGTTTCCACGGTCGATTCGCTTGGTGAACAGGCAAAGCCCCGTGCCATCCCAAAAGGGATCTTCAGGAGCGAGGTATTCTTGCCGCGGAACACGAACGGATGCCCCGAGAAGATCCTTCTTGAGATGTTCTTGGATCAGCGTGGCGAGGCCATCGTGCCCTTTGCGCATGTCGGTGTGAATGCCAGATGCGAACGGTAGGTCGGGGCTTTCGCATGTCAATGGGTCAATTTTTATCCCATACTTCGTCGTCTGCCAGAATGGAACATCGATAGCCTGATCGCCAGTATAGCAAACTGTTCTGTGGAAAAGAAAGAGAGAGAGTGTTTCCTGAGCCCATAAGATGTCCTGATGCCTCATTCAATCATGTAGGGCGAATCAAGGGCGGGCGTTATCTTGAAAAGGATATTGACGGCTGTCATAGCAGCACAAACTATGGTTTCCGGATGTGCTATAAGACCGTTGCCGGAAGAGGTGACGGGCGTTGATACGTTTGGAATCGTGAATCAAATCCGTTGTGAAATGCGCCAGAGCATTCGCAATACTCTTGTCGACTATTTGACTGGCGGGGAGGGGGTCGACGATCCTTCGCGGCAAATCGGACGCCAACTGAAGGCCTCTCCCGACGAAATTACTCGCTTCTCCCCCTCGGCGCTTACCGGCAATGCCAGAAAACTGGTGTCTCTATTTTGGTCAAGTGGTATCGCGTACAACTTTGAACTTGATATGAAATTGGACAACCAATTATCGGCATCTACATCGTTTCTCGATAAATTTCCCGCAAGATTGTTCGAGCTCGGAGTTGATGCCAGTTTGGATCGTTCCCGTCAGAACACGCGAGAATTTACCGTCACTGACAAAGTTGATAACTTAATCGCTCATCCGCCCTACGGGGGCTGTCGAGGCAAGATCGTCGGACCCAACTACATTTACCCGATCGCGGGTCAAATAGGCGTCGAGGGCATGCTGCACAATTTTGTCTACCTCAGCCTGCTCGGCAACTTGGCAGCTAAGAAAGACGCAACAGGAAGTGCACCGACTATTACTGAGACCCTGAATTTCGAAACGACGATTAGCGGGACGGCCTCCCCGAAGGTGGTGTTCAATCCCCTGCCAGAACGCAGCTTCCGGCTCGCAGAGGCAGGACTTGTTGCGGAAACAAAGCGCATCGACACGCATAAAGTTGTCATCGGCTTGTCGATACCCGAGTCTGCTAACAGTGATTTCCGGGACGCCCGAGGCCAATACGAGGGGCAGTTCTTGTCAGCAACGGGTGACCCAACTTCACTAAACGCCGCGCGCGCTGTTGACCGCTCGATTGCGAGAAAGGCTTTCCAGACGGTTGTCCACATAAACACTAACTAGGAAGGTATCTCCATGTCCGACCAATCGGATCCACGCAATCTTGTCACGTTCATGACGGCTGACGAGCCTGTGTCGTTTGCGGCGCGGGATATATTTCAAGTTCTCGATATGTATCGCAGACATGGCAAGGAACAGGTTTTTCGCGATTGGTTGGACAAAAACGGCCCGGGCGGCAGCTTAGAGATCCTTCTTCCCAAGGATACGGTAAATGCGTTGAAATTGGCTGTCGCGTCGGATCCGGCGCTGAGAGACGATCCGATCGCTCAGCGAATCATGAACCCGCCCCAGGCGATTGAGGGTCTGGATACGTTCTCCGCCCATTCCTCGTGTTGCGGCTTCTCCTCCGGCGGTTAGGAGGAAGCAGACGCCCAAAGGGTCGACTACAGTTGATGGCTTCTCATCCAGGCTGGCGTCATCGGTACGTCGATCATAGATCCCCGGACGCTGCTCAACTTGGGAGAAACGGGAGATAAGCGCCGACCGAAAATGGTCGCGGAGCAAGGCTGCCTAGAAGGCATCCAGTTTGGGCTGGGGTTTCCTGGAAGCTTTTCGAACTTTCTGGGTCGCGCCTCAGCCCGAGTTGCGGGTGCTTATGGACAAAGTAGGATACTAGATTCGGCTTTTGATCGTGCGGAAGGCATCGACTTCTGGCACGTATTCCGCGGGCGTCAGCATCTCCTCCCGAGTTCTCTACGGTCTGAACGGCAGCCTCAGTTCGGCCGCTCCGATGATCGGTTAATTATCCTAAGAGCAGCCGTCAACGTGTAGCACTATGGTTCAGACACTATGTCGGCGCACACTTCACTACACCGTCCACCGTATCGCTGAGGAATATGTGGTTGACGTAGTGCCCGGTCGCCTCGGCATGTGAACCTGCAGTTGGCAGAAGCGTCTTGCCGGGATCGAGCAGCCGGCAGGCGACATACATCCCCCAGAAGCGTGTATCCGGCTCCCGCGCGTACTCGCCGACGAAGTTTGGGTCGGCGAAGGTCTCATAGACCGCGATCCATGGCCGGGCCCGAGACAGAACAAATCAACCAAGCTTGTCGTCCTTGTCCCGGATCATCACCATCGCTGTCGCTTACCAGACGTGCTCGACTGTGCGTCAGCCCACTTGCGCGAGCACTCGTCGATACGGTCGAACGTATCGCCGCGTCCGTCCATATCCGCTACGAGCGCGACGCTGACGAAACCGGGTCCGCCCTCGACCGGTGGAAGCCGCCACGCCTCGTACCGCGTCACACCCTGTTTCGTGCCCGGAGGCGGCGTTGGGTTCGGACCCCATCGGTCCGCGAGAACGGGATCACGTCGGCGCAGTTCGTCGAAGTCGATCGTCCAACGATGATCGGTCACCGTGCCGAATGACGGGATGATCCGGGGCAGGAGGTAATCGCGGACGATGTTGTCCAGGTCGTGAAGCACTGCTGCGGGGGTCGCTGCGCTCGGACGTACCACCACCTGGAGAGCGACGGCGATCACCAGCGGACTGATGACCCAGTCCCACCGCTGCTTGAAGGCTGCGATCTCTTCCTCAACCCTGCGCTTGAAGGCCCCTGAGCTGCCCGGGGTGATCGGAAGGTCGCCCAGCTGAAGGCGCAGCTTGGACCGGCCGATCAGCAGCGCCCATTGATCGGGCGGCAGAATCGGCGTCGACCCTTCCGGACGCCCGTACATCCAACCGAGGACAGGGATGTCGATGCCGCTACACCCGAGCAGAGCGCGTTGCGCGCTCCAGCGAAGCATCTTGAAGTACGCGTCGTAGAAGTCGTCACCCAGCCGCTCGCGCTGCCCACGCTCATCGCGGATCAGGTTGCGAAGATCCTCCATAGCCTCTTCCTCTTGGTCCCACCGGTAGACGTCTCCATAATTCTCCATCTCGTCGACACGGATCGCTTCGGCCGCAAGCTCCATATCGTCGAGCAGCGCCGACAAGGGCCGGCCGGCCACATGGATCATCGGATAATCTTCGCCGTGCCGGCAGCTGACGGAGAGCGCCTGGATCTGAGCATCGTTCTTGTAGAGGAGGTGCCGACGCATTCCCGGCACCCCCGCCCGCCGTTTCCCGAGGAGATCCAGCAGGTTCTTCGCGATCGTGTGCGCCTGCGGCGCAGTTCGGCTGGTGGTCGCTAGGTCGATCTTCAGCGCGACGGGTCCATTGAACGGTGCCCGCGAGAAGGTCGCCATCTGTTCAGACACCGCTGTCTGGAACCGGTCTCGATCGGCGTCCCGCATCCTCTTTGACTGCGGCTCAATGTCATGCACCAACACACTCACGCCTCGCCTGGCGCGCTTGCGGTAGCGCGCGACCGCCAGGCGCTCGTCTCGAGCCCGATTGGTGCCCCGCCGCATCAGTTCTTCGATCTGGCTGGCCACGCTGGCTAACTCCCCCTGTGACAGCGCAGCGAACATATAATGATCAGGGGCGCTCCGCGACCTTGCGAAAATGGTCGACGGACGTGATGCCTTAACAATCGGCGATCTGCGCGCCTGCATCGCTCATGTCAAGCAGGGCAGTCGTGCCGCGTCGAGATTGGGGCCTCAACGCGCTTCCGGAGTGCGCGCTGGACGGTCCATGCGATTGGGAACGATCGTGTGTTGCAAGGCAGCTTATCGTAGATATCGCCCGGGAGCAGACTGGCGGCTTCCGGCCCAAATCTGCCTCGGGAAATCCACATCCTCGCGCCGATCGGTCAGATCGACGCCAACGGCCAGCGCGGGGTGGTTTGCTGACATAGTTGTCGGGACTGGGGTTCTGCGCTCGCTGACACGATTTCACAGCTCCTCAGGCTATTTTTTTGAGACGCCCCAGCCATAGGGATACCGGATTGGATCGATGGGTTGAAGCGCCGGTGTGTATCTCACCTGCAGCAATCCCTTCGGGACGATCAGCTCCTTTGCGAGTTCCTCCTCGAAAGCGTCTTGGCTTACGCTTCGCGCCGGCGTCGGTTCGCCTTCCTCCACTGCATATTCAGGATCGCTCAGGCTAAAGACGTTCACCGTGTCGACGAACACGCCCGTGACCAGACGGCCGCGCTTCTCGGCCTTCGTGACGACCGACGCGGATAGCATATGGCCTTTGCCAGGCACCCTGTAGAAATCACCGTGCGCTCCGATCAGGGTTTCGGCGATGAACTCGAAGCTGTCCTTGAACTGCGGGAATTTCTCTAGCTCGAACGCATCGCTGAACATATTGCCTTTAATGGCTTCACGGAGTTCACCTCTCGAGTCGAAGAAAATCTCGTAAAGGATGCCATCGAGCAGCGGACGGATTTTTTCAGGCTTCATCCCGCTAGTCTTGCCTAAGAAATTCCGGATATAGGCTTCTGCCGATCGGGCGCCGCCATGCGCAGCCTGATAGATGTTGCGGCCCAAGACGAAGAGCGTCTCGTCCTTGACCGTGTTCGCGAAGGTCGGCGTCAGACGGTCCATCGCAGGGTTTTGCGTGTACCAGTCCACGCTCTTCAGGCCTCGGATGATTTGGTGTGAGGTTTTGCCTGGATCGAGCACGAAAAGGCTGTCCGCGAGTGATGACGACGCATAGGTGGTTACGAAGCTCATGGCGCTCGTGTTGAAATAGAAATCCCCGGCCAAGGAAGTGTGTTCCCAGGTAATTTGCTTCCCGTTGGTATCGGCGGCGACGGTGTTGCGCACGCGCTTGAAGACAGTCTCGATCGGAGTATCCGGCACGTCAATATGTTGCAGCAGCGCGCCGGTATACACGCCATTGCTGGACAACCCATCGGCCGCTATATGACCCGGCGACGTCGCATAGGCAATGATCGTCCCGCGCGGAGCGAAAACTGAGGCAAGCCCTCGATTTGCGCCCGATCGATGCCACGCAGCCTCGAACGGGTTTTCACGACACGCATCGAGAATGATGATCTTCGTGTCCGCCTTCGATCGGTCGAGGACATCGATGACTTGGTTGAGCGAAAGGGACGAATATTTCGCCTGGTTTTCACCTCCTGCATCCGTATCACAGGCGAAAAGGAAGTTCTCGCCGTCAATCTGGATGCCGTGACCTGCAAAGAAGACCAGAGCTACGCCGCCCGGCTGTATCGTGCCTTGGAATGTGCTCAGCGCGGTGCGCATTTGGACAAATGAGCCATCAGAAACCGATGTTAGACCAAACCCGTATTTTTTTAACTTCCTCGCGATCGCCGTCGCGTCATTGACGGGGTTTCTGAGCTTCTTTGTGTTCTGGCCGGTATAGTTGGCATTTCCAATGACAAGTGCTGCACGCTGTTGGATCAAGTACGGCCTCGGAGGTCTCTGCAGATGCTGATTGTTGGCGATGTCAGTACCATAGCCGCTTAAACCGCCGGCTGGAACAATTTACTCGCGGGGCGAGCTCCAAGGGTGCCGCCGCGCTTGAACCTGTCGCGAAGTACAGTTGAAATCTCGAATCGCGATTTAGAACTACGACGAGATTTTAGTCAGTCGCTAATGCGAGCTAGTGAACGACCGCTTCGGGGGTTGGAAGTCGCCGTTGAAACCAGGTTACGCTCAACGACAGCTATCCTCCAGCAATGATCCAAGAGCAGACCGTCTGGAATCGGCCCCACAGCTGCCGGACAGGAAGGCGCCGCATACTGGTCATTGGAAAAGCTGATAAAGTATTCCAGGAGCCGACATTGTTAGCGCCGAGGTCGTTTGACGCGGTGGTGACCGTCGCGGCTAGAACCACTTCCCCTTCGCAAGCCGTTGCCGGACGAACGTCAGATAGGCCTCTGAGCTAATCGCAGTCTTCCGCCGGTTCCGTCGACTGTTGCAGAGCCAACATGCCGCGACGACGTTCTCCGGTGTATCCTTCCCCCATCACATCTGGCAATGAGGTGCTCTACCGTACATCTACTGGATCCACCTTCGGCGGCCGGCGACATTGACCTTTCGTCGAGCGCGCGACCATGATCGCTGACCGTTTCATCCCGTGAGTACAGCGTTGCAGTATGACTGAGCCTTTCCAACCCTTTCTGCAGCGTTGCGTTTCGGTCGATCTGGAAGTGGATCCTGCAACCGCCACCATCTTCGCTTTTGCGGCGGTGCGCGATGACGCTCGTCCCGCAATCCTGGCAAAGAAACGCGATCTCGTGGCGGCCCTTGACCGTCTGGGAGCAGAATCAGCCGAGGCCGAGCATCTGCTCGGCCACAACATCATTCGACATGACTTGCCTCATCTGGTCGCGGCGCGGCCTCGGTTGGCTAATCTTTTTCGATCGCCGATCGATACCTTGTGGCTCAACCCTCTCGCGTTTCCGCGCAACCCCTACCACCACCTGGTCAAGCACTACCACGACGGTCGCTTACAAGCGGGCCATGTCAACGACCCGGAAATGGATGCGCGGCTAGTGTTCCAGGTGCTACGCAATCAGTTAGCAGCTTTGACGCAACAGAACGCCGACCAGCCCGATGCAGTGGCGGCCTTTCATTTCGTCACCACGAGGATGGAAAACCCAGGCGGGTTCGACGCGGTCTTCCAGGAGATTCGGGGGGCTCCTGCGCCCGAACCATCTACGGCAAGGCAAGCGATTTCCCGGCTACTGGCGGGGCGCGCCTGCGAGAGGCGGGTCGAGCAGACGCTGAACCGCCTTTCCAGCCCGCAACTCGGATGGCCTATGGCCTATGCTTTGTCCTGGATCCTGGTTGCGGGCGGGGATTCCGTCATGCCGCCCTGGGTGCGGGCGCAGTTCCGCGAGGCGGCACTGATCGTGCGGCATCTGCGCGATACCGACTGCGGAAGCCCGGATTGCGCCTGGTGCAGAGAGAAGAACGACCCGATCCGCGCACTGTCGCGCTGGTTCGGGTTTGATGCCTTCCGCGCGCAGCCGGTCGACGATACGGGCCGCCCCCTCCAAGAGCGGATCGTCGATGAGGCGATGCGCGGGGCAAGCATCCTCGGCATCCTGCCGACCGGCACCGGCAAATCGGTCTGTTACCAGATCCCCGCCCTGTCGAAATTCGACAAGACTGGGGCGCTGACAGTGGTGATCTCTCCGCTGGTCGCGCTGATGGCCGATCAGGTGCAGGGCATGGCGCGGGCGGGCATTTCCTCGGCCGTCACCGTCAACGGAATGCTGTCGATGCCCGAGCGGCAGGATGCGCTGGACCGTGTGCGTATGGGCGAGGCGGCAATGCTGCTGATCTCGCCCGAGCAATTGCGCAGCAACTCGGTCCGCTCGGTTCTGGCACAGCGTGAAATCGGACTCTGGGTGCTGGACGAGGCCCATTGCGTGTCGAAATGGGGCCACGATTTCCGGCCCGACTACCGCTATGTCAGCCGCTTCATCAAGGAATCCGTAGGGGATGAAGCTGCTGCCCCAGTGCTTTGTCTGACCGCCACCGCCAAGCCCGAAGTGGTGCGCGACATCCGCGACCATTTCCAGTCACGTCTGGAGCGCGAACTGATGCTGCTGGACGGCGGCGCGGTGCGCACCAATCTCAGCTTCGAGGTCCGGCCGACGCAGCGCGGCACCAAGCTAGCCGATATCCTCGACGTGATCGAGGCCAGGCTGCCACAGGACGGCGCTTCGGGTGCGGTGGTCTACTGCGCCACCCGCAGCGAGACGCAACGCGTTGCCGATTTCCTCAAACAGCAGGGTTTGTCAGCGGAACGGTTCCACGCCGGTCTGACGCCCGAGGAGAAGCGCGACATTCAGGAGCGTTTCCGCATAGGCGACCTGCGGATCATTGCCGCGACCAACGCTTTCGCCATGGGGATCGACAAGCCCGATATCCGGCTGGTGGTGCATGGCGACGTTCCGGGCTCATTGGAGAACTACTTGCAGGAAGCCGGGCGGGCGGGCCGCGATCGCGCCCATGCCAATTGCGTGCTGCTCTTCGCCGCTGAGGATGTGGAGCGGCAGTTCTCGCTTTCGGCCCGCTCGCGCCTGGCTCGACATGAAATCGGCGCGATCGTCAAGGCCCTGCGGCGGCTGGACGAGCGGACGAAGAAGACCGGCACCGTGGTCGCCACCTCGGGCGAGGTCGTGCGAGCCGAACGCGATCAGGAGTTCGAGCGCGACAGCACCACCGACGATACCAGGGTGAAGACTGCGGTGTCCTGGCTGGAAGAGGCCAAGCTGCTGCGCCGCGAGGAGAACCGGGTTCAGGTCTTCCCCTCATCCCTCAGGATCCGCAACCTGGAAGAAGTCGAAGCGATCCTGGCCAGGGCCGCGATCACCGGCACCCGTCGGAAGGAGCTTCTGGATATCACCCGCCACCTGATGAACGCGTCCCCCGATCAGGGCATTTCCACCGATGAACTTGCCGGGATCAGCGGATTGACAGGGGGTATGCTGAACAAGGCGATGGCCGATCTCGAGGCGCTCGGGATCGCCCGCAACGACGTCGTGGTCACGGTCTTTGTCCATGTCGCCGTCGAGGGTCATTCGCAGCAGCGGCTGGCGCAGGCCACACGGCTTGAAACCGCGCTGACCACCCTGATGCGCGAGGCCGCCCCCGATGCCGAAGGTGCCGGAGGCATTCCCCTGCATCTGGCCGAAACCTGTCAGGCGCTCCGCAATCAGGGGCACAGCGCGGTGCGACCCGACATCGTGGAAAAGCTGCTGCGCAGCATGGGTCGTGACGGGCGCGATCAGGATGGTGGCAAGGGCAATCTGCGGCTGCGCAAGGCTTCGCGCAACACATTGATGGTGACGCTGCAACGGACCTGGCAGGCACTGGAACAGACGGCAAGCCTGCGGCGGCAGGGCGCAGAACTGTTGCTGGGGCATCTTCTGGGCAAGCTGCCGAAGGGCAGCCGCGGTAAGGACATCCAGGTCGAAACCACAATGGGCGATCTGCTCGCCACCCTGACCGGAGACGCCCTGCTGCGCGGCAGCGGCATTCAGGACATGACCAAGCTGATGGACCGCGCACTTCTGTGGCTGCACGAGCAGGAGGTGGTGACTCTGGGCAAGGGGCTGACGATCTTCCGGCAGGCGATGACGGTCCATCTGAACCCTTCGGGCGGCCTGTTCACCGTGAAGGATTTTGTACCCCTCGAAGAACACTACGCCGAGCAGACGATCCAGACCCATGTGATGGCGGCCTATGCCGAAAAGGGCCTTGCCGCGATGGATCAGGCGCTGCGGCTGTCCGAGGACTACTTCGTGCTGGAACGCGACGCCTTCCTGCGCCGCTGGATGCCCGGCAAGGGCGGCGAGATCCGGCGTCAAACCACCGGCACCTCCTGGAAAGCGATCGTTGAGGCACTGAAGAACCCAGTTCAGCAAGAGATCGTTGCCGACGACCGCGAACAGACCAGCGTCCTGGTCCTGGCAGGACCGGGTTCGGGCAAGACGCGCGTTCTGGTGCACCGCATCGCCTATCTGATCCGGGTCCGTCGCGAGGATCCGCGCGGCATCCTTGTTCTGACTTACAACCGTCATGCCGCCGCGGAGATACGCATCCGGCTGCGCCACCTGATCGGCGATGACGCGAATGCAGTGACCATATCCACATGCCACGCCCTCGCGATGCGGCTGGTGGGAGCGAGCTTTGCCGGAACTGCGAACGAGACGATGCACGACTTCGATGGGATCGTCATGGAAGCCGTGCGCCTGTTGAACGGCGAAGGGCTCAGCAAGCCCGAGGCGGAGGCACAACGCGACACCCTGATCCAAGGTCATCGCTGGATTCTGGTGGACGAGTATCAGGACATCGGCCCTGAGGAATACGCGCTGATCTCGGCCATTGCGGGCCGCTCACTGGACGATCCGGACCTTCAGCTCAGCCTTTTTGTGGTGGGCGATGACGATCAGAACATCTACGCCTTCGCCGGGGCGTCCATCCGCTTCATCCGGCAGTTCGAGGCCGACTATCGTGCACGACCGCAGTTCCTGATCGAGAATTACCGCTCGACCGGACATATCATTGCGGCGGCCAACGCGGTGATTGCGCCCGCCGCTGACCGTATGAAGGCGGGACACGACATTGCCATAGATCGCAGGCGCAGCAAGGCGCCGCCCGGCGGAGACATGGCGGCGCTCGATCCGGTTGCGCAAGGGCGAGTGCAGGTGCTGGACTGCCGAGCCGGTGACGTGGCGCAGGCGATGGCCGCAGTGGATGAACTCGTCCGGCTTTCGCGTCTTGATCCGGAGTGGAGCTGGTCGCGCGCCGCGATCATCGCGCGCGACTGGCGGCGGCTGGCTTCGGTGCGGGCCTATGCCGAAACGCTTGGTATCCCGGTGGAGATGGCAAACGAGAGCCTGCCCGGCATCTGGCGCTTGCGCGAGATGCAGCAGTTCATTGACACACTGCGCCGCGAAAATACGCGTCTGCTGGCCGTCCGTGATCTGATGGATATGCTGAACGCGATACCGTCCAATCGCTGGACGGATCTGATCGCCGAAGGCATCGCCGCTCTTGCGAAGGAGCTTGCGAACAAGACCATGCCCGTGCCGGACCTTGTCGAGTGGTTCGCTGAGTGGGCCAATGATGCCCACAGCGATCAGCGCGCGCTGCTGCTGCTGACGGCGCATCGATCGAAAGGTCTGGATTTCGAGGATGTCGTCATCCTGAATGGCGGTTGGGACAAGCCTTCCAAAGGCGAGGACCCCGATGCGCCGCGCCGCCTGTTCTATGTCGCCATGACCCGAGCGCGACGCAGCCTCGCGATCATTACTCAAGCGCAGCATCCGTTCGTCCAGCAGGACAAAGAGCATGTGCTGCGCCGAGCCGCGCCGGCTGTCGCCGACGGCGCGGCTCTTCCGACCGCGCTGTACCAGGTGCCGAACCTCAAGACCGTGGACCTGTCATGGGCGGGGCGTCTCAGGTCGGGCCATCCCTCCCTCGCCGCCATCTCGGCGGCGAAAGCAGGAGATCCGATTCAGATCGTGCGCCATGGCCCGCTCTGGGCGATACAGGACAAGCACGGGCAGGCCCTCGGACGCATGGCCAGAAGCTGGTCGCCTCCCGAAGGCCTCAGCTTTCTGCGCGGCGAGGTCGGTGCCATCGTGCGCTGGCGCAAGTCCGACAATCAGGAAGAGTTCCGGGTGCACCTTCACCGAGACGTCTGGGAAGCGGTTGTGCCGGAGCTTGTATTCGGCTGACAGTTGCCCGTGTGACGGTGGGTCGACTAGGACAGCTTCGCTCATTAGTTCACATTGTGCGATGTGATGTTATCGCGCATTTCTCATGGAAAAATCGGCAAAATGTCATGTTTGAGCCAGTTTTGAGACCTTTTCGTTTTCAGCCTGAACGCTCGCTTCGCGCTCCGTAAGCCTGAAAGCGGTCCGCCTGCTGTCCGCCCCTATGCTGTCGAGCAGCAATGCGCCTCATTCCGGTCGTTCGGCCCCCTTGGCAACGGCCCAAAAGCTGCCATTCGGCCCCTGCCACGATGTAAGTAGTTTTCCGAGTTTCATCATAGCTCGGAAAGGCTGGGACCTGCTGATGTAGCCTAGATTGATCATCCGGAATTGGTGAGAGGCGCGCTCTGTTCTTTTTTCGTTCGACCCTTGAAGCGATCGTTTCTGAAACCTAGATGCGGTTAATGAGCGGTAAATCACCGCGGGGCAATCGACATCATTGCATTCCAATCCATTGGCTGCGGCCGGTAGTAAGACCCGTCCACCAAGGAGGGCTGGTGTGAAATGGATCGATTGGAGGATACTGTGGGGAGCTGTGGCTGACGCAGTCATCGCAAATTGGGACGGGCACGACTACCAGGCGCGATACTTCTGGATTCACGCGTCGGGGCTTCGTGACCCGGAACAACACTTTGTTGTCGAGGTCTCATACGAGGCCGATGGTCCGAAAGGGTTTGACGATGTGGTGGTGCGCTATAGCCCAGGGAAATCGGGCCGCCGTTCTTTTGCGGTCGAGGTTGCCCACCACCAAGTCAAATTCCACGTCAGCCAGGAAGGGCGGTTCGGTTACAAGGAGCTGACGAACCCGGACTTTATCCATGCGACGCGCTTTTCAATCCTTGAGCGCCTCAAGGAGGCGGTCGAGAAGGCGCCAACGAATTCCACGTTCACTCTCGTGACAACCGACCGCATTCGCGATGATGATGACCTCCGGAAGTTGATTACGTCGAAAGACCGCTCGATCAACGTGGAAATTTTATTCGACGGAACGACCGATCGCAGCTGGACCGGTAAGATCAGAAAATGCTGGCGCGAGCACCTGAAGCTGTCGAGCGACGAAGAGCTCAAGACGATTGTGGACACATTCCACATCGTTGAGGGCCATAGGTCGCTCGAAGAGATGCGCGATGAAGTCAATTTTCACTTCCGTGGCGTCGGGCTGAAGGCCGGTGGAAACACGCTGGAATTCAGGTTCGATGGCGCGGCCCGAGCCTTGAAGGCGACGCAGCGCAACAAGTTGTCCCGAGAAGATTTCGAACTGCTTTGCCAGGAACAGGATTGGATTCGTGCGGGCGAAGACCGGCGGAATGTCGCCATCCGCTCGTTCGGTGATGGCCCGACCGATTATTTACTGGCCGCTCCGGAAAATCATCTGTCGCTGCTCGATCATTTCGACGAACGGCTGCTGCGTCCGGGAAATGATTGGACCGAGACGATCATGCCTGAGGTCCGAACATTCCTTGAGCGCGTGCGCCAGACGACCAAGGATATTCGGCTTCATCTCGATACCCACGCCTCCGTTGCATTTCTGGCTGGTTCGCTCTTGGGTATGAAAAGCGGCACTGGTGTCGAAGTCATGCAGAAGGGGCGCCGCGGCACCTCCGTCTGGCGCTCGGACGACAAGCTCACGGGGCCGTCGATGACGGTCACCTGTCAGGATATCGAGGCGGGCAAAGATGTTGCGGTGGCAATCAGTCTTTCACGGGACGCACTGGCGGACGTCGAGGATTATGTTAGCACCTCCTTGGGCAACGTTGGCAAGATTCTGCATTTCGCCGCAGCAAACGGGGTTGGCCCAGGGTCGGTAGCAGGCGGCACTCATGCAGCAGAAATGGCTGACCAAGTGTCTGACGTCCTGGTGGCGCTTAGCCTGCGCGGCGGCGCCAGGGCCCACATCTTCGTTTCGGCGCCAAACGCCTTTTCATTCTTCCTCGGCCAGCATCGGGACGCCATCGGCCCGGTGAAGGTTTACGAGTTCGACTTCACCGGGTCCAAGACCTACCACCCCTCCTTCCGGATTGGATGAATATGGAACTGAAGCCTCAATTCAATGAGTTTCTTGCGTCGATCCGACCGACCGACAGGCAGAAGGAAGACTGGAAGGGCGGGGCCTCGACCCTGCGGGCGCGGTTGGACGCGGACCAAGATCTCAAAGGGCTGGTCGTGGCTACTTTTCTGCAAGGTAGCGTCCGTCGTTCGACGGCCATACGGCCTAGCGGTGACAAGCGGCCGGACGTTGATATCGTCGTCGTGACCAATATTGACTACGAGAACACGACGCCTGAGCAGGCCATGAAGAAGTTCGTGCCCTTCCTTGATCGCCACTATGAGGGTAAGTGGCGCTGGCAGGGGCGTTCTTTTGGCATCGAGCTGTCCTATGTGGACCTGGATCTGGTCATCACCGCCTTGCCGAAGGATCCAGAATCCCGGGCAGTGATGGAAAGTCTCTACCGGTCCAATTCCGTATTGACTAACCTCAGCGTCGAAGAAGATCCGTCATGGCGTCTCAACCGGCAATGGCGCCCCTCGGAATTGGGTGAAGCTGCGTCAGTGCTCAACGATCTGGCGCCAAGCGAGTGGCGACCGCATCCGCTGTATCTGCCCGATCGCGACGTGGGAGAGTGGGGCCGGACCCATCCGCTGGCCCAGATCCAGTGGACGGCGGCCAAGAACCGTGTCTGCAATGGCCATTACGTCAAAATCGTGCGGTCCTTGAAGTGGATGAAGCAGGAGGGGACCGAAGAGTTTCCGAAGTATCCCAAAGGCTACCCGCTTGAACACATGATCGGTCACGTCATCAATGACGGCACCACGTCGATGGCGATGGGTGTCGTACAGGTCCTCGAGAGCATTCGCGATACTTGGGAATACGCGGCTCAGATCGGCCAAGTACCGGTTCTGCCGGATCATGGTGTTCCTGAGCACGACGTGCTGAAGCGCTTGCCGCTGGAAGATTTCCGGGCCTTCCATAAGGCTGCCAGCGAGGCGGCGTCCCGCGCTCGCGCAGCACTGGACAGTAACGATGCCCAGGAATCGGCCGAGCTGTGGCGCTCACTGCTCGGCACGAAGTTTCCATTGCCTGGCCCCCGCGGCGGCGACCGGGCGCCATCGGTTTTCAATACCCCGACCAAGCCTGCCCAGCCGCAGACAACGCAGCGATTTGCTTGATCTTGAACTCGCCCTCGGTGCCGCCAGCACTGCAGGAGGTGCTCTCGCTGCTTGAGGACGAGGAGCGCGTCATGGTCAGGAACAACTGGAGCAGTGTCGCGCCAGGCCGATGGTGGTTAGCCATTGATGCGACATTGTCCGAGCCGGCGACAGAATTCATGGCAACCCGCACCGGATGGCGCGTGGTGGTGTCATTCGTGCCCGGGGATAATCGCGTCGAGATTTATCCTTGCGCATCGAGTGGCCCCACGGTCACATTTCCGCATCAGCTATACAATGGCAAGCCGGCGGGCCGCGACCCATGGCGCACTGGTAAACTTTGTCTTGACCGGCCGGAAGCCACCTTTGGCAGAGACAGGTGGACGGGCGAACCCTCGGACATTGTTGAGAAGGTGATTTGGCATCTCAGTCGGTTGCTGATGTGGATTGATGCCGCTGCGACCGGCCAGTTGAAGCAGGTCGGGGATCCGTTCGAAGTCCCGCCGTCGTCCAAGAACCTCTCGCATCCAGTGATTGGCTTTGACGAGGCGATTTCCGGTTTCAAGTCTTGGATGGAGATGGAGCAACGCTGGGGAAGCGTCTCCTTCATTGATATCCCCCATGCGCGTGCCAACAGGGTGACGGTTACTTTCTCGGATAGCGGCGGCACGATTGTGAAGACTATTTCCTGGGGAGCCTGGGCCGGGCAGGCTGCATCGGTTCAGATGGGCGTATGGTTGAGACTCGACAAGATACCTGTCGTCAGACCGTGGGGCTTGCCGACAACCTGGAGCGAATTGAACGCACTGATTGCTGAACAGGGGTTTGACCTGGGCGAGATCTTGCACTTCGCCGGGGTCCAGCTTCGCAAACGTACCCACAAGAATGAAAGCGCAACTTTGCTGTTGGGGTTTCCCGTCGAAGAACGGGTTGGGGATGGGCCATCGCGATTGCATTGGATGGCTATCGGCTCCGTGCCTCTTCAACACCGCCATTCTAAAATGAATGGCTTCCGTCCGATCGAAGCCAATCGTCGTATGCTGGACAGGGCGGTGGCCCAATCCCACGGCCGGCTCGATTGGATGAGGACCATGAACTGGACGTCCGATCAACTCCGCAGGCGTGGCCCCTCATCGGAAAAGCTTGGTTCGTCCAGGATCGCGCTTTTGGGGGCGGGAGCACTTGGGGGTGCGGTCGCGGAAAACTTGCTCCGGATGGGCAACCGCGATTTGGTCATCCTGGATGGGGAGAGGCTTGAGGTCGGGAACCTGACCCGGCATGCACTTGGGCTTGAGGCCGTGGGCCGGAACAAGGCTGTCGCACTGGCGGACGCGTTAAATTCGTCGATGATTGATGGTCGTACTGTTGGGCATGCAACGAACTTTCCCCCCAGCGATGAGTCTGTGATCGCCACTCTGCGAGCCGCCGACGTGGTGGTGGACTGCACCGGAGCGGATGATGTACTGCGTCGAATGGCCGATTTCGACTGGGGTACGGAGAAGATCTTTGTCAGCTTGGCTATAACGTGGAGGGCCGAGGGACTACTGGCCTATACTGCATCCGAAGTAAGCTTTCCCTACTTTGACGCTGTGGAACGCATGGCGAGCATGGAGACGCCAAGCCCAGCGCGCTCGGAGTCGACGATGGAAGGGATCGGCTGTTGGCACCCGATCTTTCCCGCCACTGCCGAGGACATGAGATTATGGGCCGCGTTTGGCACGCGATTTATCCGGAAAGCAATTGAGAGTCCGAGCCGGACGTTGAGCTACTATCGTCAACACGAAGACGGCCAGATCGAACTGGTTGCCACCAATGTCTGAGTTTCCTAAGGTCAAATACAGCTCGATCGCTCCTGACGTGTCCGCTGTGTTTGAGCTGCCTCTGCTGTCTGAGGTTACGAGGTTGGCCGGTCGGGCCGGCAGTGTTGAAACCGGCGGCATTCTTGTTGGGGAATACTTTGACGGGGGGCGCTCTGTTCGAATTACTGAAGTCATGGCAATGCCCGAGGATTCCCGTTTCGGCCGGGCCTGGTTCAAACGGGGCCGGAAGGGCCTCGATGCTTTACTTCGCGATCGATGGGGGCAGGGCCAGTATTACGTCGGTGAGTGGCACTCGCATCCTGGGGGCAGCGCCGAACCCAGTGGCTCCGACATTGCCGCGATGCGGAAAATCGCTGGCGACCCGTTGTATCGCTGCGAGGCGCCGGTACTCCTCGTCGTAGGCGGCAGGCCGCCCGACAGCTTCTCGATCTCATTTACTGTTTTTGTATCGGGCTCACCGCACCGGCTGCGATATGGTACACCGAGCTAGCACAGGAACTTTGCCGGCCACCGCCGCCTGATCGGAGACTATCACTGCTTACGGTTGCATCGCCCAAATGCAGAGGCGAAATGTGATCACTCTGCTCGATTAACATTATCCTTCTTCGAATGATCAGGATTGTCCCGCGCATATTCCCGGCCGTTAATTTTCACGACGTGTGCGCCTTGGTGTTCGCCACGCTTAATCTCGGCCACGACGCTTCTTCGAGGAACATCTTTTCGATTGCCGATGTCGTAATGTTCGTTCCGGCCCCCGGGGCCATCATTCTTGCCTTTGATCTTGGTCATGTCTCGTCTCCAAATGTCACCTGCTGCATCAGAGGCTCCCAGACAGGAAATTCGAGCCGTTGAACGCTCATGTCTGTATACCACTCACCCGGGCGAATTGCAGACCTTCCGCTTTCGGCCCCAAAACTGCCGGTCAGAAATGCGCCTCATGCCGGTCAAAGAGACCTTGCCCGCCGTTCCTCCATAAGCAGACATTGCAGACCTACAAGGACGTCGCTTTTACGCCCGAAGCGCCGCTTCGGTTGGTCCTTCAGTGACCTGGCGGCCCAAGGGCGTCGTCCTCCACGGCCCGACCTCGTCCGCAACTCACCGTTGCCAGCGGCTCTGCTCCTGGCCTTCCCGCGATGACCGAGCGGGTAGTGAAACATCATGGTCAAG
>NZ_JAMYUO010000044.1:0-24575 GCF_040323125.1 Mesorhizobium sp. M0062
GCGACAACATCACGGTCGATGTCGAGCTGATCGTGCCGATCGCCATGGAAGAGAAGCTGCGCTTCGCCATCCGTGAAGGCGGCCGTACCGTCGGTGCCGGCATCGTCGTCACCATCAAAGAGTAATCGAGCCCGGCATCGCCGGATCGAAACGGATAGGGGCGGCCCTCGGGCCGCCCTTTTTCGTTGGCCAGATGTGCCTGTTTGGGGTCCCAATCTCTGTTGCAAGTCTGTGAGCCTCTACAGTATAGATTGGGTTGAGGGCTTGGTCGGATGGTTCCACAGCACCGTTTGCATAGTCGGCCATGGTTGGCACTGGGGCTGATCTGCCTGGTGTCGATGCTTGCCGTGGGCAGCGCCGCCTTCGCGGCCGAGACAAAAAATTCAGAGCCGGATCCGGATCCGCCGATGCGGTTCGTCGTCGTGCGTAGCGACGCGGCGGGCTGTGAGCCGACCTGTCCGGAATGGATATCGGCCGAGGGTGCGATATCGGCCAAGTCGCCGGCGCTGCTCAAGGCTGCCCTGAAAACGCTCGGCGGCCGCAAATTGCCGATCGTCATCAACTCTCCGGGCGGCGATGTCGATGCGGCCATCGCCATGGGCCGGATGATACGCAAGAACAAGCTCGACATCGCGGTCGGCAGGACGTGGTTCGTCGGCTGCGAGCCGGGGATGAAAAACTGCAAGGAGAACGACGCCAGAGGCGCGCACTATATCGGCAGCCCCTATGTGCTCGGCAGCTATTGCGCGTCCGCTTGTCCAATGATGCTGGCCGGCGGCACCAGGCGCCTGGTCGGGCCGCTGGCCTATCTCGGCGTCCACCAGATCACGACCACGATCGTGCAGATGAACGTGCAATATCAGGTCCGCTACCGGATCGTGAAAGGCAAGAAGCGGGTCATCAGCAAGAAGGTCATCAGCCGCAAGAACACCGGCAGCTACAAGACCTACGAGATGAGCAAGGGGGTGGAGCGCAAGCTGTCCGCCTATTTCAAGGAGATGGGTGTCGACCTCAGCATCATCGAGACGATGAAGAGCACGCCGGCCAGCGACATCCAGCAGATCGACCTCAGCGACATGCTGACAATGAAGCTGGTCACCAGCGACGACGCTGCAGATTTGCTGACCAGCGCAAGCCTGTGCAGGCTGAACCTTCCGGCTCCGAATTGCCGGGAGATACCGGAGAACAAGCCAGCCGGCGGCCTGCCGGACGTGGCAAAGGCTGCGCCGCTGCCGGTGAAGCCGGAGAGCGCGCCGCACGATGACGGCATGCGCTTTGTCGTGGTTCGCGGCAGCAACCCGCTCTGCAATCCCGACTGCCCGGAATGGATTGCAGCGCAAGGCGCGATTACGCCCCAGACGCCGCAGAAACTCAGCCAATTGCTCGCCACGCTTGGCAACCGGCGGCTGCCGGTGGTGATCAGCTCGCGAGGCGGAGACCTCTCCGGCGCCCTGGCGGCGGGCCGGATCATCCATGAAAAGAAGCTCGACGTTGCCGTTGCCCGCACCGATTTCGTCGGCTGCGACCCGGCAGAGTGGAATTGCCTGGCCAAGGACGGCGCCTATGCCGGGCTGAGCGTCGATGGCGACGGCGAGTGCGATTCGGCCTGCGCGCTCATGCTGGCCGGTGGCGCCAGGCGGCTTGTCGGTTCCCAGGCGCGGCTCAGCCTCTATCTGATGGGGCAGAAGCAGGCGGTCAAATCCTACCTCGACGAGATGGCGATCAGCCCCGCTTTGTTCCGGGCGCTCCAGGGCAGTTCGGTCGAGCGTCAGCTCGAACCCGACATGATGCTGGAGGTCGGCCTGACGACCGGGCGCCAGTCGGTGGATGCGCTGACGGGGTCCAGCATCTGCAGATCGGCGCCGAAACCTGAGAATTGCCGCGTCGTGCCGTCGTCCAATGGCTGATCGTGCCTATCGCATGAAAGAGACGCCTTGCTTCGCGTTCCGTGAAGGGCCCCGCACCGTCGCTGCCGGCATCGTCGTCACCATCGAGAAATAGTCGAGCCGGTGTCAGCCGGATGGACCAGGAAAGGGCGGTCTTTGGGGCTGCCTTTTTGTTCCGGCGTTGCGCGGTACAAGTATTGCACGGTTGTTTCAAAGCTATTGCAAGCACCGTCGCCGCAACTATTATGGATTGCATTGAGGGGTTTGCCGGGCGTGGTTTGGGGACAACGTTCAGACACTACTGCAAGGTGGCGGCGCGGGCTGGTTCGGCTGGCGACGGTGGCCGCGATGGCGATGGCTGCCTTCGCCGCGAAGGCCGAGGATGCCGCCCCCGGGACATGGCAGACATTGCTCCCTCTGCAGGGAGTGCCCTATCCGACGAATGATCCGACGATATGGTCCGAGGATCGCTCGGAGATGAAGTTTGTCGTCGCGCGCAGCAACGCACCGGGCTGCGAGCCCAATTGTCCGGAGTGGATCTCCGCCGAAGGCGACATCGCAGCCGGCACGCCAGCCCTGCTCAAGCGCACCTTGAAGAAGCTAGGCGGTCGCAAACTGCCGATTATCGTCAATTCCTTTGGCGGCAACGTCAATGCAGCGCTCGAACTTGGCCGGATAATCCGCAAGAACAAGCTCGATATCGCCGTAGGCAAGACCGAGTTTTCCGACTGTTGGCCCGGGACGGATGGTTGTGGTTTTAGTTACGGCAAAGGTTCCGCCTATCTCGGCCGGGCGTCTGATGGCGCCAGCTGCAACTCCGCCTGTCCGCTGATGTTTGCCGGTGGCGTCCGCCGCGTGGCCGGCGGCTGGAACTATCTGGGTGTTCACCAGATCACGACCACCTGGTTCCCCTCCACCACGCACTACCGGACCACATATCGCGTCAAACGGGGCAAAAAATATCGGGTCACCACGCAAACGGTCACTCAAGGTGAAAGCTACAAGACCTATGAGATGAGCAAGGGGTACGCGAGAAAGATCTCGGCCTATCTCCGAGAGATGGGTATCGGGCAGGGCGTGCTGGACTTGATGAAGGCGACGCCGGCGAGCGACATCAGGCAGATCGGCCTCCACGATATGCTGACGATGAAACTGGCGACCAGCACGGACACTCTTGAGCTGTTTACCAGAGCAAGTTTGTGCATGTTCGACCCGCCGGCTCCGAACTGCCGGGAAATACCGGGGAACAAGCCAGCCGGCGGACAAACGCCCGTGGCCAAGCCGGCCGTGGTGGCTGCGATCAAGGCAAAGACCGGCCCCCCACTTTCTCAGGCGGCCAAGGCTCCAGCTCCCAAGCCGTTGCAGGCAGCGCCAGGGAATTCGACGCCAGATATGCGCTTCGTTGTCGTTCGCGGCAGAGACTCGCTCTGCAATCCCGATTGCCCGGAATGGATCTCGGCGGAAGGCGCGATGACGCCTCAGACCCCGCAAAAGTTGCGCCAGTTGCTCGACACCCTTGGCAACCGGCGGCTGCCGGTGGTGATCAGCTCACAGGGGGGCAGCCTGTTCAGCGCTCTGGCCGCGGGAAGGCTTATCCATGAACGGAAGCTCGACGTCGCCGTCGCTCGCACCACTATCGTCGGCTGCGACCCGCCCGAGGCAGGCTGCTTGGCCGATAACGGTGCCTATGTCGGGCTGATTAGCGATTTTGGAGTGGAGTGCGATTCGGCCTGCGCGCTCATGCTTGCCGCCGGCGCCAAAAGGCTGGTCGATCCCAAGGCGAGGCTCAGCATGTCCTCGAGGGGACAGACGCAGTTGGTTAAAGCCTACCTGGAGGAGATGGAGATGGACCCAGCTCTGTTCGCCGCGATAGGCTCGGTCGAGCGTCAGCTCGAGCCCGACATGATGCTCAAAGTCGGGCTGACAACCGGGCCGGAGTCGGTGGAGGCGCTAACTGGCCCCGCTATTTGCAAAACCTCACCCAAGCCCGACAACTGTTTGCTTCCGCCGACAGCCAAGGCCGAGTCGCCCGCCAAACTGTAGGCATCGCAGAAACTGGCCATCGAGGCAGGTTGAGCCATGCCCGATTTCTCCGCTATCGTCGTGGCAGGCGTCGCCCGGGGGAGGATCGAGAATGAGCCAGGATATCCCGACACTCTACGAATGGGCCGGCGGCATCGAAGCCCTCAATCGGCTGACGGAAACCTTTTACGACAAGGTGTCCCGCGACCCGGTGGTCGGCCCGGTGTTCAAACACATGTCGCCGGATCATCCCGCGCGTGTCGCGGCCTTTATCGGCGAGGTTTTTGGCGGGCCGAAGACCTACAGCGAGAAATTTGGCGGTCACCGCGAGATGGTCATGCATCATCTCGGCAAGCATTTGACGGAGGAACAGCGCCGCCGCTGGATCAGCCTGCTTGCCGATGCCGCCGATGCGGTCGGGTTGCCGGACGATCCCGAATTCCGCTCCGCCTTCATCGGCTATGTCGAATGGGGATCGCGGCTGGCCAAGATGAACTCTGCCCTCGGCGAGACTTGCGACCCGCAGACCGAACCGATGCCGGCCTGGGGCTGGGGCGTGCCGGGCGGGCCGTACAAGCCGCCGGCCGGGGGCTGAGCGCCGGCATGCGGCTTCAGGCAGGCGAAAAATCGAGATAGGCAGGGACGGGCTGGTCATCACCTATTCGGATTTTGGCAAAGGATCTGAAAGCGCGTCAGACAACTCTTTACAGCGCGCCCGGAAGCTTTTAGGAAGCGCCTGCGCTGAAACGCGCGTACGGGCATAGCTCAGTTGGTAGAGCGGCGGTCTCCAAAACCGCAGGTCGTAGGTTCGAGCCCTGCTGCCCGTGCCATTTTCCTGGTTGGAATCCTGGCATTTTAGAAACACCTTGTTTTGGCTCCTCGTTTGGTTGGGCTGAAGCCGCGTACTCGACGAGCGACGTTCCGAAGGCATGCGCAGAGCGAGAGCGCTATGCGCAATGCCGAAGTCGGCGTATTTCCACGAACCGATTTCCTTGATTCAACTGCCATTGGCGAGCCAATTGCCATTTGCGTTCACAATTCAGAATAGGCCTATTTTGCTGCCGCCGGCTGCTTTTCAGCGGCTGCGAATTATTGGAAGCGGGATGCTGGCCTGGCTTCTGAAATTTTCTGAACAGGGCTCTTGAACCCGTTTTCGGCCCTTCCTAATTCGTTTCCCGCCGAGGCCGATTGGCTTGGCAAAAGGCGGCGCTGCTGGGCGGCGCCCTTGTACCCATGTTGCTTCAAGGAGGATGTGGCTATGAGAACCTTTGATACCCTCTATCGGACCACCGTCGGTTTCGACCGGCTTTTCGACATGCTCGACAGCGGCACGCGTCCGGACTGGCCGCCCTATAACATCGAGAAGGTCGACGAGAACGATTACCGTATCTCGATGGCCATCGCAGGCTTCAGCCAGGATGAGGTGGAGCTGACCCAGCATGGACCCGAACTGGTCGTGGTAGGCCAGAAGGCTGATGATCAGAGCGGACGCCAGCTGCTGCACCAGGGCATCGCCTACCGCAGTTTCAGGCAGACGTTCAAGCTTGCCGACCACATGAAGATCAAGGCAGCAAACCTTGAGAAGGGTCTCCTGACCATCGACATCGTCCGTGAGATTCCCGAAGAGCTGAAGCCGCGCCGCATCAGCATTGGGGCCGGCGACGCTCAGGTGGGCGGCAAGCAGATCGCCCAGGATACGGAACGCACCCGCAAAGCGGCCTAATCGTACCGATTCAGTTATCCCTGCGGTCCGCCTCCCGGCTTCGGCCGGGAGGCCCAGATTGCGGAGAATGGAGATGGACAACTTCTACGAGACACCGACACTTTCTGCGGCACGCTCGGGCAAAATTGAAACTTCTTTGTGCCTGCTCGACAATCCAGACAACGTCATCAACCATCCACGCCTCAGTCGTGGAGAAAAGCGGGCACTGCTTTCCTCGTGGGCGTCCGATGCCTGCGCGGTGGAAAACCAGCCTGCCTTGCGCCGCCTGGACAACGGCACGGTAATCCCTGTCGACCAGATTCTGAGGGCGTTGAAGGCTCTGGATGAGAAACCCACGCTGGGGAAAGAGACTTCAGGCCGGGTGCTGCCTTGGCGACCCTCCTCGCGCCGCAGCGTTCTCAAAGCTTGGCGGCATAGTGGCCGTTCTTTCGGCCCCGACGATGACGACGACCCGCCCCCGTGCCCGGCAGTGATCGCGCCGCGCCCACGCCCACCATGCGGAACCGGCGCAGTGGCCGGGGTCGAACTCGCCTGTGCCTGAACTAACCCTGGGTTGATCCAACTGCCTCGCCAGGGGCAGCTGGATTCCAACCTTGGGTGCTTCATTTGCTTTCCAACACAGCAGGTCGCAGGTTCGTCCGCAACGCCATTTCCTCGAACTTGTAATCGCGTGCCCGATTTCCGGATGCACCTCCGGAATTGGCGTCTGGCATTGAAAAAGGGCAGGTGGCTTGCCATATTGGGCGAACTGAGGCATAAGGCCCCGATAGCCGGGACGGGACGACTGGATGGTTCCGAGGCGGCGTTTGGTCATAAAGCGGACACTTGCCACTTGCGTGGATCAAGAATCGGTTTTATGTAGACACAACAGACACGCGACGCGTGGAGCTGGGAAGCCGGCTTTACGCGTCCGATTTGCATGGGCGAAATGGCGCTGATTCGGCGCCGACTTGAACCCAGGCGGCACGTCCCGGCCAGCGGGATCATCCAGGAGACCCGGCCAACGGGTCTTGAAGACAGAGCGGCATATGGCTTCGAAAACCACAAATCCTTTCGTCTTTCTCCAGCAGGTTCGCGCGGAAACCGCCAAGGTGACTTGGCCGTCGCGCCGGGAGACGATGATCTCGACGGTGATGGTGCTCGTATTCGCGGTCATCGCGATGATCTTTTTCTTCACCGCCGACGTGGCCATGGGCTACGCGATCGAGCGGTTACTGAGCCTCGGCCATTAAGTCCGGCGATTACGGAGAAGTCTTGAAATGACCGCGCGCTGGTACATCGTCCACGCCTATTCGAACTTCGAAAAGAAGGTCGCTGAGGACATTGAGAACAAGGCCAAGCAGAAGGGCCTGTCCGCCGATATCGAACAGATCGTGGTGCCGACCGAGAAGGTCGTCGAGATCCGCCGCGGCCGCAAGGTCGATGCCGAGCGCAAGTTCTTTCCGGGCTATGTGTTGCTCAAGGCCAATCTGACCGATGCGGTGTTCTCGCTGGTCAAGAACACGCCGAAGGTCACCGGCTTCCTCGGTGACTCCAAGCCGGTGCCGATCACCGAAGCCGAGGCGCAGCGCATCCTGAACCAGGTTCAGGAAGGCGTCGAGCGGCCGAAGCCCTCGGTCACTTTCGAGATCGGCGAGGCGATCCGCGTTTCGGATGGCCCGTTCGCCTCGTTCAACGGTTTCGTCCAGGAAGTGGACGAGGAGCGGGCGCGGCTCAAGGTGGAAGTATCGATCTTCGGGCGCGCCGTGCCGGTCGATCTGGAATTCGGACAGGTCGAAAAGGGCTGATCCGAAAACCCTGCGCCGGTTCGCCGGCAAGGGGAGGCGGCGCGGAAAGCGCGCGGCCATGAACGGGTGGGAGGCGAATGCGGCTTTAGCCGGCCGCGCGGACCGCACCACCAGACTGCAACCGCCGGTGTTCCCGATACTGGGGCCGGCATGAGATAAAGGCAGGAAAGAGATGGCTAAGAAAATTGCAGGCCAGCTCAAGCTCCAGGTCAAAGCGGGATCGGCTACGCCGTCTCCGCCGATCGGCCCGGCACTTGGCCAGCGCGGCATCAACATCATGGAATTCTGCAAGGCGTTCAACGCGCAGACCCAGGAAATGGAAAAGGGATCGCCGATCCCGGTCGTCATCACCTATTACCAGGACAAGTCCTTCACCTTCGTCATGAAGACGCCGCCGGTGAGCTACTTCCTGAAAAAGGCGGCGAACTTGACGTCAGGTTCGAAAGAGCCGGGCAAGATCAAGGCCGGCACGATCGGCCGCGACAAGGTGCGCGCCATCGCCGAACAGAAGATGAAGGATCTGAACGCAAACGACGTCGAGGCGGCCATGCGCATGGTCGAGGGCTCCGCCCGCTCGATGGGTCTGGAAGTGGTGGGCTGAGATCATGGCAAAGATTGCAAAGCGTGTATCGAAGTCCCGTGACGGCATCGACCCCAACAAGGCCTATGCCCTTGGTGAGGCGCTGAAGCTGCTCAAGGACCGTTCGACGGTGAAGTTCGACGAGACCATCGAAGTGGCGATGAACCTCGGCGTCGACCCGCGCCATGCCGACCAGATGGTCCGCGGCGTGGTCAACCTGCCGAACGGCACCGGCCGCTCGGTCCGCGTCGCCGTGTTCGCACGTGGCGGCAAGGCCGATGAGGCTCGCGCCGCCGGCGCCGACATCGTCGGTGCCGAGGATCTGGTCGACATCGTCCAGAAGGGCACGATCGACTTCGATCGCTGCATCGCCACGCCGGACATGATGCCGCTGGTCGGCCGTCTGGGCAAGGTGCTGGGCCCGCGCGGCATGATGCCGAACCCGAAGGTCGGCACCGTCACCACCGACGTCGCCGCCGCCGTCAAGGCATCGAAGGGCGGCGCTGTCGAGTTCCGCGTCGAGAAGGCCGGCATCGTTCATGCCGGCGTCGGCAAGGTCTCGTTCGACGTCAAGGCGCTGGAAGAAAACGTCCGCGCCTTCGCCGATGCCGTGACCAAGGCAAAGCCGGCTGGCGCCAAGGGCAACTACGTCAAGAAGGTGTCGGTCACCTCGACGATGGGCCCAGGCCTCAAGCTCGACGTCTCGACGCTCGCAGCGTCTTGATACGAACATCTGGATCGGCTGCCAAGGCGCTGATCCGCAAGTGAATTCCGGGCCTCCGACTTGTCGGCGGCCCGGTACCGGAAGTCGAGAGGCTTCCGGACATCCTGTCCGAGATTGCAGGCGGCCCAGAAGCCTTAATTGAATTGGGCCTGCATGAGACGGGTGAAAACCGGACAACGGAGCGACAAGCTCCAATGAAAGGTTCGAACCGTGTTTGCCTTTTGTCTGCGCATCTCCGGCTTGCCGTCGATGTGGCGAAAGGGGGCAGGATCCTCGAGCGTCGTTCGGGAGATCTGTAATGGATGGCCCGGCCGGCAAAAAGGCAACCCGACGCCTGTCCCACTAGCGGGGCAGGGGTCAACTGGAGATAGGCAGTGGACAGAGCGGAAAAACGCGAACTCGTCACGGGCCTGAATGGTGCTTTTGCAGGCGCTGGTTCAGTCGTCGTGGCCCACTACGCCGGTATCACCGTCGCGCAAATGAACGACCTTCGGTCGAAAATGCGCGCTGCCGGTGGCACCGTCAAAGTCGCGAAGAACCGTCTCGCCAAAATCGCTCTTCAGGGCACGGACTCCGCATCGATCATCGACCTGTTCAAGGGACAGACGCTGATCGCTTATTCGGAGGATCCGATTGCGGCGCCGAAGGTCGCGTCCGATTTCGCCAAGGGAAATGACAAGTTGGTCATTCTCGGCGGCGCAATGGGCACCACCTCGCTCAACGCCGACGGTGTGAAGGCACTCGCCACACTTCCGTCGCTCGATGAGCTGCGCGCCAGGCTGGTTGGCATGATCGCCACGCCGGCAACCCGGATCGCCCAGATCGTCAATGCGCCAGCGGCTTCGGTCGCGCGCGTAATCGGCGCTTACGCCCGGAAGGACGAGGCGGCATGAGGCCGTTCCTCGCTATCACAAACACACGTTCGAACCTGATGAAGGAATACAACAATGGCTGATCTGGCAAAGATCGTAGACGACCTTTCGAAGCTGACCGTCCTCGAGGCGGCCGAGTTGTCGAAGCTTCTGGAAGAAAAGTGGGGCGTTTCGGCTGCTGCTCCGGTGGCGGTTGCCGCTGCCGGCGGCGCTGCCGCTGCTGCTGCTCCGGCTGAGGAAAAGACGGAATTCGACGTCGTCCTCACCGAGGCAGGCGCTCAGAAGATCAACGTCATCAAGGAAGTCCGCGCCATCACCGGCCTGGGCCTCAAGGAAGCCAAGGATCTGGTCGAAGCAGCTCCGAAGCCGGTCAAGGAAGCCGTTTCCAAGGCTGACGCTGAGAAGTTCAAGGCCCAGCTGGAAGCAGCCGGCGCCAAGGTCGACCTGAAGTAAGCGTAAAAGCGGCGGGCGGCCTCGCGCCGTCCGCCACTCCCTTCATCAGAGGGGAGGATGCGTAGCGCGAGATGTACGAGAACCTCTTTCCTGAGGGCCGAAACCGGCCTTCAGGAAACGGGTTTTCTCCCGTTTTAGCCGTCGCCGCCAGGCGGCGGGAAACAGATCAGGGGCCGCCGCCGAGGTGGCCGCGCATGCAAGGTGAGCCGCGGCGAGGCTCGCCCCGAGTTTATAGCTAAGGAGCGACGATGGCCCAGACCCAGACTTTCAATGGCCGCAGACGCGTACGCAAGTTCTTCGGAAAGATTCCGGAAGTTGCGGAGATGCCGAACCTGATCGAGGTTCAAAAAGCATCCTATGACCAGTTCCTGATGGTGGCGGAGCCCAAGGGTGGGCGTCCGGACGAGGGACTGCAGGCCGTTTTCAAGTCGGTTTTCCCGATCTCCGATTTCTCCGGCTCCTCGATGCTGGAGTTCGTGAACTACGAGTTCGAAGGACCGAAATTCGACGTTGACGAATGCCGTCAGCGCGACCTGACCTATGCCGCGCCACTCAAGGTGACGCTGCGCCTCATCGTGTTCGATATCGACGAGGATACCGGCGCAAAGTCGATCAAGGACATCAAGGAGCAGGACGTCTATATGGGCGACATGCCGCTCATGACGCTCAACGGCACCTTCATCGTCAATGGCACGGAGCGCGTCATCGTCTCGCAGATGCACCGTTCGCCGGGCGTCTTCTTCGACCATGACAAGGGCAAGTCGCACTCCTCGGGCAAGCTTTTGTTTGCGGCGCGCGTCATTCCCTATCGCGGTTCGTGGCTCGACATCGAGTTCGATTCCAAGGACGTCGTGCATGCCCGCATCGACCGCCGCCGCAAGATTCCGGTGACGTCGCTCTTGATGGCGCTCGGCATGGACGGCGAAGAGATCCTGTCGACCTTCTACAACAAGATCACCTACAAGCGCGCCGGTGACCACTGGCGCATCCCGTTCAACGTCGAGCGTTTCCGCGGCCTGAAGGCCGTTGGCGACCTCGTCGATGCCGATACAGGCGAAGTTGTCGTCGAGGCCGGCAAGAAGATCACCGCCCGCCAGGCAAGAGCGCTTGGCGAAAAGGGTCTGAAGGCGATCAAGGCGACCGACGAGGATCTGCTCGGCAATTACCTGGCCGAGGACATCGTCAACTACGGCACCGGAGAGATTTTCCTCGAAGCCGGCGACGAGATCGACGAAAAGACGCTGAAGGTGCTGCTCGGCACGGGCGAAAGCGAGATCAAGGTTCTCGACATCGACCACGTCAATGTCGGCGCCTACATCCGCAATACGCTCAACGTCGACAAGAACGAGAGCCGCCAGGACGCACTGTTCGACATCTACCGTGTCATGCGCCCGGGCGAGCCGCCGACGCTTGAAACCGCCGAAGCCATGTTCAACTCGCTGTTCTTCGACTCGGAGCGCTACGACCTGTCGGCCGTCGGCCGCGTCAAGATGAACATGCGCCTCGAGCTCAAGGCTGAGGATACCGTGCGCGTGCTGCGCAAGGATGACATCCTGGCCGTGGTCAAGACGCTGGTCGAACTGCGCGACGGCAAGGGCGAGATCGACGACATCGACAATCTCGGCAACCGCCGCGTGCGTTCCGTCGGCGAGCTGATGGAGAACCAATACCGCGTCGGCCTGCTGCGCATGGAGCGCGCGATCAAGGAACGTATGTCCTCGATCGAGATCGATACGGTGATGCCGCAGGACCTGATCAACGCCAAGCCGGCGGCTGCCGCCGTGCGCGAGTTCTTCGGTTCCTCGCAGCTGTCGCAGTTCATGGATCAGACCAACCCGCTGTCGGAGATCACCCACAAGCGCCGCCTGTCGGCACTTGGACCGGGCGGTCTGACCCGCGAGCGCGCCGGCTTCGAAGTGCGGGACGTGCACCCGACGCATTACGGCCGCATCTGCCCGATCGAGACGCCGGAAGGCCCGAACATCGGTCTGATCAACTCGCTGGCGACCTTCGCGCGCGTCAACAAGTACGGCTTCATCGAAAGCCCGTACCGCAAGATCGTCAACGGCAAGCTGACCAATGAGGTCGTCTATCTCTCCGCTATGGAAGAGTCCAAGCACCACGTCGCGCAGGCCAATGCCGAGCTCGACAAGAATGGTGGTTTCGTCGACGAATTCGTCATTTGCCGCAGCGCCGGCGAAGTGATGATGGCGCCGCGCGAAAACGTCGATCTGATGGACGTGTCGCCCAAGCAGATGGTGTCCGTGGCCGCGGCGCTGATCCCGTTCCTCGAGAACGACGACGCCAACCGCGCGCTGATGGGCTCCAACATGCAGCGTCAGGCCGTGCCGCTGGTGCGCGCCGAAGCGCCGTTCGTAGGCACCGGCATGGAGCCGATCGTTGCCCGTGACTCGGGCGCCGCCATCGGCGCCCGCCGCGGCGGCATCGTCGACCAGGTGGACGCGACGCGTATCGTCATCCGCGCCACGGAAGATCTCGATCCCGGCAAGTCGGGCGTCGACATCTACCGGCTGATGAAGTTCCAGCGTTCGAACCAGAACACCTGCATCAACCAGCGTCCGCTGGTGCGCATGGGCGACCGCGTCAACAAGGGCGACATCATCGCCGACGGTCCGTCGACCGAGCTCGGCGATCTGGCGCTCGGCCGCAACGTGCTGGTCGCGTTCATGCCGTGGAACGGCTACAACTACGAGGACTCGATCCTGCTCTCCGAGCGCATCGTGGCCGACGACGTCTTCACCTCGATCCACATCGAGGAATTCGAGGTCATGGCCCGCGACACCAAGCTTGGACCGGAGGAAATCACACGCGACATTCCGAACGTTTCGGAAGAAGCGCTGAAGAACCTCGACGAAGCCGGCATCGTCTATATCGGCGCGGAAGTGCAGCCGGGCGACATCCTGGTCGGCAAGATCACGCCGAAGGGCGAAAGCCCGATGACGCCGGAAGAAAAGCTCCTGCGCGCCATCTTCGGTGAAAAGGCGTCCGACGTTCGCGACACCTCGATGCGCATGCCTCCGGGCACCTTCGGCACCGTCGTCGAAGTGCGCGTGTTCAACCGCCACGGCGTCGAGAAGGACGAGCGCGCCATGGCGATCGAACGCGAGGAGATCGAACGCCTCGCCAAGGACCGCGACGACGAGCAGGCGATCCTCGACCGCAACGTCTATTCGCGCCTTTCCGACGTTCTCGTCGGCAAGGAAGCGATTGCCGGGCCGAAGGGCTTCAAGAAGGGCTCGAAGCTGTCGAAGGACACGCTTGACGAGTATCCACGTTCGCAGTGGTGGCAGTTTGCGGTGGAGAACGAAAAGCTCCAGAGCGAACTGGAAGCCCTGCGTGGCCAGTACGACGATTCCAAGAAGGCGCTCGAGCAGCGCTTCATGGACAAGGTCGAGAAGGTCCAGCGCGGCGACGAAATGCCTCCGGGCGTCATGAAGATGGTCAAGGTCTTCGTGGCCGTGAAGCGCAAGATGCAGCCGGGCGACAAGATGGCGGGACGTCACGGCAACAAGGGTGTCGTGTCGCGGATCGTTCCGGTCGAGGACATGCCTTTCCTCGAAGACGGCACGCATGCCGATATCGTGCTCAACCCGCTGGGTGTGCCGAGCCGCATGAATGTCGGCCAGATCCTGGAAACGCATCTGGGCTGGGCATGCGCGGGCATGGGCAAGAAGATCGGCGAGCTGATCGACGCGTACAAGACGGCTGGAGACATCAAGCCGTTGCGCAAGACGCTTGAGAGCTTCATCCCAGCCAACGACCGCAACGAGCCGGTCCGCGAATATGACGACGAGAGCATCGTTCGCCTCAGCGAGCAGATGCGCCGCGGCGTCTCCATCGCGACACCGGTGTTCGACGGCGCGCATGAAGTCGACATCAACATCATGCTGGAGCAGGCGGGCCTGCACACCAGCGGTCAGTCGCAGCTCTATGACGGACGCACCGGCGAGCCGTTCGATCGCAAGGTGACGATGGGCTATATCTATATGCTCAAGCTTCACCACCTGGTGGACGACAAGATCCACGCGCGTTCGATCGGTCCGTACTCGCTCGTTACCCAGCAGCCGCTGGGCGGCAAGGCGCAGTTCGGTGGCCAGCGCTTCGGCGAAATGGAGGTCTGGGCGCTGGAAGCCTATGGCGCCGCCTACACGCTGCAGGAAATGCTGACGGTGAAGTCGGACGATGTCGCCGGCCGCACCAAGGTCTACGAGGCGATCGTGCGCGGCGACGACACGTTCGAGGCCGGCATTCCCGAGAGCTTCAACGTGCTCGTCAAGGAAATGCGGTCTCTCGGCCTCAATGTCGAGCTGGAGAACACCAAGCTCGACGACAACCCTGTCCGGCTGCCAGATGCTGCCGAATAGGGGCGCGGCCGAGTAAGCAAGACATCCGGTCGCGGAACGCCGCGACCGGATGCGACAAATTCTACGGCCAGTGGGCCGACCACTCAGCGGGCATTTGGCCCGCGTTAGATGCAAGGGGTTTTCGAGGACCCCGAAAAGGAGAACGGCATGAACCAAGAGGTCATGAATCTCTTCAATCCGCAGGCGCCGGCGCAGGTGTTCGATTCCATCCGGATATCGCTCGCCAGCCCTGAGAAGATTCTGTCCTGGTCGTTCGGCGAGATCAAGAAGCCGGAGACCATCAACTACCGCACCTTCAAGCCGGAGCGTGACGGTCTGTTCTGCGCGCGCATTTTTGGCCCGATCAAGGACTATGAATGCCTATGCGGCAAGTACAAGCGCATGAAGTACAAGGGCGTCATCTGCGAAAAGTGCGGCGTCGAAGTCACGCTGTCGCGCGTTCGCCGCGAGCGCATGGGCCACATCGAGCTGGCGGCACCTGTCGCTCACATCTGGTTCCTGAAGTCGCTGCCGTCGCGCATCGGCACGCTGCTCGACATGACCCTGAAGGACATCGAGCGCGTCCTCTACTTCGAGAACTACATCGTCACCGAGCCTGGCCTCACCGCGCTGAAGGAGCACCAGCTGCTCAGCGAGGAAGAGTACATGATCGCCGTCGACGAGTATGGCGAGGATTCGTTCACCGCCATGATCGGCGCCGAGGCCATTCATGACCTTCTGGCCGGCATGGACCTGGAGAAGATCGCCGGCGACCTGCGTTCGGAACTGGCTTCGACCACGTCCGAGCTGAAGCAGAAGAAGTATCTGAAGCGGCTCAAGGTCGTCGAGAACTTCATGGAGTCCGGCAACCGTCCGGAATGGATGATCATGAAGGTGGTTCCGGTGATCCCGCCGGACCTTCGCCCGCTGGTTCCTCTGGATGGCGGCCGTTTCGCGACGTCCGACCTGAACGATCTCTATCGCCGCGTCATCAACCGCAACAACCGCCTGAAGCGGCTGATCGAGCTGCGCGCGCCCGGCATCATTGTGCGCAATGAAAAGCGCATGCTGCAGGAAGCCGTCGATGCGCTGTTCGACAACGGCCGTCGCGGCCGCGTCATCACCGGCGCCAACAAGCGTCCGCTGAAGTCGCTGTCCGACATGTTGAAGGGCAAGCAGGGCCGGTTCCGCCAGAACCTGCTCGGCAAGCGCGTCGACTATTCGGGCCGTTCGGTCATCGTCACCGGTCCGGAGCTCAAGCTGCACCAGTGCGGCCTGCCGAAGAAGATGGCGCTCGAACTGTTCAAGCCGTTCATCTACGCCCGCCTCGACGCCAAGGGGTTCTCCTCGACCGTCAAGCAGGCCAAGAAGCTGGTCGAGAAGGAGCGTCCGGAAGTCTGGGATATCCTCGACGAGGTCATCCGCGAGCATCCGGTGCTGTTGAACCGTGCGCCGACGCTGCACCGCCTCGGCATCCAGGCGTTCGAGCCGATCCTGATCGAAGGCAAGGCGATCCAGCTGCATCCGCTGGTCTGCACGGCCTTCAACGCCGACTTCGACGGCGACCAGATGGCCGTTCACGTGCCGCTGTCGTTGGAAGCGCAGCTTGAAGCCCGCGTGCTGATGATGTCGACCAACAACATCCTGCACCCGGCTTCCGGCGCGCCGATCATCGTGCCTTCGCAGGACATGGTCCTGGGTCTCTACTATCTCTCGATCGTCAATCAGAACGAGCCGGGCGAAGGCATGGTGTTTGCCGACATGGGCGAACTCCAGCATGCGCTCGAGACCAAGGCGGTGACGCTGCACTCCAAGATCAAGGGTCGTTTCCGCACGGTCGATGCCGAAGGCAAGGTCGTGTCGAAAATCTACGACACCACGCCTGGCCGCATGATCATCGGCGAGCTGCTGCCGAAGAACGTCAATGTGCCTTACGAGACGGCCAACCAGGAGATGACCAAGAAGAACATCTCCAAGATGATCGACACCGTCTACCGCCACTGCGGTCAGAAGGAGACGGTCATTTTCTGCGACCGCATCATGGCCCTCGGCTTCAGCCACGCCTGCCGCGCCGGCATTTCGTTCGGCAAGGACGACATGCTGATCCCGGACGCCAAGATCAAGCTGGTTTCCGACACCGAGGCTTTGGCCAAGGAATACGAGCAGCAGTACAATGACGGCCTGATCACGCAGGGCGAGAAGTACAACAAGGTCGTCGACGCCTGGGCCAAGTGCTCGGAGAAGGTCGCCGACGAGATGATGGCCCGCATCAAGGCCGTCGAGTTCGAGGACAGTGGCCGTCAAAAGCCGATGAACTCGATCTACATGATGTCGCATTCGGGTGCGCGTGGTTCGCCCACCCAGATGCGTCAGCTCGCCGGCATGCGCGGCCTGATGGCAAAGCCCTCGGGTGAAATCATCGAGACGCCGATCATCTCGAACTTCAAGGAAGGCCTGACCGTGCTCGAGTACTTCAACTCGACCCACGGCGCCCGCAAGGGTCTGGCCGACACCGCCTTGAAGACGGCGAACTCGGGTTACCTCACCCGTCGTCTGGTCGACGTGGCGCAGGACTGCATCGTCAACTCCGTGGATTGCGGCACCGACAAGGGCCTCACCATGCAGCCGATCGTCGATGCCGGTCAGGTCGTCGCTTCGGTCGGTCAGCGCGTGCTGGGCCGCACCTCGCTCGACGACATCACGCACCCGGTTTCGGGCGAGGTTCTGGTCAAGGCCGGAACGCTGATGGACGAGCGTGACGTGGAAAAGATCGAAAAGGCCGGCGTGCAGTCGGTCCGCATTCGCTCGGCACTGACCTGCGAGGTCAGGATCGGCGTGTGCGCGGTCTGCTACGGACGCGATCTTGCCCGCGGCACTCCGGTCAACCAGGGCGAAGCCGTCGGCGTCATCGCGGCGCAGTCGATCGGCGAGCCGGGCACCCAGCTCACCATGCGTACCTTCCACATGGGCGGTACGGCGCAGGTGGTGGACAGCTCGTTCCTTGAAGCCTCGTATGAGGGCAAGGTCGAGATCCGCAACCGCAACGTGGTGCGCAACTCGGACGGCCAGCAGATGGTCATGGGCCGCAACATGGCGGTGCTGATCCTCGACGAAGCCGGCAAGGAGCGTGCCTCGCATCGCCTTACCTATGGTTCGCGCATCTTCGTGGACGATGGCGACAAGGTGAAGCGCGGCCAGCGTATCGCCGAATGGGATCCCTATACCCGCCCCGTCCTCACCGAAATCGAGGGCAAGGTGTCGTACGAGGATCTGGTCGACGGCATTTCCGTTCAGGAAACGGCCGACGAATCGACCGGCATCACCAAGCGCGAGGTCATCGACTGGCGCTCGACGCCACGCGGCAACGACCTCAAGCCGGCGATCGCCATCCTTGACCCCAAGGGCAAGGTCGGCAAGCTGTCGAAGGGCGGCGACGCCCGCTTCCTGCTCTCGGTAGAGGCCATTCTTTCGGTCGAGCCGGGTTCGCAGGTTCGTCCCGGCGACGTTTTGGCGCGTATCCCAATGGAAAGCGCCAAGACCAAGGACATCACCGGCGGTCTGCCGCGTGTTGCCGAACTGTTCGAGGCACGTCGTCCGAAGGATCACGCCATCATCGCCGAGATCGATGGCACGATCCGCTTCGGCCGCGACTACAAGAACAAGCGCCGCATCATCATCGAGCCGCATGACTCGACGCTTGAGCCGGTCGAATACCTGATCCCGAAGGGCAAGCCGTTCCATCTCCAGGACGGCGACGTCATCGAGAAGGGCGACTACATCCTCGACGGCAATCCGGCGCCACACGACATCCTGGCGATCAAGGGCGTGGAAGCACTTGCTTCCTACCTCGTGAACGAAATCCAGGAAGTCTACCGTCTGCAGGGCGTGTCGATCAACGACAAGCACATCGAGGTGATCGTTCGCCAGATGCTGCAGAAGGTCGAGATCACGGTGCAGGGCGACTCGACCTACATTCCGGGCGACCACGTCGACGTGATCGAACTGGAAGAGGTCAACGAGCGCCTGGTCGAGGACGGCAAGAAGCCGGCCGAAGGCCAGCCGGTGCTGCTGGGCATAACCAAGGCCTCGCTGCAGACGCCGTCCTTCATCTCGGCCGCCTCCTTCCAGGAGACGACCAGGGTGCTGACCGAAGCTGCGGTTGCCGGCAAGACCGACATGCTGCAGGGCCTGAAGGAAAACGTCATCGTCGGCCGGCTGATCCCGGCCGGTACCGGCGGCACGATGAGCCAGATCCGGCGCATCGCCACCTCGCGCGACGAACTGATCATCGACGAGCGCCGCAAGGCCTCCGGTGTCGAGGTCGCCGAGCCGATGCTGACCGACATGGTCAACGCCGCGCAGTAAGCGCGGCAGGACGAGAAGAAGGAAAGGGGCCCAAGTGGCCCCTTTCCGCGTTTTGACCCTAATCGGATCGAGGAAAACATGAGCAAGAAGGTATGGACTGACGTCGACGACTACATCGTTTCCTCTCTCTTCGAGGCGGATCCCATCCTCGAAGCGGTGCTTGCGGCCAACCGCGACCAGGGCCTGCCGGCCATCGACGTATCGCCGGCGCAGGGCAAGCTGCTGTCGCTGCTGGTCCGCATCAGCGGCGCCAGGAAGGTGCTGGAGATCGGCACGCTCGGCGGCTACTCGACCATCTGGATGGCAAGGGGATTGCCCGTCGGCGGCAAGATCGTGACGCTCGAACTCGAGCCGCATCATGCAAAAGTCGCGCACTCGAATCTCGAGCGGGCAGGGGTGTCGGACAAGGTCGAGCTCAGGATCGGCCCCGCGCTTCAGTCGCTTGAGACGCTGGCTGCCGAAAATGCCGGTCCGTTCGATCTGATCTTCATCGACGCCGACAAGCCGAACAACCCGAATTATCTGTCATGGGCCATGCGCCTGTCGCGGCCGGGGACGGTCATCATCTGCGATAACGTCATCCGCGACGGCACCGTGCTCAACGACGATGGCCGTGACGCCTATGTCGAAGGCGCACGCGGTGCGTTTTCCTTCATCGGCGGCGACAAGCGCCTGGACGGCACCGCCATCCAGACCGTCGGCGCCAAAGGCTATGACGGCTTTGCGATTGCGATCGTCGAGTAAGGCTGCATGGTGAGTGTCCGGACTGCGGTCCGGCAGAACTCATCGCTCAATCGAAGAACGCTTCCACCACATTGCGCTTGCCGAGCATGAAGGCGTCGGCCACGTGCTGCAGGGGTGCCAAATCGACATCGGAGACGCCGTCGCGTACGACTTCGGCGAAGCGCCGGTAAAGCTGGGGATATTCGGCCTCCGGCTCGTCGTTAACCACCTTTCCGTCGATGGCGAGCCTGGTGCCGCCGCCCGACAACACCATCTTGCCCTTGTCGGTGTCGGCCAGGATGTCCCAGCTCTGTGGTCCAGTCTGCAGCCAGTCGAGCTCCATGGTCACCGGCAATCCGTCGGAGGTGCGGAAGGTCACGTGGGCCGCCACCGGCGAGGCGCGGTTTTCCGGAAAGTCGAGGACGGCCGAGGTGATGAACATCGCCGGCAGGATGTGGGTGGCGATCGACAGTGCGTTGATGCCGGGATCGAAGACGCCGAAACCGCCGGCCGCCCAGATCCAGTCCTGGTTTGGGTGCCAGCGGCGGACGTCTTCCTTCCAGACGATAGCAGCCGAGTTGACCCTGGCCGACGCCAGGAAGGCGCGCGCGGCCTCCACTGCCGGCGCGTAGCGCGAATGCCAGCTGGCGAACAGTGAGACGCCGTTGGCTGCCGCCAGCCGCTTCAGGTCCTCGACCTCGCTGACGGTGGCGCCCGGCGGCTTCTCCAGGAAAACGTGCTTCTTCGCCATCAGCGCCGTGCGTGCCGCGTCGTAGCGGAACTGCGGCGGCATGCACAGCGAGACGGCCTCGAGGTCGGGCACCGCGTCGATCATCGCCTCGATGGTCGGTAAATTCGGGATGCCGTCCACCTTGCCGTGCCGGCTGGCGGCGGCGATTAGGCGGTAGTCCGCATCCTTGGCCACTGCCGGCAGATGCTGGTCGCGCACGATCTTGCCGACGCCGACGATGCCGAGCTTGATGGGACCATTGTTCGAGGGCATGGGAACTCCGCGGATTCGAATTTGGCTGGTTAAGTCGCTCGGTTCTTAGCAGAGAACCGGTGCCGGGCAAGCCGGCGCGGTGACAGGCGCAAGCAGCCGGCCACGCTCAGAGCGGAACCTCGAACGTAACGATCGACACTTCGCCTTCGAGCGCACCCTGAAAGGCTGACAGATGCGGCTCCTCGTCGGGTTCGCCGTCCATATCGCCGATCTGGTCGAGCTCGACCTCGGCATAGCCTTCGGCCGCAAGCGATTCGAGCACCCGGCGCACGGCCGAATCGTCGTCGGGCGCGACCAGCATCACATGGACGCCTTCCGGCTTGCCGCCCTTCTTTTTCCAGACCCGGCCGGTGACGATGGTGACCGGGCGTTCCTCATTGTCGTTCACGGGCTGATTCCTCTTGAGACGGGGGCGGGCGAGGGGTTTTGGGCTGTCCATGGCGCCTTTTGCCATGAAGAACCCGCGCATGACAGCCAAAAGCCGGTCACTTTCTTGTCTGCCCCGGTCACTTTCTTCCTCTGCCTTGTAAAACGAAGAAAGAAAATTACATGCGTTTTTCGCATGGCTGCCAAGCCGTCGTCAGCGCGCAATATTTGGCGTGCCGGGGTTGACGGTTCACGGTCTTGCGAGTAGAAGCCGCCCAGTCAGAACCGATGTGAGGCTCTCCCTTCCGAAGCGACACGCTTTGGAGTTTGCCTCAAACAGGGTTCGTTTTACGAGCGAAAAGACATTTCCGGCGCGCATGAAGCGGTTCCCGCTTCCTCTGCATTTTGTTCGGGCAGGACCGCGAGGCGCGGTTTATGGCCCGAATTTGCGTATGGAATTGGCGCTTTGAGCGGCCCTGACCGGGCGAGACACGGAATTGAGAGACAAGAGGGTTTAATGCCTACCGTCAACCAGCTGATCCGCAAGCCGCGCATTGCGCCGGTGAAGCGCAACAAGGTCCCGGCCATGCAGCAGAACCCGCAGAAGCGGGGCGTCTGCACGCGCGTCTATACAACGACGCCGAAGAAGCCGAACTCGGCACTGCGCAAGGTGGCCAAGATCCGCCTGACCAACGGCTTTGAAGTGATCGGCTACATCCCCGGCGAAGGCCACAACCTTCAGGAACACTCCGTGGTCATGATCCGCGGCGGCCGCGTCAAGGATCTTCCGGGCGTGCGCTACCACATCATCCGCGGCGTGCTCGACACGCAGGGCGTGAAGAACCGCAAGCAGCGCCGTTCGAAGTACGGCGCCAAGCGTCCGAAGTAAGGGGCGTCCGAAGTAAGATTTTCCGGCCCTGGCGCTGCTTGAATGCGTCGGGCTACGAGATTGAGAGACAAAAGCCATGTCGCGTCGTCACAGTGCAGAAAAGCGTGAGATCAATCCGGACCCGAAGTTCGGCGATCTGATCGTCACCAAGTTCATGAACGCCGTTATGTATGACGGCAAGAAGTCGGTTGCCGAGACCATCGTCTACGGTGCGCTCGACCAGGTTCAGTCGAAGACCAAGCAGGAGCCGGTCACCGTCTTCCATCAGGCTCTCGACAATGTCGCGCCGCATGTGGAAGTCCGGTCGCGCCGCGTCGGCGGCGCTACCTACCAGGTTCCGGTCGATGTGCGCCCCGAGCGCCGCCAGGCCCTGGCGATCCGCTGGCTGATCGCCGCGGCCCGCAACCGCAACGAGACCACCATGGTCGACCGCCTCTCCGGCGAGCTGATGGACGCAGCCAACAACCGCGGCACCGCCGTGAAGAAGCGTGAAGACACCCACAAGATGGCTGAAGCCAACCGCGCTTTCGCACACTACCGCTGGTAAAGCGCGAACGAGACTGAGAAGGCATCCAAGATGGCCCGCGAATACAAAATCGAAGACTACCGCAATTTCGGTATCATGGCGCATATTGACGCCGGCAAGACGACGACCACCGAGCGCGTCCTCTATTACACGGGCAAGTCGCACAAGATCGGCGAAGTCCACGACGGCGCTGCCACCATGGATTGGATGGAGCAGGAGCAGGAGCGCGGCATCACCATCACGTCCGCCGCCACCACGACCTTCTGGAAGGGTCGCAGCGGCAAGATGTACCGCTTCAACATCATCGACACTCCCGGACACGTCGACTTCACCATCGAAGTCGAGCGTTCGCTGCGCGTGCTCGACGGCGCCATTGCGCTGCTCGATGCCAATGCCGGTGTCGAGCCGCAGACCGAGACTGTCTGGCGCCAGGCCGACAAGTACAAAGTTCCGCGCATGATCTTCTGCAACAAGATGGACAAGATCGGCGCCGACTTCTACCGCTCGGTCGAGATGATCGGCTCGCGTCTTGGTGCGCATGCCGTCGTCATGCAGCTGCCGATCGGCGCTGAGACTGAATTCAAGGGCGTCGTCGATCTCGTCGAGATGAACGCGCTGGTCTGGCGCGACGAGACGCTGGGCGCTGCCTGGGACGTCGTCGAGATCCCGGCCGACCTGCAGGCTCGCGCCGAAGAATACCGCGAGAAGATGATCGAAGCCGCTGTCGAAATGGACGAGACGGCACTCGAGAATTACCTCGAAGGCAAGATGCCGTCGAATGACGAGATCCGCGCGCTGATCCGCAAGGGCACCATCGCGGTCAAGTTCTACCCGATGTTCTGTGGCTCGGCCTTCAAGAACAAGGGCGTGCAGCCGCTGCTCGACGCCGTCGTCGAATACCTGCCGTCGCCGGCCGATGTTCCCGCCATCAAGGGCGTCGACGCCAAGACCGACGCCGAGATCGAGCGTCATGCCGACGACAACGAGCCGCTGTCGATGCTGGCCTTCAAGATCATGAACGACCCGTTCGTCGGCTCGCTGACCTTTGCCCGCATCTATTCGGGCAAGCTGACCAAGGGCATCTCGGTCGACAACACCGTCAAGGGCAAGAAAGAGCGCATCGGCCGCATGCTGCAGATGCATGCGAATTCGCGCGCCGACGTCGAAGAAGCCTTTGCCGGCGACATCGTCGCTCTGGCTGGCCTCAAGGACACGACCACCGGCGACACGCTCAGCGATCCGCTGCACCCGGTCATCCTCGAGCGCATGGAATTCCCCGATCCGGTCATCCAGATCGCCATCGAGCCGAAGACCAAGAACGACCAGGAAAAGATGGGCCTCGCCCTTCACCGCCTGGCCGCCGAGGATCCGTCCTTCCGCGTCAAGACCGACGAGGAAAGCGGCCAGACCATCATTTCGGGCATGGGCGAGCTTCACCTCGACATCATCGTCGACCGCATGCGCCGCGAGTTCAAGGTCGAGGCCAATGTCGGCGCGCCGCAGGTGGCTTACCGCGAGACGATCACCCGCAGGCACGAGCAGGACTACACCCACAAGAAGCAGACCGGCGGTACCGGTCAGTTCGCCCGCGTCAAGATCGTGTTCGAACCGAACCCGGAAAGCTCGGAGTTCGAGTTCGAGACCAAGATCGTCGGCGGTGCGGTTCCCAAGGAATACATCCCGGGTGTCGAAAAGGGCATCAACAGCGTCATGTCGTCGGGTCCGTTCGCGGGCTTCCCGATGATCGGCGTCAAGGCGACGCTTATCGACGGCGCTTACCACGATGTGGACTCCAGCGTCCTGGCGTTCGAAATCGCCGGCCGCGCCTGCTTCCGTGAAGCTGCACCCAAGCTTGGCGTGCAACTGCTCGAGCCGATCATGAAGGTCGAAGTCGTGACGCCGGAAGACTATGTCGGCAGCGTCATCGGCGACCTGAACGGCCGTCGTGGCCAGATCCAGGGCCAGGAAGCGCGTGGCGTGGCTGTCGTCATCAACGCGATGGTGCCGCTGGCCAACATGTTCAAGTACGTCGACAACCTGCGCTCGATGAGCCAGGGCCGCGCTGCCTACACGATGCAGTTCGATCACTATGAGCCTGTGCCGACCGCCGTCGCCCAGGAAGTCCAGAAGAAATACGCGTAACCCCAGCGGGTTGCATCGGTAACTTAATTCAAGGCCCGTACGGGCGAGCAGATTGGAGACATCACATGGCAAAAGGTAAATTCGAGCGTAACAAGCCTCATGTGAACATTGGCACGATTGGCCACGTCGATCATGGCAAGACGTCGCTGA
>NZ_JAMYUO010000045.1:0-15506 GCF_040323125.1 Mesorhizobium sp. M0062
GGGGGAGATCAGCAGCTTCAATCTCACCCGGCCATGGCCAGCGGCACTGCGCTCTTGTTGGGGATCTGGATGTCGATCTCCAGCGTCGACATGGTCTCGCCGCGGTCCATCGAAACTTGCAGATAATCCTGGTCGATCTGCACATGCTTGGCGATCACCGCCATGATCTCTTCGCGCAGGATGGAGACGAGATCGGGCTGGCTGCGGTTGCGGCGCTCGTAGGCGAGCAGCACTTGCAGCCGTTCGCGCGCCACCGGCGCGCTGGTGCGCCGCTTGAAGATGTCGAGCAGGTTCATGCCGCCCTCCTTCCCAAAAGACGATCGAGGAAGCCCTTGCGCTCGAAGGGCACAATGACCGGCAGCTGCTCTCCTTCGAGCCGCCTTGCGGCGTCGAGATAGGCCTTGGCTGCGGCATTCAGCGGCTCCGACAGCGTCACCGGCGAACCGAGATTGGAGGCGCGTAGCACATCCTGGCTCTCGGGAATGATGCCGAGCAGCGGCACCGACAGGATTTCCAGCACGTCGTCGATCGACAGCATTTCGCCGCGCGCGGCGCGTCCCGCATCGTAGCGCGTGACCAGCACATGCTTGGCGATCTGCTCGCCCTCCTCGGCCCGCAAGGTGCGGGAATCGAGCAGGCCGATGATGCGGTCGGAATCGCGCACCGACGACACTTCCGGATTGGTGACGATGACCGCCTCGTCGGCAAAGCGCATGGCGAGCTGCGCGCCGCGCTCGATGCCGGCCGGGCTGTCGCAGAAGACATAGTCGAACACCGAGCGCAGCTTGCCGATGACCTCGGCCACGCCCTCCTCCGTCAACGCATCCTTGTCGCGCGTCTGCGAGGCCGGCAGCAGGAACAGCGTCTCGACCCGCTTGTCGCGGATCAGCGCCTGCGACAGCTTTGCCGAGCCCTGGATGACGTTGACGAGGTCGAACACCACGCGCCGTTCGGCGCCCATGATCAAATCGAGGTTGCGCAGGCCGACATCGAAATCCACCAGCGCCACCTTCTTGCCGGTCTTGGCGACCGCCGCCCCCAGAGCCGCGGTAGAGGTCGTCTTGCCGACGCCCCCCTTGCCCGAGGTGACCACCACTACCTTGCCCATCAATAAAGCCTCCGTTGTTGTTCGTTATGTCGTTGTCGGGCGAGACGCATTAGCTGAAAGGGGCGATGCGCAGCATGCCGTTGTCGAGAAATGCCTGCACAGGCTTGCCCCGGACTGACGGGTCCATCTCCTCGGCCGTGCAATACCAGCCATCCACCGACAGAAGCTCGGCCTCGTTCCTGCGGCAGAAGACACGCGCCGCCGTGTTGCCTTGAGCGCCTGCCGAAGCGCGGCCGCGCAGCGTGCCATAGACGTGGATCGAGCCGGTGGCGACGATCTCGGAGCCGGAGGCGACGGAGCCCAGCACGATGACATCACCATGCGGATGGAAGATCAGCTGGCCCGAACGGATCGGCGAGCGGATCATCAACGTGCCGGCGTCGGGTGCGGCGATTTTGGCGTCTTTCGGCTGTGCCTTGGCATCGCTCGCCGGTTTCAAGTCGCCCGCCTTCAAATCGCCGGCCTCTGCCTTGATGTCACCGGCCGCCTTCGTATCGCCTGCCGGCGTAGCGTCGTCCGCCCTGCCCGCCTTGCGGCTCGGCTGCAGCAGACCGTCGGTGGTCGCCTCCTTGGCGCCGACCAGCACCGGCGGCAGATGCGCGCCAAGCTCAGCGCCGCCGCCGAGCTCGATGGCATAGATGCGGATGTCGCGCTGGCCGAGCAGATCGACCAGCGCTTCGATGGCCACGACATCGGGCTTGAGCACGTTCAGGTCGAGCACCACCGGGCGCCCGGCAAAATAGCCCGGCGAGTTGCCGACCCAGCGATCGAGGCTCTCCAGCCAAACATCCAAAGGCGCCTCCGGCGTCAGCGTGAAAGCGACGAAGGAGCGGGCGCGAAAGCGAATGGATTTGGCCTCTAGGGGGGCGGCAAAGGTCACGGCGGGCGATTCCTTACTGAGAGGTAAACGCTAGCGGTGGTATGGTTAATGAAAGGTTAACGGGAGGGGCTATTCGCGGGCTTTGGGAGCGCCTTTCCTGACAACCCGTGCCAGGCATCCCTGCCTCCCTTGCAAAGGCGCTAATCGACACGCCGGCGGTAGGGCAAGCTGCAATCGCGACGACCGCGGCGCGACAAGTGTCGGCGCAGATTGTTGAAAATAATCATGTATTGCCGAGCGCCGAATACTTGCGCACCGCCACGCACCGCGTAATGTCGGCGTGGGACGGGTTTTATTTGGGGGGATTATGAAACGTAGTGTTTTGACACCATCGCTGCTGGCTGGCCTCGCGGGTGCGCCACGCCGCCTGACAAGATTGCCGGCGTTCCAAATTCCGGCCCCTGCATGCCGGCCGACAGACAGCGCCTTGCCGTCATATCGAACCAGCAGAACAAGTCAGCAACGGGCGATGCGCTCGGCGTCTTCCTGATCGGCGTGCCGCTCGCGTACATGTCGGGAGGCGACCACGAAGCAGAGATCGCGATCCTCAAAGTGCGCTGTGGCCGGCCGAAAACGTAAACACTGGGAAATCCAGATAACCGGGTAACTTTCCGATCTAGTGATCGAGGCGCGCGTATATGCCTGCACTTTCGTCCGATACTATGGAGGTTGATGACGATGTCAGCGGCCTACTCTGGTCTGTCAATGATTTAGATGAACTATCAAAGCTAATCGCGGTGATCGCGCTTGGCCAAGCACAACATGCTGCTCGGATTATCCAAGAGCTTGAGCCACATGGGCCGGCCTTATCAGATGCAGAGCTATACGCAGGTGCGAAAGGACAGATGCGCATTCGAGGAGAGTCCGAGACCCAACGCGATGTGTCCCGCTATCACCGAGACGGGTTTCTCTTTGAATGCATTTCCTGGATCGTGGCGCGACAGTCAACCAACGATCGAACGTTTCTGAAAGACCCACATATTACTGCCACAACGCAGGGCTTGGATGGCCTCTCCATTGAAATGGATCCGATCGAGGCAGTTTTGGTGATGGCCACGATCTTTGAAGACAAATGCACAGAGAGCCCACGGCAGAAATTTCAGCAGGAAGTCCTTCCAACATTCACCGAACATCACGAGAGCAAAAGAAAGCGTGGCCTTGTAGCAAACGCAGTGAGCCTGATTAAGGAAAGTGGTCTCAACGGCACTGCGGCGACGCAGGCGGCGGCTAGGGTTCTTGACAAGCAATTTCGAACCTACCGCGCTGCACTTACTGTCGGCTCTACATTGACGACGACCGAGAGACGCAAAAGGCTCTTCAAAGGGTACAGCGATCTTGCAAATATTACGAAAGCTCAGCGCATTGGTGCCACCTTCGTGATTGATGGCAATTTGCGGGAATGGTTCCAAGAATTGGCTGATCGCGTACTCAACGCACTCGTTGAATTCGAGGATGCAGATGTTTGACGTGCGCACATCACAACTTCTGCGCTCTGCACCCAGCCTTCCTGAACTCGACGCAAATCAAATCCCACAGTTACTGACTCGGCACTATGCCGAGCTCGTCTCCGCTCGTCTCAAGGGAGAGAACGATGATGCGACGGTTGGTGAAGAGAGCTGGTCACTCGAACGGATAGCCGATGCGTATGAGATCATCGCCTCAGTCGAGGAATCGCCTGCTTTGCGTCGCGCGGCTGCTTTCGTAGCTGGGACAGCGCAGCAGATTATTGCGAGACGATCGGGCGGTCGCCATGAAGACGAGTTGCCGTCTCCACTAGATCGTGACAGCGTGAACGCATCTGTCGCCGCCGCAGTACTATTTCTTGCTGCCGAGCAATATGCCGATGCGAACGAGGCGGGCACTGCCATCCCGGCTGGTCGAGGCCCATATGAGATACGCATCCTCGGCGATCACGTCAAAGACCTTGTCCGGGGTCGTCTGGATTCGATAATGCAACGAGCAACTCGCTGGCGTAGGGACGAACCTATCCGGGGCACAATCCAGAACCGCGCCCTTCGGGCGCTCGCAGCCACTATCTCGGAAGGGGTCGAGTTGCTCGCGGCAAATATGATGTCAGCGCCGATCCCGGAAGCAACGCCAAAGAGATTCGCGACAGCACAGGAGGCGTTTCGACGTGTAATTCAACTAGCCTCGTATTTCGCCGAGAACGCAACAGAGACGCTAGGCGGCGAACTGAGGATAGCCTATGCAGGGCCTTCGCACTTAGCATCAATGCTTCTGTCTGCAGCTGGCGCAATCGAACAGTCGGCACTTACAAAATTGCCCCCGCCCGAAGGAGCCGACGCTGACTTCTGGAAGAAATGGCTGGCCTACCGCGCCAAAGATATGCCGTTTGTCTGGCAGAACCACCGCGAGGCAATTAAAGAAGACTTCTACCAGACAGGGGCTTCAGCGGTTCTAGTATTGCCGACCGGTGCCGGCAAAACGACAGTCAGTGTGCTAAAAATCGCAGGATGCCTCGCCCGCGGCAAGAAGGTCGTTTTCCTGGCTCCAACGCACGCTTTGGTAGAACAGCTCACCGAGGATCTCCAAGCGATTTTCCCAAAAGAACAGTTCGGGTTGGAGGTGTCCAGTGACTTCGATTCTTTGCTCTTAGATGACGCGCAGTTGCTGGACATTGAAGTGATGACACCGGAGCGCTGCCTCGCAATGCTCTCTTTCTCGGCCTCTTCATTCCAGAATGTGGGCCTGTTGGTTTTTGACGAGTGCCACCTACTGAGTCCGCAGTCACGCCAAATCGGTCGCGCTCTTGATGGGATGCTTTGTCTCCTAGCATTTCGCGCAGCAGCTCCCAACGCAGACATGCTGTTCTTGTCGGCGATGCTGAAGAATGGCAAGCAGTTTGCGGAATGGATTGCCGACCTGACGGGTCGCCCGTGCAGGGCGGTGGACCTGCTTTGGAAGCCAACCCGCCAAGCAAGAGGCGTGGTCGTCTATAAGGAAACAGAAGTTTCGGCAGGCGTGAGAAAGGCACGGATACGCCAGAGACAGATGGACCTAGACGATGGGGAGCCGGCGAAGGGACTTCGAGCTGCGTCTAAGCGCGAACTCGTCGCCACTCCCTATGTTGTTTGGGGGCTGCAGCACAATTGGATGCCCGTAGCAAACTCCTATGCGTTTACGACCATCTCCAACGAGCCGATACAGTTAGGCGGCGGTTTTAGGTCTGGCTCTATCTGGGCTAGTCCCAATGCCAATGAAACGGCAACGAAGATCGCTGTAAGTGCCGACGCCAGTGGGCTGAAGACCATTGTCTTTGTCAATACGAAAGCCGACGCGGTCGGCACAGCTCGAGAAATTGCAGCGGCGTTGGACCACGTAGTCGTCTTGACCGAAAGCGAGAGCGGGCTTTGGGATACACTGGTGCTTGAGTTGGGTGCTGCAAAGCACTCGATTTTTGGCGAGACGACCTTTGGAGCAGTCCCTCATAATTCCTCGATGCTCCGACTAGAGCGCGCGCTTTCGGAGCGACTCTTTCGTAGAAGCGATGGTGCCAAAGTCATTGTTGCTACGCCGACTCTAGCGCAGGGCCTCAATCTGCCAGCCCACCTTGCTGTGCTTGCAGGCGATAAGCGTGCAGGAGAAAAGCAAGGGGAAAGAGAGGACCTAGAGGCCCATGAGCTTCTCAACGCGGCTGCGCGCGCCGGCCGTGCTGGTCATCTCGCCAACGGCGTCGTCATTCTGATCCCGGAACCGATCATTAAGTTCACGCCAGGCAGTGCGCTCAGTCACCAGTTAAAAGGTAAGCTAACCTCTGTTCTGCCTGAAGATGATCGTTGTGTCACGATAACGGATCCTCTGGAAATTGTACTTGACCGTGTGATGGATGGTGAACTTGATGACCGGGAGGTCACCTACACTGTAAATCGCCTCGCGGCTCTCACAGCTGCCGGAGGTGATACGCCGTCCCAGGATAGTCTGTTGTCTCGCTCGCTCGGAGCATTCCTCGCCAAAAGGCGGAACGAGGAGCAAGCGTATCTAGCAAAGGTTGACGAGCTCTGGAGTGAGGCCCGAGACGCTGTAGAGCACAAGCCAGCCGCGGCAGTTGTCAAATTAGCATCTCAAAGCGGCCTGCCTTTAGATCTGCTCGAACACCTACGCGGCCGATTGCAGGAAGGTATTGGGGCCTTACCTACGACAATAGAAAAATGGGTGGAGTGGACAATCGATTGGCTGAAAGATGATGCCCCCGCGAGAACTCATCTGCTACGCGACGTACACCGATCAGCACTTATTGCGGCTGGCAAGACGGCCAAGTCACCGCTAAACGAAGCTGTTTTAGACACACTCCTGCCAGGGATCAGAGCTTGGCTCTCGGGCAAGCCGCTGAATGAGATAGAGCGAGATCTCGGCGGCAATCCAGATGGCAAATCAGATAGCACGAAGATGTGCCCCCGTGCCCGCGACCTCATCGCGACGTTCATACCAAGAGGCCTCTCATTTATCTTGGGCGTGGTCTCCAGGATGGTCGAAGAGATAGGTGCTGCCTCGAGCCAAGATGATTTTAATGAAGCCGTATTGAAAAGTCTTACGGCGGCCGCTCGACGAGGCTTTGATACTGTTGAGAAGCTTGAATACGCCAACAGTCACAAAGAAATCTTGGGGCGCGTCCAACTCCATCTGCTTTATGCCGAAAGTCTTCGCTTCCTCGATTTTGATTTGGACAATGATCTTTAGCTCGAATTCTATCTGAACTGCCACACGCCGGCTGATCGGGCGAACGAAATCTAGACATCTTTTCGGAGGCGCGCCCCTTCGAGGACCTGCATTGCGAGTGCCGTCATTGCGCTGGCAACCTGCCACGCATTGAAGAGTTCATCGTGTAGCTTCTCAAGGTCAGCAAACATCACGTCGCGTCCTTCATCTGTTTGGATGCGGAAGTTGTGTCTTTCAAAGAAGCCGTGGTTCAGCCGATTCCGCGCCTTCAGCGCCGATGCGAAGCGATCTTCGAGTTGGTCGTCCAGTCCAACATGTTTCTTGAGAGTGATAAGTAGGTGACCCAATGTGCTGCGGTCTATGTCATTCAAAACCGCCTGCGCACGCTCACCGTCCGGGGTGACATGCCAACCATTTCTAAGACCGTGAGCCCAGAGAAGCAGTGTACCCAACTCTGTTTCGAAGAGCTGAGCTGCTTCTGCCGTTATGCCGAATTTGGCATAAATCTCGTCCCGCGTGGCCATAACCTCAAAGCTACGCTTGGAGGCGCTGTTGTCAAAGGACAATGCCGAGCTGCACTAGGTAGATCGCGCGCGATCAGGACTTCGCTCCTCGTCTGCCCCTAATCCCCCGCGTCGCCTGCTCGACCGCCGCCCGGTCCGTGCCAAGCCTGTCGATCAGCTCCTGCGCCTCGTCGCCCGATATGCCGGTGCGCACGGCGAGTTCCTCGACGGTCAGCACGTCGGTGCTGGCGATCTCGCGCGGCAGGGCGTCGTCGGCGGTCAGCGGCAGAGCGGCTTCGCGGTCGATTTCGGCCTCGGCCCGGTGCCAGTGGTGCTCGGGGTCGCCAGTGCCTTCGCGCTCCCAGATCTGGTAGGCGCGCTGCTGTATCTTATGATGGCGGTCGTCTTCCATGGTGGTTCCTCCCCTGGGCTTTGAGGACGATCCGAACGACCCCAGAAATCGCGCGGTCGCAATCGTTCGCGGCGCCCTTCGCGCTGGCTATTCGCATTGCCGTCTCGGCCCGCCGGAATATGGCTGGTAGCTGTTGTCTTCCGGACGGTAGGAGCGATAGCGGCTGAAGCAGGAGGCGACATGGTCCGGTTCGCCGCCGGCGGCCGCGTAGGCGCCCGCGCCCTCGACATAGCTTGCCTCTCGCGGCGCGGCGCGGTCGGCGGCGAGATAGGGCGAGACGCAGGTGCGCTGCTGTCCGCTATAGGACATGTAGCTGTTGTCCTCGGGATCGTAGGAGCGGTAGCGGCTGGCGCACCAGGCGAGATGCGGCGGCGGCAGTTCGGCCGGCGCGATGGCGGCGGTGACGGTGGGATCGGGCTGCTGCCTGGCCGGGTCCTGGGCTGGCTCCTTGGCGGCGATGTCGGCAGGCGCGGACTGCTCGGGCGGCACACGTTCGAAGTCCTGCGCCGTCTTGTCCACCGGCCGCGCTTTCCGGGTCCACAGTTCAGCCACGCTGACGGTGGGCCTTGCCTCCCGCACAGGCTTGGCGGCAAGCAGCCAGGCTGCGAAAACCAGCCCGCTGCCGAACACCGCAAGGGTCAGCACGAAGCCGCCGACCAGTCCCAAAATCGCTTTCACTCGACACTCCTTGTGTCCCTGCCAATAAAATGCGGGACATCACGGCTTGTTCCAGAAAAGCAGGCGCGAGGGACCTAAGTCTGACCTACCGACAACCGGCAGCTCGCCGAGAACCGGGTGCGGCGCGATTCTTTTCGACGGTGAAAAATCAAGGGAGCGGTCGAGCAGCCATTGGGCCACGTCGCAGCCGCTATTCCGCCGCCTCGGCATAGTGCTGAGGGACATAGTTGAGGATCGCGCCGAGCCAGCGCTCGACATCGGCCAGCGGCATGGCTTTGCGGCGGGCATAGTCCTCGACCTGGTCGCGCTCGACTTTGGCGACGCCGAAATAATAGCTTTCGGGATGGGCGAGATAGATGCCGGAGACCGAGGAGCCCGGCCACATCGCATAGCTCTCGGTCAGGCTGACGCCGGCATTGCGCTCGCCGTCGAGCAGCCGGAACAAGGTCGCCTTCTCGGTATGATCGGGCTGCGCGGGATAGCCGGGCGCCGGGCGGATGCCGCGATAGGGCTCGCCGACCAGTTCGTCGGGCGCCAGCGTCTCGTCTGATGCATAGCCCCAGAATTCCTTGCGCACTTTCTCATGCATGCGCTCGGCAAAGGCTTCGGCGAAACGGTCGGCCAGCGCCTTGACCATGATCGAGGAGTAATCGTCGTTGGCGCGCTCGAAACGCTCTGATATCGCCACCTCCTCGATCCCTGCGGTGACGATGAAGCCGCCGATGTAATCGGGCTTGCCGATGTCGGCGGGTGCGACGAAATCCGACAGCGCGACATTGGCCTTGCCGTCGCGCTTGGTCAGCTGCTGGCGCAGCGTGAAGAAGGTTGCCAGTTCCTGCGAGCGTGCCTCATCCGTGAACAGCCTGATGTCGTCGCCGACGGCGTTCGCCGGCCAGAAGCCGATGACGGCGCGCGGCGCGAACCATTTTTCCGCGATGATCTTTTTCAGCATCGCCTGCGCATCCTCGAACAGCTGGCGCGCCGCCGGTCCCTGCTTCTCGTCATCGAGGATCTTGGGATAGCGCCCCTTCAGCTCCCAGGTCTGGAAGAACGGCGTCCAGTCGATGTAGCGCGAGAGCTCGGTCAGGTCCCAGTTCTCGAACACTTTCACGCCGGTGAAGGACGGCTTCGGCGGTTCATAGGCGGACCAGTCCACCTTGTGCGCATTGGCCCTGGCCTTTGCCAGCGGCAGCCGCTGCTTGTCGGCCTCGGAGCGGGCATGCGCGTCGGCGACCTTTTTGTACTCGGCCCGCACTGTGTCGACGTAGCCGCCCTTGGTCTCGTTCGACAGCAAGGATGACACGACGCCGACGGCGCGGCTGGCGTCATTGACATAGACCGTCTGTCCCTTGGAATAGCGCGGGTGGATCTTCACCGCCGTGTGCACGCGGCTGGTCGTGGCGCCGCCGATCAGCAGCGGAATGTCAAACCCTTCACGCTCCATCTCGGCGGCCATGTGCACCATCTCGTCCAGCGACGGGGTGATCAGGCCGGACAGGCCGATGATGTCGACATTTTGCTCGCGAGCCGTCTGCAGGATCTTCGCCGCCGGCACCATGACGCCGAGATCGATGATCTCGTAATTGTTGCAGGCCAGAACGACGCCGACGATGTTCTTGCCGATGTCGTGGACATCGCCCTTTACAGTCGCCATCAGGATTTTGCCGGCCGTCTGGCGCTCGCCATTGTCGATGCCATTGGCGGCGTTGGCCAGTTTTTCGGCCTCCATGTGCGGCAGCAATCCGGCCACCGCCTGCTTCATCACGCGCGCCGACTTCACCACTTGCGGCAGAAACATCTTTCCAGCGCCGAACAGATCGCCGACGACATTCATGCCGGCCATCAGCGGGCCTTCGATGACATGCAGAGGCCGCTCGGCCGCAAGCCGCGCCTCTTCGGTGTCGGCGTCGATGAATTCGGTGATGCCGTTGACCAGCGCATGGGAAATCCGCTGCTCGACTGTCCAGTCGCGCCAGGCGAGATCGCGCTCCCTGGCGTCCTTGCCGGCCGTGCCCTTGAAACGCTCGGCGATCTCCAGCATGCGTTCGGTGGCAGTGCCGCCGGCCCGGGGCGCGCGGTTGAGCACGACGTCCTGGCACGCTTCGCGCAGCTCCGGCTCGATCGTGTCGTAGACGGCGAGCTGGCCGGCATTGACGATGCCCATATCCATGCCGCGCTGGATGGCGTGGTAGAGGAACACGGCGTGCATCGCCTCGCGCACGGGCTCGTTGCCGCGGAAGGAGAAGGACAGGTTCGAGACGCCGCCCGAGATATGCACATGCGGCAGCGTGGCGGTGATCTCGCCGGTGGCCTCGATGAAGTCGACGCCGTAATTGTCGTGCTCCTCGATGCCGGTGGCGACCGCGAAGACGTTGGGGTCGAAGACGATGTCTTCGGGCGGGAAACCGGCCTGTTCGGTGAGCAGCTTGTAGGCGCGGTTGCAGATCTCCACCTTGCGCGCCTTGGTGTCGGCCTGGCCGGCCTCGTCGAAGGCCATGACGACCACCGCCGCGCCATAGGCGCGCACCAGCTTCGCATGATGCAGAAAGGCTTCCTCGCCTTCCTTCATCGAGATGGAGTTGACCAGTGGCTTGCCCTGCACGCATTTCAGCCCGGCCTCGATGATCTCCCATTTCGAGGAGTCGACCATCACCGGAACACGGGCGATGTCGGGTTCGGCGGCGATCAAATTGAGGTACTCGACCATCGCCTTTTTCGAATCGATCAGGCCTTCATCCATGTTGATGTCGATGATCTGTGCGCCATTGGCGACCTGGTCGCGCGCCACGTCGAGCGCCGGGACATAGTCGCCCGCCGTGATCAGCTTTCGGAACTTGGCCGAGCCGGTGACGTTGGTGCGTTCGCCGACATTGACGAAGGGAATCTCGTCGGTCAGCGTGAACGGCTCCAGCCCGGACAGGCGCATCTTGCGCTCGATCTCGGGGATGGCGCGTGGCGGATATTTCTTGACAGCCTCGGCAATCGCCCGGATGTGCTCCGGCGTCGAGCCGCAGCAGCCGCCGACGACATTGACCAGCCCTTCGCGCGCAAAATCCTCGATCTGCGCGGCCATGAAGTCCGGGCTCTCGTCATAGCGGCCGAATTCATTGGGCAGGCCGGCATTCGGATAGGCGCAGACGAAGGTGTCGGCGGCGCCTGAAATTTCGGCCAGATGCGCGCGCATCGCATTGGCGCCGAGCGCGCAGTTGAGGCCGATGGTGAAGGGGTTGGCATGGCGCACCGAATGCCAGAAGGCGGTCGGCGTCTGGCCCGACAGCGTGCGGCCGGAGAGATCGGTGATGGTGCCCGAAATCATCACCGGCAGGCGCACGCCCTTTTCGAGGAAAATCTCGTTGCAGGCAAAGATCGCCGCCTTGGCGTTCAGCGTATCGAAGATGGTCTCGATGAGAATGATGTCGGCGCCACCGTCGACCAGGCCGCGCAACTGCTCGCCATAAGCCAGGCGCAATTCATCGAAGGTCACCGCGCGGTAGCCGGGATTGTTGACGTCGGGCGACATCGAGGCGGTGCGGTTGGTCGGCCCGAGCGCGCCGGCGACGAAGCGCCGCTTGCCGTCCTCCTGCTGTGCCCTCGCCGCTGCCCGACGCACCAGCCGCGCGCCGTCGCGGTTCAGCGCGTAGACGGCATCCTCCATGCCGTAATCCGCCTGGGCGATCGAGGTCGAGGAGAAGGTGTTGGTCTCGAGGATATCGGCGCCAGCGATGGCGTATTGATAATGGATCTCCTCGATCGCCTTCGGCTGCGTCAGGATCAAGAGGTCGTTGTTGCCCTGCTGGTGGCAGGCGCAGCCGGCGAATGCCTCGCCGCGAAAATGCTCCTCGTCGAAACCGAGACCCTGAATCTGCGTGCCCATGGCGCCGTCGAGAATGAGAATGCGCTCGCGCGCCGCTGCCGTGAGCGCCGCAAGCACTTCGGACCCATCGGGTCTGGCCGCGACGGGGCCGAACAATGCGTCCAGCGATGCAGAATTCTGCGACATTTTTTATCCTTGAGGCGACAACCATCACATAAGGATATCTTTATGTCAACATACGGAATGCAGGCGAACGCGTCGTGGCGAGAGTTTGGTGCGATGGTCATCCCGATCGACAATGTGACGGCGGCGGTCATTGTCGCCGCTGCGCCGTGCCTACACCACCACGTCCCGATATACCCTCACCTCGCCATCCTGGCCGCGGATGCGCCAGTCCTGCCCTTCCCGTCCCTCGACATGGAATGGCCCGAGCGGCACCTTGCCGCCGCCTTCCGGCAGGTCCAGCACATAGACCGGATTGCAGATGCCCGACAGGCGGGCGCGCAGCGCGCCGGCCAGCGCCTGTCCCTGCGCAATCGTGGTGCGCCTGTGCGCCATGCCGCGCGCGAGGTCGCCATGATGCAGGTAATAGGGTTTGACGCCCAGCCGGTACATCAGTTCGCGGCAGAGTTCCTCCAGCACTTCGACCGTATCGTTGACGCCCTTGAGCAGGACACTCTGGTTGAGCAGCACGAAGCCTGCCTGGCGCATGACGCGGCAGGCCAATTCGGTGGCCGGCGTGATCTCCCGCGCATGGTTGAAATGGGTGACGATTGTGACCATCAGCCGGCCCTGCAAGGCGCCAACCAGCCCCGGCGTGATGCGTGCGGGCAGCACGACAGGCACGCGCGTGTGGATGCGCAGCAGCCTGACATGCGCGATCGCCTCGATGCGGGCGCGGATTTCAGCCAGCGCCTTGTCCGGCAGCGACAGCGGATCGCCACCAGTGAGGATCACCTCGCGGATTCCGGTATGGCCTTCGATATAGGCAAAGGCGTCTTCGAGCGCCTCGCGCGTGTAGCCGCGGCCGATCGAGGTCAGGGATTCCTTGCGGAAGCAGAAACGGCAATAGACCGCGCATTGGTAGGTCGCAAACAACAGCACGCGGTCGGCGTGGCGGTGCGTCAGTCGCGGCACCGGACTGAAGGCATGGTCGGCGATCGGATCGTCGAGCTCGCCTTCCGTTTCCGTCAGCTCATCCGGCGATGGAATGATTTGCGCGCGGATCGGGTCGGCGGGATCGTTCCAGTCGATCAGGTCGAGATAGGTTTTGGGGGCACGCACCTTGTGGTGTACGGCCGCCTCCTGCGCCGCCGCGCGCTCGGCGGGTGACAGCGGCAGCGAGGCGAGATCGCGGACGTGGCGCACGCCCGCGCGGATGTCGTTTTGCCAGGCGGTGTCGGCATCGCGTCCTTCGTCGGCGATGGCCGCGTCATCGAAAGTTGAGTCTGGGGTCATTGGGGCCTCGGGGCAATTCTGGCGGTGCTATCGGCCGGATGGACGGTTCGGTCAACAGCAGTGGCTCGGCGCGGATTGTCGCTGCGCTGCGATCCTTCGCATCCCCCGACTATCGCCGTAATCGACCAGCGCAGCAATTTCAGGCAATCTCACCGATAAGGCGCTCCAAGGGGAGATGGGCGCCGCCTAGGGAGGATCGCCATGAGCAAAATGCCGCGTTATGAGGATGCCGTTCAGCGCTTTCGCATCGAAGATGAGATCGCGCGGTTGTATGGCAACCCTGGAACCGGCCTCAATGCCTATGTCGAATGCTGCGGCCGCTACACCGGAGAAGACCGGCTGGCGCTGCGCGCGATCTCGGCCGGCGGCGAGCTTCGCGAATTCAGCTTCGACGATCTCGCCGACATGTCGGGGCGCGCCGCCAATGTGCTCAAGGCCGCCGGCGTCGGTGCCGGCGATGTCGTCGCCGGCATGCTGCCGCGCGTCCCCGAACTGGTGGCGCTGATCCTCGGGACGTGGCGCATCGGCGCGGTCTACCAGCCGCTGTTCACCGCCTTCGGTCCGAAAGCCATCGAGCACCGCCTCGGCTATAGCGGCGCCAGGATCGTGGTGACCAACCCGGCCGATCGCGGTAAGCTCGACGAGGTCGAGACATCAGCGCAAATCGCCACCATTCTTGGCAATGGCGATGTGCTGCCTGCAGGCGACATCGATTTCCGCGCCGCGCTTGCCGCCGCCTCGCCCGACTGCCAGCCGGTGATGCGCAAGGGCGACGACTTGTTCATGATGATGTCGACGTCGGGAACGACCGGCCTGCCCAAGGGCGTGCCGGTGCCGCTCCGCGCCCTGCTCGCCTTCGGCGCCTATATGCGTGACGCGATCGGCTTGCTGCCCGACGACATCTTCTGGAACATCGCCGACCCCGGCTGGGCCTACGGCCTCTATTACGCCATCACCGGCCCGTTGCAGCTCGGCATCGCCACGACCTTCCATGAAGGCGCCTTCAACGCCAAGAGCACTTACGACATCATCGAGCGGCTCGGCGTCACCAGCCTTGCCGGCTCGCCGACTGCCTATCGCCTGCTGATGGCGGAAGGCGCGGAAGCTGCGGCCCGCGTCAAAGGCAGACTGCGCGTGGTGAGCAGCGCCGGCGAGCCGCTCAACCCGGAAGTCATCCGCTGGTTCGACGCAAATCTCGCCGCGCCCATTCACGACCATTACGGCCAGACCGAGAACGGCATGATGGTCAACAACCATCATGGGCTCTCGCATGTCGTTCGCGCGGGCTCGGCCGGCTTCGCCATGCCCGGATATCGCATGGTGGTACTGGACGAGGCCGGCAACGAGCTCGGCCCCAACCAGCCCGGCATCCTCGCCGTCGACATCGCGAAGTCGCCGCTGCGCTGGTTCGACGGCTATCACCAAGCCGAGACGCCGGCGATCAGGGGCGGCTACTACCGCACGGGCGACACGGTGGAGTACGAGCCGGACGGTTCGGTCTCCTTCATCGGCCGCGCCGACGATGTCATCACTTCGGCCGGCTACCGCATCGGCCCGTTCGACGTCGAAAGCGCGCTGATCGAGCATCCGGCGGTCAACGAGGCGGCTGTCGTCGGCGTGCCCGATCCGCAGCGCACCGAGATCGTCAAGGCCTTCGTCGTCCTGGCGCCGGCTTACAAGGGCAATTCGGAGCTCGCCGAAGAGCTGGCCCAGCACGTCAAGAAACGGCTGTCGGCGCACGCCTACCCGCGCGAGGTCGAGTTCATCACGGAACTGCCGAAGACCCCAAGCGGCAAGATCCAGCGCTTCCTGCTGAGGAAGGCGGAGGTGGAGAAGCGCAAGGCGTGATTAGGCGCCAATCTCCCCCCTCGAGGGGGAGATGTCGCCGAAGGCGACAGAGGGGGTCGTTGCGCGTGGAGCGCTAACGTCGTCTCGCGCGGGCAAAGGAGTAAGCGCGTGAACCGCCGCGGCCCCCA
>NZ_JAMYUO010000046.1:0-13640 GCF_040323125.1 Mesorhizobium sp. M0062
GCTTCACCTACCAGGCCACCGACGCCAACGGCAACACGATCACCAACACCATCACCATCGACGTCACCGACGACGTGCCGACGGCCACGAACGACACCTGGGCTCCGACCATCACAGGTGCAACGGTTCTCGCTGGTCTCTTGGACAACGACAAATTCGGAGCCGATGGCGTCGACACCGACAACAATCCGGTCAGCGGCCAGGTGACCGCCACCAACGGTGCTCACGGCACCGTCACCTACAACAACGATGGAACGTTCACCTACACGCCGACGGGCATCTATATCGGCTCGGACTCTTTCACATACACGATCAAGGACGGTGACGGCGACACTTCGACGGCCACGGTGACCCTGAATGTGCAGACCAACACCGTTCCATCGGGTGGCGGGACAGCGTCGTTGACATTGAACGAAGCCGCGCTCGACACCACGCTCGATGCCTCGGCGCCCGCGGATCTCCAAGCTGGGGCCGTGACCGGCACCAATCCGAGCAGTCGCGGCGAGACGGCGCAAGCAATCAGCGGCATCACCTTCACCACGACCGGCGAAGCCATTAATGTTGCATTCGCCAACCCGACCGGCGATCCAAACTGGGTGGCGCCGACTGTTTCTGGCCTAGCCTCTGGATACACAATCAGCTGGGCGCTCGTCGGCAACCAACTCGTCGGCAGTCTGATACAAACGGCCGGCAGCGTGAACCTCGGCGCATTCGTCTATCTGGCGCTGTCAAACACAAGCGCCGGCGCCAACAGTTCGTTGACACCCGTCGTTACCGCGACACTGACCGACCAGCTCCAGCATCTTGCCGGCTCGGGCAACGTCACCATCAACGGGCTTCAGGTGGTGGCAACCGACACCAGCGGTGATCATGTTTCCGGATCGGTCAATCTGACGGTCCTGGACGACGTTCCGCTGCCATTCAAGCCGGATGGCATCTTCGTGGAAAACACCACGCATACGGTGCTGACGGAGAGCATCAATTTTGCCGCGAGCGCCGGTGCTGACGGCGTTGGCAATGTCGTGTTCAACGTGACCGAAGGCGCGGCCGTCACATCAGGCAGCACAAACATATTCCTGAATGGCGAGCAGGTCTTCTTCCACGTCGTCGATACGCATACTGTGGAGGGACGGACCTCGGCCGCGAACGGCAGCGACCTCGCTTTCACGGCGACCCTGAACCCGGCGACAGATACTTGGACATACACCCAGGCCGCGACGATGTTTGCCGGCAACCAGTTCAATACGGCGAACTTCTCGCCAAGCGGCGGCAACAACCAAGCGATTGTCCTGGACTCCATCGGCTCAACCAGCGACCTGCTTGCAACCGCCAACAGCCCCAATTTCGTGAACACCAGCACAGGCAGTTGGGGCGTCGATGGCGGAAACAGCATCAGCCCTGGTGAGAAGATCCGCTTCGATTTCGTCAGCAATGCAACCACCGACGGCACCATCGCCGGAACCCCCGCGGGCATCGGGGCGGGAACCCACTATACGGATCACTACGAGGTGGCTAGCTATACACAGGGGATTGGCAATGTCTCGGGACCGGGCCTGGTTTCGATAACGATCCGCCCGGTCAACGCCGACTATGATAACACCTACATAGGTGATGTTACCGGCGAAAGCACGGCCCTCGGCGCCTTGGTCACTGTCGTCAACGGCTCCGGCGGAGCTACTCCGACCGCAACGAACAATGGGGACGGAACGTGGACGATCACCGGTCTCGCGCAAGGCGACACCTTTACCGTGGTTGCAAATTCAGACCCGTTCAGCGCAATCGAAATTTCGGCCAATGTAGGCTCGAATGACTTCAAGCTAGGCCCGGTCACCTACACGACCGCCAACGCCGTCACACCGTTCGACATCTCGATCCCGGTCACGGCGACCGACGGTGACGGCGACCCAATTGCCGGGTCAGTGACGGCACACCTTTCGCCCGATCTCAGCACCTGGCAAGGAACTTCGGGCGTGGACACTCACACCACGACCGCGACAGAAACCACGCTGCTCGGCGAGGACGGTAACGACACCCTCAATGGACTCAATCTCCAGGCTGATATCCTCTCCGGCGGACGCGGCGATGATACCTTGTCGGGCAACTCCGGTAACGACACGCTTTACGGCGGCTCGGGAGCGGACATATTGTTCGGCGGCGACGGCAACGACCTGCTGATCGGCGGTTCCGGTCAGGACACGCTCACCGGTGGTATAGGCGTCGATACGTTCAAGCTCGAGCACCTCGACATCAAAGATCTTATCGCTGACTACAGCGGTGTCGGCGGCCATGGCGACATCATCGACCTTACCTCCTTGTTCGATACAGCCGCCGGAGGGGCCAATGTCGGCGACTTCGTGAACTACAATGCGGGAACGAACACTGTCAGCGTCGACGCCGACGGTTTGGCCAACGGCGCCAATTTCGTGGACGTGGCCACCTTGACGAATGCACCCGTCGCCAACACGATCACCCTGCTCTACGATGACGGAGTGACGCAGCATACGACAACGGCAAACGTGGTCTAGGAGCATGGTGCGGGGCCACGCGACTATGCTATGTATTAGAGATTAGGAATACAGAGGGGGATCTCATCATGAAACGTTCCGTAAGACTGTTGGTTTCCGCTGCGACGCTGTTTCTGGCAGTCGGGTCGACGGGTTATGCCGCCGACATCATCGAAGGGCCGGTGGCCGACTATTGCCGGACCGTCGGCACATCGAACCTGGTGTTGAACGACAACATCGTCGATCTCAAGGTCCAGGTGGTCAAGCTGATGGACGAGTCGGTGGCCGTCGCCAACAGCTCGGAATGGATCAATTCATCCCGCCCCGCCTTCGTCTGGGCGTCGGAAGCCAAGGTCGCCTGCGGCATGGCCTATGGCTACCTCAAGACGAACTACAAGGACGAGGACACGCTCAACAAGTGCGAGTGCTTCCACGACCGCATGGTCGAGTACATGAACTGACCGAAAGGGATCCGGCAGTGCCGGTTGGCTGACCCGATGGTCGGCGGACGATTGACGAGGGCGATCGCCGGAGCGATCGCATTGACCGGTTTTGGCCAGCTTGCCACTCAAGCCTGCGCCAACTGGCTGGAACGACCTAGCCTGGAGAGACCAGCACCGTTCGGCTTAAGGCGGCCGGTTCGCTGCGACGCCGCCTCCGAATGGACGCGCGCGACATTCAAGGCGTTTGCGACATGCCAGGCATCGCTCTACGGCTTGGAGCCGGTGCTGGCGCACGCGGTGATGGAGATCGAAAGCGGATTCGATCCCGATGTGCACGGCGCCGATGGTGAGGTCGGGTTGATGCAGGTAATGCCCGCGACGGCCCGAATGCTGGGCTTTCGTGGCTCGCTCGACGAGCTTGGCGCGCCGGCGACCAACATCGCGCTCGGCGTCAGATATCTGGCGCAGGCAAACAGCCTTGCCGCAGGCGATCTCTGCACCACCGTCATGAAGTATCGTGCCGGGCACGGTGAAACCCGGTTCTCCGAACTTTCGGTCCGCTACTGCCGGCGTGCGCGTGCAATCCTGGCGAGAGAAGGTTTTGCGGTGGCCGGGCCATTGCCGGTGGCGACGTTCGGATTCTCCGCATTCCCGACAGCAGGAGACGATGGTGCCCCTGCCCCGGCGAGGCGGATTTGTGTGCGCCGGCTGTTCGTGCCGGGCCCGCGATACATGAAATGCACGGACTATCGAAGCGCCGGGCAAGCCAGAATGATCAAGGCGCTCCGGGCAAGACTTTTCGACGGCTGAGCCATAATCCAGCAATTGCAAAGACGGCGAGGCAAGTCTGCCGTAAGATGAACGGATGAGACCGGGATAAATACCCGGCGGGATATCAGGGAGGCATCATGGATTCTGGCCGGCAGCGACACGGTTCGTGGACGTGGGCGATCGTCTTTGCGTTCGCGGGCATAGTGTCGGGCTGCCAGTCGAAGGGCAGCGTCTCGGACGCGCTCGACCCGGCGGCGATAGCCGCACCCGGAGCGCCGGCCGCCGGCACCGCTGCCAGCCCGGCCCAAGCCACGCGATCGCTCGGCACCGGGTCGACGAAGGTCACGATGCTGCTGCCTTTGTCGGCCCCGGGCAACGCCGGCGAAAACGGCAGGAAGATGCTCGATGCGACCAAGCTGGCGATGGCCGACCTTGGAAATGTCCTGCTCACGGTCACGGTCGAGGACACCAAGGGCGACAGCGCGCACGCCAGCGAATTGGCTGTGAAGGCGATCACCACTGGAACTAAGATCGTCATCGGCCCGGTCGAACTCGCGGCCGCGCAGCACATAGCCAAGCTCTCGGGATCGAAGCGACCGCCGGTGCTGGCGCTGGCCGACAATTTCGCCGGCGGCCCGGGCGTCTATGCGGTGCGCCTCAACGAGGCCGACAGCGCGGCCGCGGGCGCAGCCGGCCTGGCGGCCAAAGGCAGCAAGAAGTTCGTGTTGCTCGTCGCGGCAGGAGCGAATGCCGGCGCGGTTGAAAAGCGGGTCGCCAACAGCCTCAGCATCTATGGCGCGACGCTCGCCGTCACCATTCCGTATCCGGCCGGCGATGGCGGCACCAAAGTGGTCAATGATATGAGCTCGCTGGTCGAGGCTCCCGATGCCATCATCATCGCCAGCGGCGACGACAATCCGGCGCAGATCCTTGCGGCGCTCAAAACGAAAGGCATTCCTGGAAAAGCAATTGCCGTCGTTGGAACCAACCGCTGGCTGGAACATCCGATGGAGCCGCTGTTTGAGAGCTCCTACATCGCCGCGCTCGACCCAACCGAAACCGGCCCGATCGCCGACCGCTTCAAGACGACCTACAATTATCCAGCCGACGCCAATGTCGCCTACGCCTATGATATGGTCGCCCTGACAGCAGGAATTGCAAGTTCGGCCGGGCCTGACGGCTTCAGCAAGCAGGTGCTCGAAAATCGGAGCGGATTTCGCGGATCGACCGGCCTGTTCCGGTTTCGGGCGGATGGCTCCAGTGAGCGATCCATGCCCTTCTACCAGGTTCGAAAAGGCGTACTCAAGCTGGTCGCCAAATCGACATCGGGGTATTGAGGGGCAAGGAACCTTGCTTGAGTTGATGGGCTGGCTGAGGCACAATCGCTTGATATTGCTCGGAAGCCTGCTGCTCCTGTCCGGGGTCTTGTTGATCATCCGGGCCGCCGATCTGCTTCCCATCGATCGGCCGATACCAGCGCCGCGTCAATCCATCGACGATAGCCAGCCAATGCGACCAGTTGCGACCGTCGCCAATACGCCATGGCGAGGACGGGCACGCAAGATTGCTCAGGACCTTATCGCGCCGCCACAGCTTGATTCGGCGCAAATCGAACGGGTCGAGCCGCGCCCGCCGCTCAGCGACCTTGGTCTGGCCGCGCCTGCAGGGATGCGAATGCCAAAGGATTGGAAAGAGGTCCTGCTGTACCAACCGGTTGCCACCTCGTCGGCAACCTTCGAATCGATGGGGCGCAAGGTAGCCATCAGCGGGATCCAAGGCATTGACCTGGATGAGACCTGTTCCTTTCGTGGCATCGCCTGGCCTTGCGGCCAGCGTGCGCGCGCGACGTTCAATTCCTGGCTGCGCGGCCGGGCGCTGAAATGCGTCGTGCCGCCGGAAATCGATCGTTTTGCCATTGCGGCACCGTGCAGCTTGGGCAAGCAGGATGTCGGCGCGTGGCTTGTTTCCAATGGCTGGGCGACGGCCTTGGCGAGTGGCATCTATGGCAAGGCGGAGGCAGTGGCCAGAGACGCGCAGATGGGGATATTCGGCCCGCCGCAATAGCCGATAATTCGGTGTCGTTGCTTTTGCCGCCGTAGCCTTGCTTTTGAAGGGCTGATTTCGGGCCGATGGTAGGTGATTGCGCCATTACTAAAATTGTATGTTTCCTCGAAACTGAAAGTGCAGCACCTTGGCCTTATGACAGCCGATCAGGCGGGAGATTGGCTAATGATGACACCAATGGCGAATAGCTCGCCCCGGCAATGGAAAGATATCGCATGGCTGACTGCCCTGGGATCGGCGGGAATTCTGCTCCTCTCGGTTGGCCTAAATTATCTGCTTCTGTTCTCGGAAGCCTTGACGCCCTTCGGCCGCAGCATGGTCACAGCGATCCTGTTGCCGGTCATCGTCGGTGGCCCGCTTTTGCTGTTCATTGGCCTGCAGCGGACCGAGCTCGTCCGTTATCGAAGAGAACTCAACAAGTCGGCGACCTTTGACAGCCTGACAGGCTGCCTCAACCGGACAGTCTTCACGTCGATGGTCGAAAGGAGAGCAACCAGGCCGGAATCGTCTGGTCCAAGATCTGGCGCCTTCCTGGTCATTCATCCCGAACACATCAGGTCCATCAATCTGCGCTTCGGCCTTGGCTGGGGTGACGAAGCCTTGCGGCTCATAGCCTCGACCATCCAGTCATCGGTACGCAAGGAAGATCTGGTGGGCCGGATCGGAACCTCCATGTTCGGGGTCTTTCTGCCCGGCGCGACAGAAGAAGACGCCAGGGAGATCGGCGAGCGTATCCGGGCGCGCGTGGCCCAAGCCTATTTCGCGCCAAAAGGAACCGCGGACACGCTGACCATCAGCGTCGGCGGCGTGGTGTTTGAAAACGAGTTGGAATTCGAGGACATGTTCCGATCGGCGGAATCGCTGTTATCCGGCATGGAGCACCAGCCTGGACTTCAACTGTCGCACCTCCACAACTAGCTGAGACGACTCGTTGCCGGAGGAACACCGCCGCAAATATGTCTTGCCGCGCGGCTGCGACAGCGATCATCTTGCCCTTGTTGCCAAACCGGACGATTGACCCATGGGGCGGTTTCAACCCGTGGGAGGTCTGGCTCCTGACGGTGCTGACGGCATCGGCCGCGCATCGCTGGCAGTATTGCCGGACCGATCAAGTTCTGGTTGCCGCTGGTTGCAGCAACCTTGATCGCCTTGATGGCCGGCTATGGGACCATGCTCCTGCCGCCGAACTCCTGACAGGCCGAGACACCCGCCGCGCGAGTAGCATCAGGTTCGGCGCTCAGGGTACGAGCGACAAAGCTTGAGGCACACAGATAGCAGTTGGATCCCCACGGCTCTCTCTTCATCCGTGGGGATCACAAGCACGTCGACGTCGGAACCAGCAAGGCTGATGACCTCGTCGCCTCGTCCATTCAGCTTGTGGTCGATATTAACCGCAAGCCAGCCGGCCACAGCCCCGGCCCTCTCTCACAGTTCGAAGACGCTTTCGATTTCGCCGTTGATTTGGTCGGCAGGGATGCCAGGCTTCTCGGCCGCCGTCGTCAATTGGTCTGCTAAGTCGCTGGCGGCGATCGGATCGCCCCGCGTCACAATCGCGGCGCGGAAGGGTTTTATTAGCTCGCCCTCATCTTGACGCCGGCGCCGGCTGCTCCAAGGTCTTGGGCATCGCTCGGGGAAGTATCAAAGTTGGCGACGAGGTCGCCGTCACGGCGATTGTGCGCAGCCGGGTGACGCCCGATCGCATGAGCGTGACGATCCCCTCCTACGACTTCCCGCATTCTGTTGTCGATTCGACTTGGAAGACTGTGATTGGCCAGCATATGGAATTGATCGGCCCTGTCACACGCATCGACGGGGACAAGGTAACCGTCAGCCTCCGGCCATTGGTGACTGTCGAGGCCGAGCACGTGCGCCTTGTCGAAAGACATGTGGCGCTTCCACGCGGGCGAAAAAAGTCGCTGGTTGACAAAGTTTAACTTGCCTGCCCACCCAAGTAACGGCCAGTGAAACTTTCCCCATCACATCGGCTCTGGTCGCCTCCCGCTAGCTGCCGGCGCGTTGCGATATCGGCACAGTAGACGGGTTGGCATTTTCCGAACTTTCCGCCATGTCGTCGCGATGACGTTGGCGAAGGCGCTTCAGCAGATCGCGTGAGGCTTGAATCGCCCTGCGCGATTGATCCATGTTCTGGCGAAACGTGGCGCGTTCCTCCATGGACTTCTGCCACTTCAGCAAGGTGGCCGTAGTCGCAGTAGCGGCTTGAGCGATTTCTATGGGCGTTGCAACCATCGCATTCTCCCTAAAAAGGCAATGGTAAACGCAATCTTTATAGGCCCAACGAAACCCTTCTCCAATTAAAAACGACCATACGGCATACGGCAAAATGGCTATTCGTCGGGGCGCTCGACGGCAGCTTCGTCGACCTCGGCTTCCATGTCTCGTCGTTGACGGTCTTGGTCTTGCCAAAACCGTCCATCGCCACACCGTCAAAGCCCTGCAGCCACACGTCGGCATGTTCCTGCCAGTAAGCTGGCACCTCACGCTCCTTGCCATCCTTGCGCGCTTGGGCGCCGTACATCCAGGCGTAGGTGGCGCGTCCTGATCTTTCTTAGGCATGGCCATTTGCATCATCCTCCCGGAATTCCAGCAGCCTTGCGTGCCGCAGCTTCTCTTCGCCTTTGAGGGTCTCGACCCAGCCAACCAGTCCGGGCTTCAGCCACTCGGCCTTTTCCTTTTTATGTCCCTTCGGGACCGGGCCGCCAACCTTGCCCTGGACACGATCCCAAAGCGCTTGCCGCTCAGCGGCATTGAAGTTGACGAGTGCGCCGCCTTTGTAGAGGCCCTTTTCAGCCATGATCACCTGGGTAGCTTTGCCGCGCTCGCGCTGTGCACCGATGATTTGCATTTCCTTTTCCTCAAAGCACTTGATCTTGCGCCAAGCGCTCGTTTGCCGCTGCGATATGGACTGCCCTCGAGCTTCGAGACCATGCCTTCTAGCCCGTCTCGTCGACCAGGTGGCAAACGGCGTCACCAGTGCGGCATCGCTCCGCTGAATTGAATGCGCCCGCCGGCAGGGATCATTTCGTGCAGGATCTCGCCGCGATCTTCGGTCGGCATCCCGCGCAGGTCATGATGCGTGGAACCCTGCCGGTTGCTGACCGTTCTCCGTCAATGGAAGCCCCGAACCAACAGAGCCAAACGATCCTCGTGGTTGACGGCGACGTCATCGCCCGATGCGTCATCGCGGACTATCTCCGCCACTGTGGCTACAGGGTGATTGAGGCCCATTTCGCACGTGAGGCGCAACAAGCGTTGAACTATGCGGAGTTCGGTGTGGACACCGTCTTGTGTGACGTTGACCTGCCGGGCAACATGAACGGGTTCCAACTGTCGAAGTGGGTTCGCGAGAACAAGCCCGAGGTCAAAATAGTGCTTTCTGCCGCAGTAGAACGAACTGCGATCGCGGCGGGCGACCTTTGTCAGGAAGGCCCGCACCTTGCGAAGCCGTATGAGCCGGCCAACGTAGTGGACCATATCAGGCGACTGCAGCGTGTTTGGAGCTTACGATCCAGGAACCCTGGTGCAAAGCGCAATTGATCTCTGTCCAGACGCCGAGAGGCTCGTCTGCATACCAATGGTGATTTAGCCCTGCGAACTGGACGCCGCTCAAAGGAAGAACGGCGTATAAGCCGCAGTCCTGCGTGCGGCCGCAACAGTGGACGGTTGTCCCGCGCAGGACGGAGGAAATTCGCCCTCCTGCCGCGGGCGGTGAACGGGATATCGTAGGAGCGTCAGCATAGCGCCGGCCACAGGCGGGACGCGGCACCGACTGTCCCCGTCCGGTAGTCCGCATGTTTTGGTCGAAGCCGACCGGCTGAGATCGTGCGCATTTTGGTTCTCGACGGTACGGCCGCTGATCGGCGATGATGCGAGGACCGAGTTGCCCGGAAGAATCGATCTGGTCTTGCACCTTTTTTGCTTCCTCATTCGCGGGGCAGCTTGTGATTTTCCAGCCTGACAGACCCTCCCCTGTCTATAAGAAATTTCCCGACGCATGAGCGCACGTCCAACACAGTGCGGACTCCAATGCTCACCGGCAGCGCGAGAATGGTAACCACCTATCTTGAGGGGAGCGCCACGTGCGTAATCAACGATGCAGGCGCTGCCAACCTCGGCATCCCCGGGAATAGCAGGCTTATAAATGAATATATCGTTGATCAACGCTATCGCCGCAGCCGCCGGGAGATGGACAGACCGCGTTCCAGCCAGCGGTATCGATGTTCCAGGCTAAAGGCATTGGCATGCCCGAATTAGAAAAATGACCTGAATCCCGTAAAGCAGCAACAAAATGCCGAAAGCTATCCAGAAGCCCGGTCGCGTAAGCAATGCCAGATCTTTTCTTAGCTGCTCCATTCACATCAACTAACATGGCCAAGCGTCGTTCCCGTCCGCTGGGGACAAATTTCAACTAAGCTGATCGGCTTCGTCGCATAATGGCCGTGCCACTGCGGATCGAGACACCTCAGCGCCCCGCATGAGCACGCGCAACTCGATCGGAGGCGCAAGGAGAAAGTTCGGAACGGTTCCAAGAGCCCCATGCAAACTGAGCGCCGCAGCGGACGATAAGGTTCACGCATATCCCGGCGAACATCCGCACAGCAATGGTCAAATCAGCGGCAGAAGGGCGTCCGAAAAGGGCTGCCGGCGGCTCTGTCGTCGGAACTAAAAAAGAAAAGAAGCAGAACTTTCGTGTGCGATCGCGCACATGATCGCGTCTGCGCTTCAGTTCGCTTGAGAAAAACGCATCTCTTCGTCACCGCCTCATCGAGAGCCACCGCTGCGGCATCCTGAATACAGGTCGGCGATCCGAAAAGCATGCATTGCGCAAGAGTTTCCAAACTGATGCCAAGACCGGCCCAAGCGTCCATCCTAGCCTGCAGATGCTGTTGAGAGGAACTCGCCGTTGAATATTGTGCTGCGGTAAACCTCATCGCTGATGATCCATAGATTGTGCCGCTCGGCAATGTCGCAATGGTTTCCAGATCCTCCTTGCCGAACACATATACGCCGGGATTGTTTGGGAGTTCAGCAAGATCGCCCGCCTTCGATCTCATACCGCTGATTGGACAATATTCTCGGATATCTCTGCCGCGCATTTTGCAGCGCTAGTTTGACGGGTCGGGCCACTGCTCCGCCGGCGCGTATTGCCGCTTCGTATGTAGCATACCAAGGCTCAAGGCAAAGCACCTCGTCGCCAGCTCCGGCAACGGAAGCTTAGTGTGATTGAGCGGCCAGGCGGCCGGTCCCCAATTCGTTCGAATGATGCGCTTGCCTCGCCAATGTCGCATGGTGAGTCAGCCGGCAAACCAAAACACTCAACCGCCGGTTAGGCCCGGCCGCCTGATGCGCCCCACAAGAGGCTGTGCCGGGCCGTTCGTCGGGGCTTCTGCACCTGAGCGTTAATGTGCCCAGGCAACACACCATTGACGCCAAGACGATGGCAAGAAGGGGAGCCGCGCAGTCCTCAAGAATAAGTCAGCAGGCACCTAGACCGATGTAGGGCCTTCCAATCGCAGCTCTCGGCTCCTCGCGGCGCCGGCGCCCTGGCATCGTTTGATTGAACGAAGACGCTGAGTTGAGCTCTCGATACAAAAGCATCTCAGTCCTCGTGCCTCAATCGTTCCGGGCATGCGGCTGCAGGGGATGAAGTCATGAAGTTCAGGGATTTGATCAGACGCGCCGAGGACAATGTGGAGAGGTCGTTCGACGATCTCGAAGCTGACTTGGCTAACGCTGTCGACCAGTGCCTCGATTTGGAGGATGTCGCCGACGTGCCAAACATGGCAGGCGACAACAACGAACAGGATGACAGCGTACCAAGCGAGGACGGTGCCGGCAACGACGATGATAGCTCGCCGATACCAGCGCATCGGATGACCTCACACACGCAGAGCAGAATTGCTGCCGTGAGCTCGTTTAACGGCTTGTTCCACGATGCCAAGCTCCATTTCGAGGAGATCAACGCAAAAATCTCCGAAATTACAAGCACATGTCAACTGACGTTCGAGTTTTTTCACATCCTTCACGCGGACATTCTCCGTGCGAACGAACTGGAGTTGGCGAATCAAAATCTGATCGCAGATCAAAGGAGCTTGTCGGAAACACTCAATGACCTGAACAGACGGTACTGTGAGCGTCAAGGCACGGTCGAGACATTGCAGCAGCGCCAGGCAAGCCTTGTTCAGGAGTGCGAAGTGCTCCGTGGCGCATTGGCCGCGGCAAGGCTGGAGCTGGTCGAAGCGGCGAACAACACCACAAAGAACGAAGCGGAATTTGGCGACCTCACGAACATGCTTGCCGCCGCAAATGTCGAGGCCGACAGGCGCTCCCGAGAGAACAAACAGCTGCGTGAAAAGAATGTGAGCCTGTCTATTGACCTGGAAAAGGCCATGAAGCGGGAGGAAGAGGCACGGCATAGGCTGGATGCATTCTCGACGATCCATGCCAACGAAGCTGCGCGAAATTCCGAAATGCTGAGTGCGCTCGGCAAGAGCGAAAAAGAGGCAATCAAATTGCACACCTCACTCGAGGTTGCGCAGGCGAAGTTATGGGAGGTGACCGAAGCAGCCAGGATTATGCAGGCGGACATGGATGGCGAGCTTAAACGCTGCCAGGCTGAGAACCGAGGATTGCGCTCAGAAGTTCAAAGCCTCCAATCGCGCTTCGAACTCGCCTCAATCGCAAACAACGAGGCCGCAGCCGAGATCGCCAGGCTCCAGCTACAATGGAGCGACGCCCTGGCGGAAAAACAGGTGACTGACGAAAGGTTGGCCGCACTCGCTGAGGAGGCCGAAACCAACAAGGTGAACCTTTCCAAGATCACCGCAGATTTTGCACAGCTGTCCATGCAGCAGGCGTCCGATCAGATTGAACTCGATGTGAGACGGCAGGAATGCGAGGACTTGCGGGTCGAAATTGCCTCGGTCAATGCTCGGGTCAGGGAATTGCTGCCCTACAAGAGGTCGCATGGAAGCGCGAACGCCTTGCCGCATACATCTGACGTGGCAAATGTAGCGGTGACTGCAGACCGAACGGTGCATGCCGCACGCCGTGTCCGCCGCAGGGCCCTCGCCGCGTCGTAGGAAGCAAAGAACCTCTCCTCGTGAGGCAATTGCCCATGTTGATGATCGTGGAACGGTATGCGCTGTTTGTTGCGCAAAAGATGACAGGACACTAACGCTGTTGTCGGGGCAGGACTTGGTGAGGCGGCCAGGAAAATCCTGTTGGGGTATCCTTGTAGCCGGGACAATGTCCCGGACGAGCCTCGCGCGTCGGCCGCAGGCGTCACCCCTGTCGGCATCACGGGTAGTGTGCTGAGAGTTCTGCAAATTCGCTGAGAGGGGGCGGTCATGGCAGGCTGGTGATTGTTCACGTCACTGATTCCCGCGAAGGAACGCCGCCATGACCAAGACTGAAGTTAAGACCGCCAGCGCTGCCGTCAAAGACATTTTGCTTTCGAACCCGGATGGATTGCACGAAGTGCTCCGTGCGGTGATGCAGGAGGTGCTTGAGGCCGAGATGGACGAGGCGCTGGGTGCCTCGAAGAGCGAGCGCACGCCCGAACGGCTTGGCTATCGCTCGGGCTATTACGGCCGTACCCTTGTGACGCGGGTCGGCAAGCTCGAGCTGCGGGTTCCGCAGGACCGGGCCGGGCGCTTCTCCACCGAGCTGTTCGAGCGCTACCAGCGTTCCGAGCGGGCCTTGGTGGCGACGCTGGCGGAGATGTATGTGCAGGGCGTGTCGACCCGCAAGGTCAAGGCGATCACGGAAGAACTGTGCGGCCATGCCTTCTCGGCCTCGTCGATCTCGGCCATCAACAAGCGGCTGGACGAGAGCCTCG
>NZ_JAMYUO010000047.1:0-13131 GCF_040323125.1 Mesorhizobium sp. M0062
GCTTGGCGCTGCGGCGGACGCATAGGGGGAGAGAAGTGTCACCTATGTATCCGGTTCAAAGTGTTACCCATCTATCGGCTGGACACTGACCGCAGCCTTGGCGCTCTTCTTGCAACGTTGGCGATTGGCGGAATCGTCGATAACAGCGACCCCTCTCCCCGCCACTATACGGGAGAGGATGCCGGCAGGCAGGTGAGGGGCAGCGCCAACGCACCGGAAAATGAAGCAACTCGTGCCTGAACCGTTTACCCTCCATTTCGTCCAACCCCTTGCAGTCCGCCGCAACTTTGAACAGTCTGTGCCTACACGGGGGCAAGGCTAAATGCGCGGCGAAGTTCTTCACTATGACGAGGCCCAAGGTTTCGGCTTCATCACCGGGGCGGACGGCAACCGCTACACCTTCGCGCGCGAGGATCTGCGCCGTGATACCGTGATCGCGAACGGCGCCGTGGTCGAGTTTCTGCCGGCAAGCGGTCAGGCGCGCGACGTTTTTTCAATCCGCGCCCAGCCCGCCAGTCCCGCCACCGCTGCGCCAGCGGCAAGCGTCGCGCCGCCCAAGGCGGCTGCCGCTTCAGCCGCGCCACAGCATTTCGGCCGCCTGGCGGAAGACGGCGCGGTTCGCGATAGCGGACTGCCGGGTTATTTCTGGCGAGGCGTGACGCGCAACTACATCAACTTCGCCGAACGCGCCCGCCGCAAGGAATTCTGGGGCTACTGCCTGTTCTGGACCGTCAGCTTCATCCTGGTCGGAATTGCCGGCGCCCTCGCCGACCAGGCCGTCGGCAATTTCGATGCCGGCAACTGGCCGATTGTGATGATCGGCGTCTGGGGGCTGTTTTGGCTAGCGACGTTCCTGCCCTGGGTCGGGCTCGTCGTGCGCCGCTTGCACGACATCGGCCTGACCGGCTGGCTGGCAATACCTTACTTCGCAATCACCTTCATGTTCGCTCCGGCTACGCTGATCCTCGCGCTGATACTCGGATTGATCCCGACCCAGGCCCACGAAAACCAGTGGGGGCCGGTGCCTGGAGGAGGCGGAGCCTAGACCGCACCAGAAATGAGCTGCCGGCTGTTTGCGGACAGCCGTGCTTTAACAATGGCTTAGGTCGCAGCCAGGAAGGCAGCTGCTGTTTTGACCGGACGAACGAAATATTTCTCTTGCCATTTTGTCTGCGCACAGATAATCTGTGCACTCATTAAATCGACGATCGAAAACGGATGATGGAGCCAAGACAAATGTGGACCAACGAGTACACCGCAATTTCCCCCCTTTCGGCGCAGGCCATCTGGAACGCGCTCAAGGCGCTGCACGAAGGCCGCCTCACCTACGAAGGGTCCGATACCTTCGTGCTGCACGGCCCGTTCGCCAAGGGCACCCGCCTCTCTGTAACGCCCGTCGGGCAGGACACCTTCGAATCGACGATCGTCGATCTTGTCGACACTGTGACGTATGCCGACGAGACCTCGTTCGGCGACACGAAACTGCTGTTCAGGCATACGCTGACGCCGGTCGAGGGTGGCACTCAAGTGACGCATCGCCTCGAGATTTCCGGCCCATCGGCCGCCGAGGTCGGACCAGAGCTCGGGCCGCAGATCAGCGGCGATTTCGACACTTCGATGGCCAAACTGTTCGAGCAGGCAAGGGAGTTGGCGAACGGTGGCTGATCGGGGGGATCTGCAAACGCGCTTCAGCGGACCATCCGAGAGCCCCGGCTTGTTGCTCTGGCGAACCACCATGCGCTGGCAGCGCGTCATGACGGCGGCGCTGGCCCCGCTTGACCTTACGCATGTCCAGTTCGTGCTGCTGGCTTCGGCGATGTGGCTCGGCCGCTATGGCGAGCCGCCTAACCAGGTGCAGCTCGCCGCCCAGGCCGGCACCGAGGTGAAGATGACATCGGACGTCGTCGCCCGGCTCGAGGCAAAGGGACTGATTGTGCGGGACACCAACCCGCGGGATTCCCGCGCCAAGGTGATCCGCGTCTCCACGACGGGGACGGCCGCAGTCCAGCGCGCTATCGTCGCCGTCGAAGCCGCCGACGCTGCTTTTTTCTCAGCCGTGGATGAGGCGCAACTCGTCGGCCTGCTGAAACGGCTGGCCGGCGAGATCCGCTGAGTCGGCCGCTAAGCCAGGAACTTGGCGATGATGGCATCGCCCATTGCGACAGTGCCGACTTCGGTCATGCCCTCGGACAAAATATCCTTCGTCCGCAGCCCGTCGTCGAGCACGGCGGCTATTGCGCCTTCGAGCTTGTCGGCCTCATCGACCATGCCGAAGGAATATCGCAGGCACATGGCAAACGACGCGATCATGGCGATCGGGTTGGCGATGCCCTGGCCGGCAATGTCGGGCGCCGAGCCATGCACCGGCTCGTACAGCGCCTTGCGCTTCTTGGTCTTCACATCGGGCGCGCCGAGCGAGGCCGACGGCAGCATGCCGATCGATCCGGTCAGCATGGCGGCGATGTCGGACAGCATGTCGCCGAACAGATTGTCGGTGACGATGACGTCGAACTGCTTTGGCCAGCGCACCAGCTGCATGCCGCCGGCATCGGCCAGCATGTGGTCGAGCTTGACGTCGGCATAGCGAGTCTTCTGGGTCTGGGTGACGACCTCGTTCCACAGCACGCCGGATTTCATGACGTTGCGCTTTTCCATCGATGTCACGTGGTTCTTGCGCGTGCGCGCCAGCTCGAAGGCGACGCCCGAAATCCGCTCGATCTCGAACGTGTCGTAGACCTGCGTGTCGATGCCGCGCTTCTGGCCGTTGCCGAGATCGATGATCTGCTTCGGCTCGCCGAAATAGACGCCGCCGGTAAGCTCGCGCACGATCAATATGTCGAGGCCTTCGACCACCTCCTGCTTCAGCGAAGAGGACGCGGCCAGCGCCGGATAGCAGATGGCGGGCCGGAGATTGGCGAACAGCTCCATATCCTTGCGCAGCCGTAGCAACCCGGCCTCGGGACGCACCTCGTAAGGCACCTTGTCCCATTTCGGCCCGCCAACGGCGCCGAACAGAACCGCATCCGCAGCCATCGCCTTTGCCATGTCGGCGTCGGAAATCGCCGCGCCATGTGCGTCGTAAGCACAGCCGCCGACCAAGCCTTCATCAGTGGCAAAACCGCTGCCGAGCTTTGCGTTCATGGCCGCGATCAGCTTCTTCACCTCGGCCATCGCCTCGGGGCCGATGCCGTCGCCGGCGAGCAGGAGAAGATTTTTCGAAGCCATGGAGAACCGTCCGATGCTGTTTGGAGAAACCGCGGCCTTGCTAAACGCCAAGAGCTTGCGGCGCAAGGGGATGAAGAACGCTACGGCGGCGCCCGCCTCTCAAGACCTGGGTTCCTCGCCGTGGCCAGAGGCGGGGGAGAGGAACAAATCACTTGTGCGACAAAATATTCACCAACCGGCCGAACGGATCGCGCACATAAAACCGCCGTACGCCCCACGGCTCGTCGGCCGGACCGTATTCGACGGCAAAGCCGGCGGCCTTCATGCCTTGCAGCGCCGCATCGACATCGTCGACCTCGATGGAGAGGTCCGGCACCGGCGTGCCGGAGCCGCCCTGGGCCATGAAGCTGATCTGCACCTGCATCCGTTCGTCGGACCCGTAGGTGACGATCCAGCCCTGATCCATCAGCACATCGAGGCCAAGCACGTCCTGATAGAAGCGTTTCGCCGCCGCCGCGTCCTGCGTCCCGATATTGGCTACGATGCGCCGGACCGTCATGGCTTTGGCCTCCTCAAGCCGTGCGCCGCAGCGCCGTGACTTCGATCTCGATCTTCATTTCCGGCTTGTTGAGCTGGCACACGATCATCGTCGCCGCCGGCCTGATCTCGCCGAAAGCCTCGCCGAGGATGGGGAAGACGACGTCCACGATGGCCCGGTCTGTGATGTAGTAATGCGCCCGCACCACATCGGCCATGTCGAAGCCGCCATCCCTCAGCGCCTCGGCGATGGTCGCCAGACAATTGCGCGTCTGCGCCTCCACCGTTTCCGGCATGGCCATCGTCGCATAGTCATAGCCGGTGGTTCCCGAGACGAAGCACCAGTCGCCCTGCACCACCGCGCGCGAATAGCCGGCGGTTTTTTCGAAGGGCGAACCGGTGGAGATGAGTGTGCGCATGGAGCCTCGCTGTGGTTTCGGACACTTTGCAGGGAAAGGGCCGGCCAGGCCATGGGCCAAGTCAGGTGCAAATCTTGGTCGTCGGCGGGACAGCACCCCCCTCTGACCTGCCGGCCATCTCCCCCTCAAGGGGGGAGATTAGCAGTTCGGACGCCTTTCTCGCTTTCCACATTTGCGATTGGCGAAAGCCAGAGTGACGTCTGATCTCCCCCCTTGAGCGGGAGATGCCCGGGATCGCGACGGAACAAGCATGAACACCGAGTGTTCGCCGCGCTGCCGCGAACCCTAGTTCCCCGACTCCTGCGCCTTGTCCATTGCTTCCTTCACATCCGCAGGCCAGGTCTTCACGTCAGGCCACGCCTGCGGCTCGCCATTGTCGCCGCGCCGGGCGAAGTAGAGCGTGTGCTTGGCCGGGTCGACCGCCATGAAACCGTCATTGCTGCCGCATGCGTGCGGCACGCAGCCGGTGGCGTAGAAGGCGCCCGACGCCGTCTTTTCGGTGCCGCCGCCGACCAGCAGGCTGGTCGCCATGTCGGGCATGGTGTCGCCGAGTAGCGTCTGCGCCGCCTTGTAGACGGCCTCATTGTGGAAGGCGTCGATGATGTTCTGGTATTTGGCCGGATCGACGTCCTTCCAGTCCGTACCCGGCTCCGGCGCGTAGGTCAGGTCGCCCGAGATCGTCAGCCCGTCGCTGGGCGACCATTGAAGCGCTTGCTTCGTATCGCCCGGCAACAGATACGGCACGAAATAGATGGCGTTGTCGGCCACCGCCGCCGGCGGCGCGCCGCATTCGTCCTGTTCGACCTTGAGGCTTTGTATCTCGCCGCCTTCCGGCTTCCAGACGATGACCTTGGCCGGGCCGCACTGGTTGCCGCCGTCGCCGACATCGACCAGCGCCACGTCGACGCCGCCGACCTTGACTGTTCTGTCGAAGAACACGTCGTAATTGCTGGCCAGCTGCTTGCCGTCATAGGCCAGCACCTTTTCGCCATCCTGCTCCGGCTGGGTGATGGTCAGCTGCCCGCCCTCGAACGGGACCGGCCCCTGGCTGTCATCGTCCGCCAGGGCCGCATTGCTCGACGCGCCCGGATCGGCGGCGGACGGATCTTCTGCCGGCACGAGGACCGTGTCGGTCTGTGCTTGCGCGCCGGCCACCGGCATCAGCATCCACGCCAGCGCGCAGGCGCCGGCAAGAAGAAAACGTGTCATGACTGTCCCCTCCGTTCAGCCGCCACGAACCCGGCTTTGTGGCGGCCGGGCCATCTCGTACCACTCAGGCCCAAGGACGCTCGGCAGCGTTCTTCTTCTCGAACGAGGCGATGGCGCCGGCCTTCTCCATGGTCAGGCCGATATCATCGAGACCGTTCAGCAGGCAGTGGCGCTTGAAGTCGTCGAGGTCGAAGGTGACCACGCCGCCATCCGGTCCGCGGATTTCCTTGGCCTCGAGGTCGACCGAAACCGTCGCATTGGAGCCGCGCGAGGCGTCGTCCATCAGCTTCTCCAAGTCTTCGGCGCTGACGGTGATCGGCAGGATGCCGTTCTTGAAGCAGTTGTTGTAGAAAATGTCGGCGAACGAGGTCGAGATGACGCAGCGAATGCCGAAATCGAGCAGCGCCCACGGCGCGTGTTCGCGGCTCGAACCGCAGCCGAAATTGTCGCCGGCGACCAGGATCTGCGCCTTGCGGTAGGCTGGCTTGTTGAGCACGAAGTCGGGGTTTTCCGAGCCATCGTCCTTGTAGCGCATTTCGGCGAACAGGCCGCTGCCGAGCCCGGTGCGTTTGATCGTCTTGAGATAATCCTTGGGGATGATCATGTCGGTGTCGACATTGACGATCGGCATCGGTGCGGCGACGCCGGTGAGCTTGGTGAATTTTTCCATGGCTTTTGCCCGTTCTTGATCGATAATTCGTTGCGTCAGGGTTTGCTGGCGCCCGGTTTACACAAAGCCGCCGGCAAATAAAAGGCAACTGTTGGTGCGCGGCCCGATCGAAAGATCGACGCGGCACTGTCTTTAAAACCGGCTGCCGCTGGTGCACCTTACGCCCATGACCGCACAATCGAAGATTATCTATGCCAGGGAGCCTGAGCTCGACGTCGCCGAGTTCCGCCGCGTGCTGGTCGAATCCACGCTCGGCGAAACACGCCCCGTCGATGACGACGCCCGGCTGCAGGCGATGCTTTCAGGCGCGAACCTGGTGCTCACGGCGCGGCTCGACATCGAAGGCAGGCCGCTGATCGGCGTTATCAGGGCCATCACCGATTTTTCCTGGGTGTGCTACGTCTCAGAGCTCGCCGTGTCGCAATCGGCGCAAGGCGGCGGCATCGGCAAGGGCCTGATGGACGAGGCCCGCCGGCAGCTTGGGCCTTCGGTCGCCATCAGCCTGATCTCGATGCCCGACGCCGTCGGCTTCTATGAGCGTATTGGCATGACGCGAATGGCCGACGCGTTCTGGTTCTCCCGCGAGGGCTGACGCGCGTCGGGCGCAATTGCCGATCGGGTTGGGCAGTCAAGGCGGGCAAGGTTCTCGGGCAATGCGGAACGGTGTTCAGGACCCCGCGGAACAACGCCTGCCGGCACCGCCCTTGACCCGCGCTTCATCCGGTCCACATCCCCAGCATGGGAAATCGCCGATCTCTCATAGGCACCGCCGGCTGGGGAATTCCGTCTCGATACAAGGCTGACTTTCCGCAGCCCGGGTCGCATCTCGAACGTTACGGAAAACGCTTTCCGGTCGTCGAGATCGACACCTCGTTCTACAAGCCGCACCGCCGCGAGACCTATGAGCGCTGGGCGCACGCCGTGCCGGAGCACTTCCGCTTCGCGGTCAAGGCACCGAAGAGCATGACCCATGAGCATCGCCTCGCCGATTGCGAGGGGCTGACGGAGGACTTTCTCGGGCAGGTCGAAGGTCTCGGCGAAAAGCTGAGCGTGCTTCTGGCGCAGCTGCCGCCAAGCCTGCCCTTCGAGCCGGAGGTCGCCGGCGGTTTCTTCGACATGTTGAGCAAGTGTGTCCGGGCAAGGCTGGCATGCGAGCCGCGCCATCCCAGCTGGTTCGGCGCCGAGGCGGACGCACTGCTGGCCGGTCACCAGGTCGCACGGGTCGCCGCCGACCCGGCTTCGGTTCCGGAGGCAGCAGGGCCGGGTGGCTCGACCGGTTTGCGCGGCAAGTGGAAGCAGCGGCCGCTTCCGGTGCCGAGGTCTGGGGCATTTTCGACAACACGGCCGCCGGGCATGCACTGGGCAACGCGATGGCTGTCAGTGCGATGGTTGCTTAGAATCTCGCGGGACAGCCCCCCCTCTGGCCTGCCGGCCATCTCCCCCGCAAGGGGGGAGATCAGATGCCGCGACCGCTTTCGCCAATCGCCGACGTTGCAAGAATGGCGCCTTCGCCGAAGCTGCCAATCTGCCCCCTTGCGGGGGAGATACCCGGCAGGGCAGAGGGGGGTGGGCGGGAACTCGACAGAGCGATCCTATTCCGCCCGCCTCAAATCACATTCAATTCCCGGAACGCCCTTCCCTCGGCCACTCTGGCGTACCCGAACGCCGAGCAATCCACGGTCCGATACCCGCCATGCACCAAAAGCTCCGCCAGCGCCTTGCCGACGGCCGGCGCCTGCTGCAGCCCATGCCCTGAGAACCCGTTGGCGAAGATGAAATTCTCGACCTCGGGATGCGGTCCGATCACCGCGTTCTGGTCGAGCGTGTTGTAGTCGTAGTGGCCTGCCCAGGCGCGGGTCGGCTTGATCGCCTCGAAGGCGGGGATGCGGGTTGCCAGCACGGGCCAGATCACCTCTTCGAACAGCGGCCAGTCGACGTCGAAATCCCGGGGGTCGGCGGGGCCATCGCCCTCCTCCAGCTCGGCGCCGCCGGTGAGATAGACCGAGCCTTCAGGCCGGACATAGATGCCGGATGGGTCGACCAGCAGCGGCATGTCGGCGTATTTTGCCCGCGCCTCGAAGACGAAAACGTTGCGCTTGCGCGGCTCGACGGGCAGCACGAGTCCCGCCATGCCGGCCACCTTGCCGGCATTCGGCCCGGCGGCATTGACGACGATGCCGGCTTGCAGTCTTTCGCCGTTGTCGAGGTCCACGCCGGTGACGCGGTTGCCCTGCCTCTCGATGCCGGTGACGTCGGCGGCGATGAAATCGATTTGTCTGTCGCGCAGCGCCTTGCGGAACAGCGTCAGCATCGCATGAGCGTCGAACCAGCCCTCGCCGCTGCGGCCGAAGGCGCCGGCGCTGATGCCTTCCGTCGACAGCCACGAAAAGCGCTTTGCCAGCTGGTCGGCATCCTCGAGCAGAATGTCGGCGCCCTCGGCGACCTGTGCTTGGTGGTTGGCTTTCAGGATCGGCAACCCGGCCTCGCCGGCCAGGATGAGATAGCCGCCTTCGCGAAAACCGATATCGGCGTCGGTGCCGAAGGTCTCCTTCAGCCGCCGGAACAGGTTTAGCGTGAACTGCGACAGCCGGATATTTTCCGGAATCGAGAATTGCTGACGGATCGAGGCCATGGACAGCGTCGTTGCCGCATGGGCGAATTGCGGGTCGCGTTCGATCAGCGCGATGGAGCCGGAAAAGCCTTCCTCGCGAAGGTAGTAGGCGACCGAGGAGCCGACGATGGCTCCGCCGATGATGACGATGTCGTAGCGCACGTTTTTCTCCGATCCGGCCGCCGGCATCCTTCATGCCCCCGGCACAATGATCTCGAAGCGCGTGCCGCGCCCGGAGTCAACCAGCGCGATCGTGCCATCATGCGCTTTCAGGAGGGCCAGCACTATGCCGAGGCCCATGCCGGTCCCGCCGGATTCGCGCCGCGTGGTGAAGAACGGCTCGAAAATGCGCGCCCTGTTGCTCGGCGAAATGCCGGCGCCATCATCGCTGATCGCAATCGTCACTTTGCCGTCGGCGCTGGCAGCCGCCAGCAAAACCTGGGTCGCGCCGTGCCTGGCGGAATTGTCGATCAGGTTGGCAAGCACGATCGCCGCATTCTCGGCCGAGATGCGCAGACCGGTTTCGCCGCCCGTCTCGATGGTCACAGCCAGCCTGCCGTCCACCGGCAGCAATGCCAGCGCCGCATCGAGCGATGTGCTTTCGCCGCTCGGCGCCAGGTTTTCCGCGCGCGCCAGATCGAGCAGGCGCCGTACCAGCAGATTGAGCCTTCCGGCATCGTTGACGATGTTGCCGGAAAACCGCTTGCGCTCTGCCGCGTCCATCGCCTCGCCGGAATCGCGCAAGAGTTCGGCCGCGCCCTGGATCGCCGTCAGCGGCGATTTGAGCTCGTGCGAGACATGGGTGGCAAAGGTCTGGATCGAGTCGGAGCGCGCCTGCAGCTTTTCCGCCATGTCGAGAAAGGCCGCGGACAGCTCGGCCATTTCGCGCGTGCCGTGATGGTCGAGCGGCCGGATCGCGTCGCGGTCGCCGGCGGCGATGCGCCTCGTGCGCTCCATCAGCGCGTAGATCGGCCGGCTCACGGTGCGCAGGAACACCAGCGCGATCACCAGCGTGCCAGAGAGCATGGCGATGGCCGCCAGCGTCACCTTGCCGCGTTCGCCATAGAGATGCTTGACGATGTTGTTCGGCGTTCGAGACAGGTAGATCACGCCGGCGACATGGCCGTCGACCGCGATCGGCATGGCGACAAAGACGCGAACTTTCGTGCCGCGGCTGACCGAATAGAGGGGCGGTGGCGGCTGGTCGGGAATTCTTTGTCTCAACACGCTGGCGTAGTGGCCGGCAAGGGCGGTGCGCACCTCTTCGACATTGGCCAGCGATAGTCCGACCTCGTCGCGCCCTGCAATGACAACGCCGCGCGGATCGAGCAGCCGGAAGCCGGCCAGCGTGGTTTTTTGCGTCGTGTCGAGAATGCCGGACAGGCTGGCGCCGATCGCCGCGAAGGCTGGATCGATGGCCGCGGCGATGCCGGCGGGTCGGGTCGGCAGCAGGTAGTCGGAAGCGAGATCGAGGCTCGGCTCGATCGGCTGGTAAGGCGAGTCGTCGCCGCGGCTGGCATCGCCGCTGTCAGCCTGCATCGGCACCCCTAGCTTCTCCGGGGCAATGGCGGCGTCACTGATATTCTGTGCATAGATGGCGGCGATGACGGCGCCTTGCGCGATCAACTCGCCCTCGGTCTGGCGGATCAGCTGGTTTTCATAAAGCCGGAAGAAGAACAGGCCGACCAGCGGCAGCGCCAGCACCATGATGAGGATGGCGAGAACCACCGTGGCCAGCCTTGGCCGCCATTTGGTGCCGATCCATTTGGCGTCGCTCAGGCGCCGCATCGGCCGAGCCGGAAACCGACACCATGCACGGTTTCGATGGCGTCGAGACAGCCCGCCGCCGCCAGCTTGGCGCGGATGTTGCGGATGTGGCTATCGACGGTACGGTCGGCGACGTGGATGTTGGCGGCATAGGCGCTGGCGACCACCAGGTCGCGGCCCAGCACATGCGCCGGCCGCGCCAGAAATCCCCTGAGGATCGAGAACTCGATCGCCGTCAGCGCCAGCGCCTTGCCGTCGAAACTGGCTCCGTGGCTGGCCGGCACCAGGCTGAGCTTGCCATGCGCGAAGTTTTTGTCGTCGGCCGGGTCGGGCGCCACCGGGCGGGCGCGGCGCAGGATAACGTTGACGCGCGCCACCAGCTCGCGCGGGCTGAACGGTTTCGTCACATAGTCGTCGCCGCCCATTTCGAGCCCGAGGATGCGATCGATCTCCTCGTCTCGCGCCGACAGGAACAGTATCGGCACATCGGAGCGCTGCCTCAGCCGCCGGCAGACTTCCAGCCCGTCCATCTCCGGCATGCCGATATCGAGCACGACGAGGTCGGGCTCGCGGCCTTCGATCGCCTGCAGGGCGGCTGCGCCGTCAGCGACGGCCTGCGTCTTCATCCCGGCCCTCTCCAGCGCAAAGCAGATGATCTCGCGAATGTGCGGATCGTCGTCGGCGACCAGGATCTGATGCGGCATGGATCTAACGGTCCGGCACTGAAGGTTGCGAGGGCTGGGTAGGTGGAGGAAGCACGAGCGGACCTCTCTTGTCGAGAACCTGCACGAGCCTCCAGCCGCGAAAGCTCCAGGCGCGCCACTGCTTCTGCTCGGCGATAGTGTCGTCGATCATCATTTGATCGGCCAGATAGGTGGTTTGGTTTCCGAATTGGTGCATGTAGAGGCGGTCCAGCGCCGGCATGGCGGCAGCGCCGAGCGAGCGCAGATATTCGGTATCGATAGGCGTGCCGTCGCCGGTCATTTCAAGGGAATGGTCGACATTGAAATTGGCGATCGTTGCGGCGAAGTTGATGAAGCAGCAGGCATAAAGCGTCGCCGATAGCGTCGCAAGATTGGCGGAGAGCAGCCATTCGTTGGATTTTCCAACCGCGATGCGGGCAATGATCAGTGCAAGCCCTGACGCCACCAACCCCATCCAGACGAAGGCGGCGATGCGCCAGTAGGTCAGTGCATAGACGCCGATATAGAGATCGAGCCTGAGAATCGACGAGATGACCAGCACGATGTTCTGCGCCACCCAGGCATAGACCAGCCGGCGGATCAGCGGATCGCCTGAGGTTTCGCTGCCCGGCCGCAGCGCCGCCAGCACGAAGCCGGCGGCCAGCAGCGCGGTGGCGATCAGTGGATAGGCGCCGCGATGCGCATAGGCGGCATAGCTCAACCCGTCCGGCAGGGCGACCCCACCCCAGAGATAGGCTGCGTCGAGCCCGGTCTGCAGCGCAAACAAGGCGTTGAAGACGATCAGCGCGCGCAGGATCGCGGCCTTGCCGAAGACGACGGCCTCGATCGTTGTCGCTGGTTTAGTCGCGGCCGGTGCGGCCACGGCTGCAGGCGGCGTCAAAGGTGGAAGGCGGCGCGGGAAACGCGGCAGGCGAGGCCGCAGGAAAGCCCAGACGCCGGCGATCACGAACAGCCAGAAGACGATCCGCGCCAGTTGGATGAGATCGAGCAGCTTCATCAGGTCGATCAGCGACAGCCAGTATTCGATGACCGGATTGGCGGCGCCGAACAAGAACAGGAACACCGCGCCCAGCGTCACCGGCATGACCCAGACGATGATGGACGCCAGGCGGATGCGGCGGCCGCCAAGCCGGCGCACCGTGCGGCGCCATTGGAAAAAGTCACGGATAAGGCGCAGCGGCGCCGCCAGCAGGAACAGCGCCACCTGGCCGGCAATGCGGGCGATGCCGTGCCGTAGCCGCCCGGACAGGGACAGCGCAAACACCACCAGCGCCACGACAGCTATCGCCACCGACAGCGGGCTGACGTTCTCGGCCAGCGGCAGCAGCGCGACGAACAAAGCGGCCGGCTTGAGCCAGGGTCGGGTGGAATTCAGCGCGGCAGGATGCACAGCGACCACCGCGCCGGCGATCAGGATGGCAAACAGCAGCACCGTGATCCCGGCGGGCTGGCCGTAAAAGAAAAAATCCGCCAGCGCCACGAGCAGGACGGCGATGCCGAAGCGGCTGGAAAAGCTTGCAAACGATGTCATGCGCGGATTTTCCTGATGGGCTGGGTCCGCTCGGCCGGTGGGCGGATAAAAGGGAGCAGGCTCGCTTCCAGGTAAGGGCGGGCCGCCGCCCGGGGCGGATCGACCAACCACCAGCTTTCGCTGCGCAGGCGATAGGGCAAGGACCAAAGGTGAGCGTTTCGCTGTTGCATGCCGCTGTTGTCGCGGGCTCGCATGGAAACGGCGGGGCGGAGCGGAGGAGGTTTTCCGCAGGGATGTGCAGTTTTCGTGCAGGACCTGCGCTTACGGCCGGGGCGCTCCCCCCCATCTTTCCGGACGTTGGCGCTGTCCCAGCCAGGCTCCTTTCCTCTCCCTCCGGAGGGGGGAGAGGTGGCTCGGCGAAGCCGAGACGGAGTGGGGGAACCACCTGGCAGTCGCCGCGAACGGACACAGGAAGGGCATTCGGTGCAAACATCGCCTCGCCTTGCGCCCCAAGGGTCGACATCCCCTCCGTCGGAGGCCGCGCCGCCACGGCCACGACCGCGACCCTCCCCCCACAC
>NZ_JAMYUO010000048.1:0-12811 GCF_040323125.1 Mesorhizobium sp. M0062
GTTGGCCGCGTGACAGTGAGCTATGCTGGAGATTGGGGTGACGAGGCTGATCAAGCCTTCCAACAGTACCAGCCTGATCAATTACAGCGAGAGCTACCGGTCCGGAGATCGCATCAGCCCCTCTCTGCATATGCACGCGGCCGCCTGAATTGCCGATTTCGCTCAGCTGCTGCTGAATGGCGACGGCTTGCGGCGCATTCAGGGCCCTCTGCGTCTGCGCTGACCACAACAGCGCTGGTGAATGTTCATTGTTGGGACGACTCACTCGGGTGGCAGGTGGTTGCATGGTCAAGCTCATCCGGCGAAGGGCGGATCTGCTGTTGGCTGGCAGCCAAGACTGGGGGCGGCGGCCCGAACTCCGGCGTCCCAGAGCTTGCGAAAGCCTCCGACACGCTTCTGTTGAGGTCATCCCGTCCATCGGGCATCCCTGGGTTGCTGAAAAAAGACGAGGCGGCTTGATGATCCTGCCCTCGCTGAAGCACCTCGCGAAACCCCCTGTTCCAGTCGCAGAAGCTCCTCTGGATTGGTTGGCGGCTCGTCAGCTCGACCATCGAACAGCGGCCGGAGCGCCTCGGACACGTGCTGCTCAAGTTGCCGGGCTTGGCCCGCTTGCCCCTCTTCCAAGCCGGCGTCCTGCACCTGCCACAAAGCTGCTACACGGGATGGATTTTCTCGCGGGGTCCACACAGCCTCACATCAAACTGTATCGTCAAAGTCCTGCGCCAATTCACACAGCGGGTCATCGAGTTGAGATTCGGCGGAGAGCGCCTCCTCTGCTCCCGTCAAGGGCGCCGGCTCCGGGAGGGCGCCTGTCTGGCGTTCAAAGATGCGTTTCAGAATGCGATCCGAGAAATAACGCACCTTCCTCAATTTTAATGGTGGCAGACCTTTGATGAGAACAATCTCGTAGTCGTCATCGAGCAGCCGAACCTGTTCGGGACGCAATAGCGGTGCACCTTGATGTGAATTCTGAATGGTCCAGTCGAACGTTCGCGCCTGGCTGTGGGAAATCGATTTGGCTTCAAACGTGTATTCACCGATGGCCTTGGAAATGTAGTTCGGAGTCTCGTCATCAGCCGTGGCCATGAACACTTGCAGTCCGGTATTGCTGAGAAAATTCTGCTTGCCAGCCTCTCCATAAGCCCCCGTCAGTGCCGAAAGGCTTTGGATGATGAGCATGAAACGCCCCTTGTAGCCCGCGATAGTCGTGATTGCGGTCTCGATCGCCTCCAGCTTACCCAGGTGCTTGAACTCATCGAGCAGGAAGAGAACCTCGTGCTTTTCATCCCGGCCGGCCAGCGACCGCTGCAGAATTGAAACGATTTGCTGAAAAAACAAGCGTATCAAAGGCGCGATCACCTCAAGGTCGTTCGGACCAACGCAAAGATAGATGCACGTTCTGCGACGGCGAAGATCATAGACCGAAAAGTCCGAGCGACTTGTGGCCGCCTTTACAGCGGGATCCGCCCACAGGTTGAGCCCGCCATCGCCGAGCACGGAAGTGTAGGAGGTTAGGATTTTCGTATCGTTCCCCGCCATGTCGTCGAAGATGCGTTGTGCCTCTTTGTTCTGAGTCTCCATGGCGAGTCGCGCGAAGAGCTTAAACTTCTCCCCCGGCTGGGCGAAGAGGTCATAGACGGCGCCGATTGTTGGCGTGCCCCGCTCGATGCAGGCAAGGATTCCCGCGACAAAGATATCTCGCGCGCCGCTGACGAAACCTTCCGCGCCCTCCCCCTTGGCCGTAATCAGGTTTGCGGCCAAGCGGCGGGCTTCGGTGAATTGCTGCTGTGGAGGCAGCGCTATAAGATCCAACAGCGGATTGTAGCAGTTTGTGCGCCGCTCCGAATCCAGCGGCGCGAATTTAAACACGTCGTCACCTGCGGCTTTGCGCGCCCTCGAGGTGAGCTCAAAGAGCTCCCCCTTGACGTCCAGAGCTATCACCGAGCCTTTGAATGTAAGTAGCGTTGGAATGACTATGCCGACGCCCTTGCCAGCGCGGGTCGGTGCAACGATGAGGCTGTGAGGCTGCTCGCCATTGGTCAGGTAGTAGCCAGGCCAGAAAGGGCCACTTGTCTTCCCAAACACCGGCCCTGTCACGCCACGGTATCGTCGCAGATATCCCGTGCGTCGCATTTCATCCACTCGAGCCCAACGAGCCGTCCCGTGGTGTTCGAGCTTGCGGCGCAATACGATCTGCTGAATCAGCAAGACGACCGCGGACGTCGAGAGCACGATAGCCGCGCCCCGATAGAAAACGGGGGTTGCGAAACCCAAATAGAAGGGCGTCTCAAACCAAAAGGCACGGACATCAAACGCCATCAGAGCCTCGCCGCTGCCGCCGTGGCGGAAGGTTGCGTAAAGACTTGCCGCACAGAAGCCCACGGCGAGTGAGCACGCGATGCTAATGGCTATGTTGGGGGGCGTCGTTTTTGTTGAAAGCATTGTTCCATTGCCGGATTAGCCGTAGCTAATGCTGCGCGTGCTTCAGAGACCGAACCGGCGTCGCGCGATGTCGCCGCTCGACAGATCGATGCCGCAGTGGGTGGTGCGATGCTTGCAGCGCATCACCCGGCAGACGTGGTTTTTGTACGTCAACGGCCAGCGAATTGGAAACGGCAAGGCCGAAGACGGAATTCGGGAGAGAAAGCGTCACTGTACCATGGCCGAGACCTCAACGGCCGGAGCGATCTCTGCTTCGGGTGGCCTCCATTAGGTCCTCTCGGGCGTGATTGTAGGCTTGGCTTATGGACCGCCCGACTTGAGCACCCCGCTGCAGCTGTTCATAGGAGGTTTGCGGGCCTACTGTATCACGGACTGCAGCCTCAATACCTGCTATGTGGCCGTCCAGATTCGCACTCCGTTCCTCTGCTGCATGCTGCGGCGCCGGCATGTGCGGCAAGATGTGTTGCATGCCGGGAAAAACTGAGTGAGCTTGGGCCTGTTGATTTGCGTCTAACTGTTGATACATGTTGAGAATAGCATTGGATGCCATCATCCTGACATTGCCATCCGGATCAGAAGAAGCCAATCCAATGGCTTGATCAAGAATGCGAGATTTGTTTTCGTCAGTAAACTTACTGAAGTGTGGCGCAACGTAATAAGCTCCGAGAGCTTGCGACGGCGGATCCATGTTGCCAATGCGATTAACAATAGCATCTTGCAGCCCTGGCGTTAGGTAATCGCCTAGATTACTGGCCGCTCCGACTTTCTGCAATGCTATGTCATCCGTGCTGTACCCCAATTCGGCTGTTAATGTCGCGGCCAGATTGATGGCTGATCGTCCAAGCCGATTGGTCCGCCTTTCAAATCTCGCGAGGTCAGTTTCTGGCCCGGGTTGAGTGCCCCGAACGGCTGTTCGCTCGTGCGTCCCGAGGCCTTTGAAGCCCCCGAGATTTCGCGCTGTATCGCGCGGGTTAGCGGTTACCAGCCGTTCTGCAACATCGCTCAATGGCCCCTCTGGAACGTCACGGAGGCTACTGCTCCCCCCGCCTTGAGATGATCTTGCAGCTGCACGTGCCCGTTTGTTATCGCGATCCATTGCTCGCCTCCAAAGTAGTTATTCTACCCAAATGAGGTTACCACCGAAGCTTGACCTGCTAAACCGATATGATGTTACAGTTGTAGTATGGCAAAGGGTTCCCAGCTCTGTGGGTCTGCCAAGTGCCCGTCCAAGCCGAAGAAAATACGATGAAGCTGGCATCAAATGCGATGTGAACAGCCCCGGGCATTCCGGAGGCCGTTTCGTTTGAGTCACGCGGCTATGGCTGGTTCATCCAACATGGCATAGTAGCGTTCCTCGGCTTCGGCCGGCGGGATGTTGCCGATGGGCTCCAGCAGCCAGCGATTGTTGAAGCAGTCGACCCATTCGAGCTTGGCGAACTCGACGGCCTCGAATGAGCGCCAGGGTCCGCGTCGATGGATCACCTCGGCCTTGTAAAGACCGTTGATCGTTTCGGCGAGAGCATTATCGAAAGAGTCGCCGACACTGCCCACTGCGGGTTCGACGCCGGCCTCCGCCAAGCGCTCGGTGTATTGAATGCTGACGTGTTGGGCGGATTCAACCGGTCGTCGCAACACCAAGGGATTGGAGGTTGCAATGATGGTTCACCAACGCGCTTAGATCGGTGCACTCGAAAGAAGCTGGATTCGCCCGGGCGTCCGCCTGCCTGGCAGCGTGAGAATCGCTTCCGGTTCTGGCAAGCTATTGCCTTGGGACATTCGAGCGAGGAGGCCGCACTGGATGCCGGTACATCAACGCCTCTTGGTCCGCGCTGGTTTCGGAGTGCAGGAGGGATGCCGCCAACGCATTTGGCGCCGTGGGCGAAGCCGCCTTCGGGGCGATATCTTTCTTTCGGGAGCGCGAGGATATTGCGCTTGAGCTTGCCAAGGGAATCGGCATCCGGGCCATTGCTCGTAAGCTAGGTCGGCCGCCGAGCACAATCTCGCGGGAGGTCAGGCGCAATGCCGCGACGCGCAGCGGCAATCTGGATTACCGGCCAGTGCCGCCCAATGGCACGCCGATCGTGAGTCCCGCCGGCCTCCTGGCAAGCTGGCGGTCAATCCGGCTCTGCGTGAATGTTGAGGAGCGCTTGGCCGGCAAAGTCACCAATCCCAATGGCGCCTCATTCGAGGGCCCCAAGGTGGGTATGGAAAAAACGACAGAGCCGGAGGTGGTCGGCAGCCTGGAGCCCCGAGCAGATCGCTAAATCGGCTTCAGATCGATTACCCAGAGGATCAAACCATGCGGATCAGCCACGAGACGATCTATCAGTCCTTGTACATTCAAGGACGCGGAGCATTGCGCCGGGGACTTACCGCATGTCTGCGTTCAGGCCGAGCGTTGCGCGTACCGCGCGAACGGGCCCGAGTTCGCAACAAGTCCTTCATTGGAGACGCCCTTATAATAAGCGACCGTCCGGCCGAAATTGCCGATCGGGCTGTCCCCGGACATTGGGAAGGCGACCTCATCCTTGGCCTCGGAAGCTAGGCGATCGGTACGCTCGTGGAACGAAGTTCACGCTTCACAATGCGTGCTTCACCTGCCGCGCATGCATGGCTATCAGCAGAGCCTGCGCATCAAGAACGGTCCACCACTTGCCGGCCACGGCGCTAAGCAGTCCGCAGAGCCATAGCCCGATCCATGGGCAAACTTCCCGAGCAACTGCGTCAGTCGCTGACTTGGGACCATGGAGCGGAAATGGCGCAGCAGCCGACCTGCGCATCGACACCGGGCTCGAGATTTTCTTCTGCGATCCCCAAGCCCGTGGCAGCGAGACTCCAACGAAAACACCAATGGCTTGCTGAGACAGTACTTTCCAAAGGGCACGGATCTCAGTCGGGACACAGCCCGGGAACTGGACGCAGTCGCCCATGCTATCAACACAAGACCGCGCAAAACGCTCGGCTGGAAAACACCTGCCGAACTCCTCGACCAGCTCCTTGGGGGACAGTATGATGCCGGTGTTGCGACGATCCGGTTGAATCCGCCTTGGCTGCCTCTATCGCTGTGATGGATGAGCCCGCCTCCCCGCGCGGGCCGCCGATCATGGAGAGCCTGTTCCAGGGCATCGAGAACGAAGGCTGCATGCGCCGTCCGGCTCACCCGCCAGCCGACGATCCGACGGGCATAGGTGTCGACAAAGGCGACATAGACGAAGCCCGTCCAGGTCGCGACGCAGGTGAAGTCGGAGACCCGCAGCATGTTCGGCGCCGGAGCATGGAACTGGCGGTTGACGTGGTCGAGAGGGCAAGGTGCGGCCTTGTCGCTCACCGTAGTGCGGATCGGCTTGCCGCGGACGATGCCTTCGAGGCCCATGGCCTTCATCAAGCGGGCAACCGTGCAGCGGGCGACCTCGAAGCCCTCGCGATGCAACCGCCGCCAGACCTTGCGAACGCCGTAGACGCGGAAGTTCGCCTCAAACCGTCGGACCTCATCCTTCGAGGCTGTATCCCATCTTGCCCGAGCCGACAGCCGGCAGGGGTCGACGCGCTTGGCGACATGGTCGTGGTAGGTCGACGGGGCGATCGGCAGCACCTTGCAGATCGGCTCAACCCCATGCGCCTTGCGGTGATCGTCGATGAACGCGATCGTGGCCTGAACCGGCGGTCGAGCTTCGCCTGGGCAAAATACGCGGAAGCCTTGCTCTCGTTGGCCTGCGAAGCTCGCGGCTCTCGCGTTCCAGAGCCTTCAGTTTCGTCGCAGCATCCGTGGGAACTCCGGCGCGCACGCCGCCGTCACGCTCGGCTTTCTTGCAGCCGATCTTGGCGGCGATCGATGAAACCGCCGCCCACCGCGACGTATGCTCGCGTTCGTGATCCAGAACCAGCCGCACCGCGGGGGTCCGGACCTCGGGAGAGAACTTGTTGGTCGCCTTGCTTGTCATGGTTTCACCTTCTCAGGAGTTGGAGCCTCCGATCAACCCGCGGCGGTACACAACAAGGGTCACGGATCAATCTGGGCGGGAACCCTAGAGAATCAGCCCTCAGAGCCTTTGGTAATAGACCGACCCCTCGCACCTGTTTGGGCTGGGTGTACAAGTCAGGTTTTCATCAGGTTGGACGAGTATGTCTGGCAGTAGAGCGCGACCACTTCCGTGCCCGCCCGCTCGTCTGGCAGACACACAAAGGAGAAAGATATGCCGTCAGCTACAAGCAGCGCCATCGTTTCCTGCCGCAGATCATCGCCCATCCGGTCTGGCCCTCCTTCAGGTCCCCTTGAGCCTGTGTCTCGTCGAGGAAATGGCCCGGGAGCGGGATCGTGGTTTCGTATGAGACAATCCGCCGGTGCGGCAACAAATGCGGTCCGCATCCGGAGCCATTACGTCGCGGCACTTGATATTGCAGTGCAGCAAAGGTAGAGGGCCGCCCCTTATCGGAGTGTCGCCCATGGCCCTTACCAATGCTGGTAGCGAGGCAGAACCCGTCGAACAATCGAGCCATCCCGAAATCGAACAGCACAGCACCAAGGTGCTGATGCTAGGCGCGCTCGGCGTTGTCTATGGCGATATTGGCACCAGCCCGATCTACGCGTTCCGTGAGGCGCTGGTGGCGTCGTCGGGCGGCAATGTCGCCGAGCGCGGCGATATCCTCGGCGTGCTGTCGCTGATCATCTGGTCGCTGACTATCATCGTCACCATCAAGTACATCATGTTCGTGCTGCGCGCCGATAACGGCGGCGAGGGCGGCGTGCTGTCGCTGATGGCGCTAGCGCGCGGCAGTTTCCCCAAGCGGTCGGCGGTGATCCTGGGCATCGGCATCGTCGGCGCCTCGCTGTTTTTCGGCGACGCGGTCATCACGCCCGCGATTTCGGTGCTGTCGGCGGTCGAGGGTATGAACGTCGTCACGCCGACCTTCCAGCCCTATGTGGTGCCGCTGACACTGGTCATCCTGGCCATGGTGTTCGCGGTGCAGCGCTTTGGCACCGGCGGGGTGGGATTGGTATTCGGCCCGGTGACCGCCGTATGGTTCCTGGCAATTGGCCTTTCCGGTCTCAACCACATCATCGCCGATCCAGAAATCCTGTGGGCGGTGAGCCCGCACTACATCGTCGCCTTCCTGATCAATTCGCCCGATGTCGCCTTCGTCACCATCGGCGCCATCTTCCTCGCCGTCACCGGCGCCGAAGCACTCTATGCCGATCTCGGCCATTTCGGCCGCAAGCCCATCGTGCTCGCCTGGCTGGCCATCGTGTTTCCCTGCCTGCTGCTCAATTATGCCGGGCAAGGCGCCTTCGTGCTGGCCAAGAACGGCGTCGTCGGCCATCCATTCTTCGAGATGAACGAAGGCTGGACGCTGATCCCGATGGTGGTATTGGCAACCGCGGCGACGGTCATCGCCAGCCAGGCGGTCATATCGGGCGCCTTCTCGCTGACCAGGCAGGCGGTGCAGCTCAATATGCTGCCGCGCCTCGAAATCCTGCACACGTCGGAACGGCAGTCGGGCCAGATCTACATGCCGCGCGTCAATGTTTTGCTGGCGCTGGCGGTGATGTTGCTGGTCGTCGGTTTCGGCGAATCGAGCAAGCTCGCCTCCGCCTATGGCATCTCGGTGACCGGCAACATGCTGGTGACGACGGTGCTGCTGTTCGTCGTCATGACGCGCATTTGGAAATGGCGCCTGTGGGTGGCGGTGGCGATGACGGCGGTGTTCGCGTTCATCGACATCGGCTTCTTTGCCTCCAACATCGTCAAGGTGTTCGAGGGCGGCTGGGCGTCGCTTGCGGTGGCCTTCACCATCGTTCTGGCGATGTGGACCTGGGTGCGCGGCAGCCGCTATCTGTTCGACAAGACCCGGCGCAACGAAATCCCGCTCGATTTCCTCGCCGGCAATCTGTTGAAGAAGAAGCCGCAGCTGGTGTCCGGCACCGCCGTGTTCCTGACCAGCGATCCGCAAAGCGCGCCGACAGCGCTGATGCACAGCCTGAAGCACTACAAGGTGCTGCACGAGCAGAACGTCATTCTGTCGGTGGTCACCGCACCGCAGCCGCTGGTGCCCGACAGCGAGCGGGTCAAGATGGAGACAGTCAACGAGTTGTTCATGCGGGTGACGCTGACCTTCGGCTATATGGAGCAGCCCAACATTCCGCGCGCGTTGGCGATCTGCCGCAAGCAGGGCTGGAAGTTCGACATCATGACGACGTCGTTCTTCCTGTCGCGGCGCTCGCTCAAAGCCTCGCCCAATTCGGGCATGCCGGTGTGGCAGGACAAGCTGTTCATCGGCCTGGCACGCACGGCCGCCGATGCGACCGAATATTTCCAGATCCCGACCGGACGCGTCGTCGAGATCGGAACGCAAGTGACGATTTAGGGCATGCCGCGGTTGAGAAGAATCGGTGCTGTCACATTGAATGAGCGTTAAGGAAATTCAGGTAGCAGCGCGCCCGGCACTGTAAGTTTCAGCGGCTTGATGCAGCGATAGCTGGCCGGGACGGCTGTCACGCTGTGGCGACACACGCGATTTTGTTCAGATTTGCATGGGGGCGTTACGCAGGTCTCGATGTTGAGCCGATGACAGCGCATTGCAGGGAAAGTGAGCAGGTCGGCAATCGGATCATGGATGGAAACGAACCGCTGAAGCTGGCGTGCCGACTTGAAGCGTTTCATGATCCTTTCGCGTCGTCGGGTCGGCTGGTGCGAATTTTCCGCTCGATTATTCAGGCCTGTGTGCGACCGGTGTTCGACGCCGGGCATGAGGTCGCGCATGGCGGCATCATAGCATCGGAGCTTGTCGGTGATCATGATCCGTGGTGTCCGCCCTTGAGCTTTCAGCAACTTGCGCATCAGACGCTTTGCCGCCTTGGCATTTCGGCGGCTTTGTACCAGCACTTCGAGGACGAAGCCGTCCTGATCGACGGCACGCCAGAGCCACTGCTTCTTGCCACTGATAGCCACGACACATTCGTCGAGATGCCATTTGTCGCCCAGGCAGCCGGCTGATATTGATCTCCTGGGCGAAATGCCGTCCGAATTTCTCCGCGCAGCTTCGAACGGTCTGATGCGTGACGATGATGCCGCGGGCCGCCAGCATGTCCTCAACCATGCGCAGGCTGAGCGGAAAGCGAAAGTAGAGCCATACCGCGTGCGCAATGATCTCGGGGGAAAGCGGTGGCGACCATAGAGCGGTCCACGAGCAACTTCTGACATGGCCCAATGTAAGCACATCTTCATAAGCTGTCGGTTGACTTTACGGTGCCGCGCCAAGCGAGCAGCATCCGGCCGGCGGGGCCGACCCCGTCTCCCGGCCGTGAGCAGAACGGCATCACGCAGGGGCCGCTTCATCCTCGACGCGGCCAGCCTGCTTTGCCGTTGCCGCCGCCGCCGAAAGCGCCAGGCGTTGCCGCCAGGCGCCGGTCCGCCGGCAGCGGTTCGTCTCCACCGATGATCCGATTGCCAACCAATTCCACTTTCCCCATACCTGCGTAACGCCGCTATGCAAATCTGGACAAAATCGCGTATGTCGCCGCAGCATGACAGCCGTCCCGACCAGCTATCGCTGCATCAAGACGCTGATATCTTTACAGTGCCCGCACGCCTCTCGCGTGCCAACGGCCAGTCGGTGTCGCGAATTGAGGCGCGCTGAAGCCGTCCGGCTCAGCCGATCATGGCGCTTCGGTTGCCGGGTTCGAGGTCGTGGCCTCTGCCGCTGCGCGATTCTAGCAATTGCGCCTTGGAGAGCTCTGCTTCAGCCTCGGCGAGGCATGGCTCGGCTGCGGTTCTCTGCCGCAGAAGGTCCGATTGCGAATTCTTGACGTTGTCACGACGTAGGCGAGCGGCCTTGGCGAACGTCGGATAAGCGAAATGATTGACATCGGAGATGCCGCCCTTCGTTTCCTCGGCGTTTATCTGGAACTCCAGTTCTCGCGCCATGCGTTCGAAATCGGCAATCATGATGTCTAGCTGGTGCAACTGTCGTCGCTTCTCATTCACCTGAAATTGCTTCAGTCGGACCAGATTACCTCGTGGCTTCATGACTCGGTACTCCGGTACCCATTTCGTCCAATCAAACCGCTCTCTCCCCTTGACGTTAGGCCTACAGCGACTCTCACGTTTTCTGCTGCGAGCGGAAACATATTTTCCAAAATCCTTGGCCGATGGCTATGAGTTCAATGCATCGACAAGCATGCGAGCGGGGGACTTAAGGGGCGGTAAAAAAAGGCGGAATAGGGCGATTTTCACAATGTCTGCATATGAACGCGTTGAGACCTGCGGCGGGCTTGACACACAAAGCAATCGTCAAGATTTGCGACATGGACGCCGGGGGGCATGAATACGCCCGCCGTCAGCTACACGCCCCCCGATTTCCGCCGCCCTATTATCGCCCACGCGCTCTGGCTTTATTTCCGGTTTCCGCTGAGCCTGCGCCTGGTTGAGGAAATGCTGCTGGAACGCGGCATCGTGGTTTCGTATGAGACAAGTCGCCGGTGGGGCATCTAAGTTCGGGCTGGACTGCGCTCGCTGCTTGCGCCGCAAGCCGCCGTGCCGGAATGATGTCTGGTACCTGAACGAAGTGGCGTCACCATCGCCCGGCAAAAAGCTTTGGTTGTGGCGCGCCGTCGACCAGGATGGATATGTGCTGGACGAAATCGTGCAAAACCGCCGCAACACCAAGGCCGCCAAGCGCTTGCTGACGCGGCCGTTGAAGAAGCAGGGGCTCGCGCCGAAGCGCATGATCACCGACTAGCTGCGCTCGTATGGAGCGGCAAAGCGACAGGTGATGCCGGACGTCAAGCACCGGTCGCACAAGGGGTTGAACAACGGAGCGGAGAATTCCCATGTGCCGCCGCGAAAACGGGAGCGGATGATGCAGAGGTCCGATCGCCGGGAGGCCTGCAACGCTTCGTCTCGACCTTGTCAGCCCTCCGCAACCTCTTCGTCCCGCCCCAAACGTTCTGCTCTCGCCATACATGTTCATCGCCTCAGCGCGATGGCGCTGGTGATATCACGACGCGTTTGTACCGCTCGACCTACGCCACAGGTGCCGACGCTGTGACGAGCTTCGTCGGTCGCGTGTCGAGTGACGGCACCGGGGACAATTATCGTCGACCGCAGTCCATTGCCCAGACCAAGGCGCTTCTCGGCGTCGGCACGATGGCAAATCGCAGCGTCACGATCTCGGCCGCTGCCCCTTCTGGCGGCGTGGACGGTGATTTCTGGGTGCAGCCGTAATGGCCCTTTACGTCAAAGCCTCCGGGGTCTGGGGGGCGGCTAGCGCCGTATGGGTGAAAATCTCAAGCCTCTGGACCAAGGCTCGACAGGTCTATGTGCGCAGCTCGGGCGTCTGGGAGAAAATGTTCCCGATAGATCTGGTCTTCAATGGCACTCACGAAGACTCGACTGCCACGACCGTTTACACCCACACCAGCATTCCGCTTCTTGTCGCGCCACACGCTAATCGTCGTGTCATCGTGACAACTGAGACCACTGACACCGAAAGTGCAGTGACCGTCAACAGTATGACGATTGGGGGTGTGGCTGCCACCCTTCTCGCTCAGGTGGAAAGCATCTTCAATTCTGGTGTGGTCTATCTGTCAGTGTGGTCGGCCCTCGTGCCAACCGGTACGACGGCAACGATCGTGACCACGTATAGTGAGAGCGTGTTCCGTGACTACATGTCGGTCTATACGACCACCAATTGGGATGGTGTGGTGGGCACTGTTGCCTCTGACAACAATTCAACGGGTGGCCTGACAACGACCGTCAGCATTGGTGCCCTGGGCGCAGCGATCGCAATTGCGGGCAACGCCACCAAGGGGGCATCGGCACTGCGACATGGACCGGGCTGACCCAACAGTTCTCAAACACACCAGTCACGAATAGAAACCACAGCGGATGGCAATAGCTACCGCCGCCCAAGCTGCCCTCACCGTAACCTGTGCCTACAGCACTACTCCAGCACTTGTCGCACTGCTGGTGGTTCCGCGGTGCGCAACTCCTGACTGGCGACGGCGTCGGCGACATGCCTTACGGACTCGTATTGCCAGAGCTTGTAATCGTCGACAAACCAGCCAAGTCGGCTCTCGATCGCCGTAGCAAGCTCGTTATAGTCGAGGCTGTCGAGGCCGAGATCCCGCATTCTGGTTGTCATCGACACCTCTACTTTTTCGGCAACTAGAGCGTTGAGGGTTTTGAGAACCAGTTGTTCAATTTCAAGTAATGTCATCCCTAATACATGCCTTTTGCTTGCAGACTCAGGTAATGCAACCCTGATCGGGGCGCAACCCCCAAAACGAGGTGTGCCGTTGAAACATGTTCTTGTCATTGACGATGATGCCGCAATGCGGCGCCTCATCGCCGAGTATCTCACGATGCATGCC
>NZ_JAMYUO010000049.1:0-10975 GCF_040323125.1 Mesorhizobium sp. M0062
TGGCTTGGCTGAGAAAAGGATTCATGCCGCACTGAGACACAGCGCTTGCGCCTGAAGAAGCATGCAGGCTCCAGCAGAGATTGCGCCGGCTCCGCGAAGGCATGGCTGACCTCAATGGAGCAGGGCGGCCGAGTTGCTTGCGACTTCAGAAATGACGTTCACCATTGCTTAGTGGACCTCGTCAGGGTGATCGGCAATTTCGTGAATAGCGAGTACCAGCGCCAGTTTCGACCAACCGGTCGGCAGCGCCCGCGTGACCAAGCGGGGTTACTTATCCTCGGTGCGTCACATGTGCGCTTCGTCAGCGGTATAGCCTGCCAATCCCTCAACAGCCGTTTTGACGGCGAAAAGCTCGAGGCCTGAGGGGTTAATTTGACCCAGGAATCCCGAAAACGGACCTTGCGCTTTCGGCCCCAAACCAACCGTCATCATCCGGTAACCTTAATAGTGTCCTGGAAAGAAAGTTGCCCCCTCCGGGCCTACGACTTGGCGACGAGTTTCGGCGTTTTTCGACGGTCAGTATGATTTCCGGCGGTTGGAGATTTGTATCGGCCTTTGATGAACGGCCGCTGTTGGGTTCAAAGTGGATGGTCGCGTTATCGTATGGACAGCAGGCTTGCGGCGTCCCTCGGTTGAGTTCACCCGCGGGTTTTTGCTCTTAAGTTCATCCAGATAATCGGCCCACCACTGCATCATGTTGATGCGCTCCTCCCAGTGCTCTGCCCGGGCATAGGCGCGCCGAACGTCGTTGTTCTCAATGTGGGCCAGCTGCCGCTCTATCGCGTCCGGATGCCACTCGCCGCATTCGTTCAGCAAAGTTGATGCCGTTGCTCGAAAGCCGTGCGCGGTAGCTTCTTCCTTGCCGTAACCCATACGACGCAGTGCGGCGTTTAGCGTATTGTCGGAAATCGGACGTGAAGCCGATCGAACACTAGGAAACAGCAGCGATCCACCACCAGAAATTTCCCTGAGTGAAGTCAGGACGCTGATCGCCTGCTTTGATAGGGGTATGCGGTGCGGCCGTCGCATTTTCATGCGTGCTTCAGGGATGGTCCACACCGAGCTTTCAAAATCGAACTCTTCCCATTCAGCGACGCGAAGCTCCCCGGGGCGGGGAAACAGCAGCGCTATCAGCATCAGACCGGCCCGGGTTGTAGGCTGTCCGTCAAATGCATCGATCGCCCTCAGCAAACCGCCCAAGGCCTTCGGATCGGTAATCGCGGCGCGAGACGTTACCGTCGGACTGATGAGTGCGCCTCTGAGGGCGAAGGTCGGATCTGTCTCGGCGCGTGCGGTCGCGATTGCGTATCGAAACACGCTGCCGATCGTGGAGCGCAGTCGCCTGGCCGACTCGTATCGACCGCGAACCTCCACGCGGCGGAGGGCGGTAAGGATGGTGGCCGGGTCGATCTCCCGAATGCACTTGTCGCCAATTATCGGATAGGCAAAGTCGAGCAGCCATTTGACCTTGCTGATCGTCCGGTCAGCACGTCCCTCCTTCTTTAGTTTGTCAACATATTCGTCCGCGATTGAGCGAAAGGTGTCCTTTGCCGAATCGGCCTTCCGCAAGCTGCGTTCCTTTCCAGGGTCGACGCCAGCTAGCAGAAGCCTTTTAGCGTCATCGCGCGCCTCCCGTGCCTCGGCGAGAGAGATAAGGGGATAGCTGCCCAGCGCGAGCAGTTTCTGCTTGCCGTCAAAGCGGTAGGCGAGCCGCCAGAGGCGAGAGCCCGTGGGCTGTACCCATAGCTGCAGCCCGCCCCCATCAGATAATTTCACAAGCTTGGAAGCAGGGCGGGCATTTCGACATTTCACGTCGGAGAGGGGCATTCGTCAGGTCTCCCTTGGCTGTTTCGATACCATCAGGATGTCGAATACCAACGGAAATACCATCCCCCCGCCTCGTTGGACCAAATGCTCCTGAAGCCCTCCGTGTCCCGCTTAACCGCGCAATGCGACCGCAAAAGACCAACAATTCCAAGCGATTGCAGAAGCTGCAGCGTAGAAGGTTCGGTGAAAGGGAGTGCCGGGAGAAGGGGGGATGGTGCCCAGAGGCGGAATCCAAGTGGAGAAAATCCCGTTTTCGTTTCAGAGACTTATGCGAAGGTTGGCCGCATCTGCTACCAACAGAAATACCAACAAAATATTTCTGTGGATTGGTTCGGTTCCTGATATTTATCTCAATGCCTCGCACCTGCACCTTGTCTTTTCCGGTTCGGTCTAGATCCTTCTTGGTTATCTATCATCATGCGGGGGGGTCAAGTGAAGACCACGGCTGGCCAAGACGACTCAATGAAAACGATGGCCGCCTGCGGCCCTAATGCGCCCTGGTATCGGCCGTTCGTTCACGCAGCTTAAGCCTGGAAGCTTCCGTTCCCTGACCAGCGGACGTAGCCGGGCGAGCTTATTAGCGCCGCAGCGGTATCACTTAACCGGTATTATCAACGGAGCCGGGCGCCTGTGTACGGCATAGGTCAGGATCGCGTGGTGGTTGCAGAAGCATTCGATCGCGAACTCGTGTCGGACTCCGTTCGCGTCCGTCAACACGACGGTTCCGTCGAAAATCGGACCTCTCCTAGCCCGGCCGGCACTGGCCCTGAGAAAGTTCCAACAGAATTCCTGAGTGATCCCCGGAAACCGCGTCCTGAACGCGGGTGAGCGGATGAAGTATCGCACGTCCTTGCCGCCGGGGTCGCGGCCGATATCGTCGTGGTGCGGATGGGCGCTGACCATCCCGAATGCCGGCGTTTCGCCATCCCGCTCCTCGACCGTGCGCCATAACGTGGTGGTTATCGTATTGCCGTAGCGCTTGGCCAGATTCTGGATGGACTTGAAGGTAATCTCGACGTCGCGAGCCTCGCACGCGAAACGGTCCTGAAGGAACAGCAAGCGTGCGGCGGCGAAATTAGCCTCCGCCTCCACATTGGCGTGGCAGTTCGGATCGAGCGTGTACTGATCGTCGCCGAACAGGAAATCCTTGTGCCAGGGAATGAAACTATGCCCAACCTCATGGGCCTCGATCCATCGTTTCTTCGCGTCGGGAACCTGTTGGTCGATCAGGATGCGATTGCCGTCGGGTATCCATAAGGCGGAGAGGTTGGCCTTCTTGATCACGTCGATCAGAATGGTCGGACGGGCGATAACCTGCTTGCCCGCCACCTTCATCCTATGCGCGACTTCCTGCAGGAGCGTCGGATTGGACAAGCTATAGTACTTGAGGTCTAGCGCGAGCAACTGCCGGACCTCCGGGAGACGGAGGGGCGGTTCGGGATTGCCGAGTTCGCGGAGAATCCTGTCAACGAGTCCTCGGATGTCGTCCGCCTCATATGCTCCGACCGTCCCCTCCATCATCGGTTCATTTCTGCCCCAGCACCAGAAACTTGACGAAACTGTCCAAGACCTGTTGCTCGTGCTTACTGAGCTTGGACAAATCATCGGACTTAGCCGCGAACTTCTGGGCCTCTTCCTGCAGGACCTCGTCTCTAGTAACCGTAGCGCCAGAGAGCTTCATCAGCGCTCGTGGCGGCATCCTAAAAAACTCGGCCAACTGGTGAACGGTCCTCGGCCTGGGTTTGTAGTTGGGGTCCCGTTCGATCAACCTGATCTCGGCGGCCTCCACCCGCGCCTTTGCGCCCAAGGTTTCAACCGACAATTGGTCGCGTCGTCTCAACTGGCGTATGAAGACCCCGAAGGCGTGCTTCATTTCGACCACGTTGCCCGCGTCCGACACAAGTTCGGACGGCAGGAACATCCCTATATTGTCGATGGCTTCCAACGGCCATCCCGCGTCATGGTCCGTATCCGGATCGGACTCGATCTTTCGCCGGAGCCAGTCGCGTGAGATAAGCATCTCCATCATCTGCTCCTTCTGTTTAAGTGAGGAAGGCGCGCGCTTGTGCTTCGGTCATCTCAAAGTAGCGCATGCGCGTGTCGTCGATTTCCAGGTCGGTCATTCCAACCACATCTCGATACCAAGCTTCGGCCTGTGGCAAGGCGTGCAGGCCTACCCGTCCCCTGAATTCCTCTTGAACACTCAAGCTGATCGCGGCAACCATCATGATGCGCCCCACGCCCTTGAAACGAGGGGACGCATCGAAACGCGGTCTGTTCCAAGGCGCGGTAGCCAGCAGGTCCACCGTGACCAGCGGCTTGCCGCGTTGCGAGGGTTCTTTGGCAAAACCTGCAGTCGTCACGAGCATCAGGCCCTGTGTGGCACCTTCCGCCACGATCGCGAACGACTGCCGGTCAAGCCGGTTTGACGCCATGTCGACTTTCTCGGACCATCGCCAATGAGCGTCCTGGATGTCGTTATCGGCGAGGAATTGCAGGTTGTATTGGCCGGCGGCTTTCAGTTCCGCAATCCTGGCTTCCATGAGCGGGCGCCACGAGCCGTCTATATCGGCGACATTGCCGGCATCCGCGGGGCTGAGGAGATGGGATTCCGTGAACTTGCCGGTCCGACGGTCTAACAGGTCGTAGGTACCGATGAGGCTACCCGACATGGCTTCAGCTCAGCATCATGAGCTCGGCTTTTTCCTTGGTGGAAGGGTGTTCGAAGAATACCTTCTCGCCGCGTTCTATTCTGTCCGTGATGGATTGGTAGAGCCTGAGGGCCTGTCGGACTAGGGCGGTCTTGGACAAACCTTTTTCATCGGCGAGGCGATCGACTAGATCCATCTCCTGCGAACTCAAATTCAGCGTCATCGTACGTTTTTCAACCATAGGGTCCTCCTTGACGGCCGCGCGTTCATATCATTATCCACGAGGCTAGTCAACAATTAATAGCTACAGGTCACGTATTGACTAGCTAAGAAATAGCTACTATTTGATGTGATATCGAGACGCAGGAGAAACCAAATGAACGACAGCGATCCCATTCGCAGCATCCATATCGCCGGCACCGACCTAGTGTTCCGCGCGGTTCCCGTAAATGACCAGACCCCCTCAGGCGACCAGATCGCCCTCGCCGCGGGGTTTTCGTCCGACGATTACAGCTATGTCCTGCAGATGCGGGACAACGGCGAACTTGAGGACGTCCGCAGCCGCGAATCCGTGCCCTTGTCCGACGGACAGCGGTTTATCGTCGCCCTGAGCGACCGATCCTACCGGCTTGCCTTCGCCGGCGGCCCCCTGGATTGGCCCGCGCGCTTCATCACGGCCGGAACCTTGCGCAAGCTGAAGGGCGTGGCTGCCGACAAGAGCATCTATCTGGAAAAGACGGACGAGCCCGACTTTCCCCTCGATGAGGACGACGTCATCGACCTGGATGAAGATGGCGTCGAAAGCTTCAAGGCGGGCAAGCTTGCGGGGCCAAAGAAGCAGACCGTGCGCGTCAAGCACCTGGGTGAACTGGAAACGGTGCGCTTCAAGGCCGAGTCCGGTACTACTCTGCAGTCGATCTGGGACCGGGCCTACGAGGAGCTCGACGTCATGCGCAACGAGCGTGACGTGTTCCAGGCCGAGACGGACGTCGGGACAGTGAGCCTGATGGACCACCTCGGCCTTCCTCTCGAGACGGCCCAGCAGGAAGGTTTGTGCGACAAGAAGTTCGAGATCGCGGCCAGGACCGGGGGGGCCTGAAATGGCATCGCATGGCGTCCGGCCCACCATCGACCTGCAGGCAGGCACGCAAGTGCTAGGCCAGCACTTGCCGCGGGTGCTGTCCTTCAGGGGCCAGACGATAGAAGAGCTCGGCTGGAGCCGGCCATCGGACCGGACGCTGCTTGTCCCCATGCGCGGCACTTTCGGCGGAAATACCGAAGAGTATCTTCTCCGGCTCGATTTTCTTGCCGGTTCGGACTGGCCGCCCAGCGCCAGGTTCGTCAATCCGGCGACCCTTGACTACGCCGGCCTAGCCGAACAGCACCATCTGCCCCAACTGACCTCGCCGGAGGTCCACGTCCATCCGGCTTACCAGAACCCCAGCGGGCAAAAGATCCAGCTCGTGTGCTGTTCCGCTGTGTTCGAATACTACGACGTCAATCACGGCGGCGAAGACACCACCCTCTGGCGCACGGGCGATACCTTTAATCATACGTTGGTGGCGATCGAACGTGCTTTCCGCAACCACTATTCGGGAAGATTCGGTCGTCATGCAGGATGAATACCTATTGTGGCGCGACCCGGCACCCGGGCCCTATGTGCCGATCGGATCCGTCCTTCGCTTACCTCCGACTGCGATTTCGGCGACACGCGAACTGCTTCAGCGCGAAGGCCGCCGGGAATCGTGTGTTTTCTGGTACGGCGAGCGGGACGGCGATACCGCCCTTGTGCGATCGGTCCGGGCGCCCACGCAGCGATCTATGCCCGGAAACTATCATGTGGAGCCGGATGCGATCAGCGAAATGGTGCGCGATCTGCCCGAAGGGTGGAAGCCCTTGGCTCAGATTCACAGCCATCCCGGAATGGGCACGGAACACTCGCGATATGATGACCGCATGATTTCGAGCCGCCGGATTCTTTCGATCGTATTCCCGATATACGGCGTCCCGGCCGCGCCCTGGCCGCAAGGCATCGGCGTGCACGAGTGGCAGAACGATTATTGGCACATGCTATCCCCAGGGCAGGTCCATGGCCGCCTTGAGGTGATCGCCGCACCGGCAGTGGACAGAAGGGATTTCCGATGAGTGGCTTGGCATTGGGGGATCGTCATTCCCGACCGTTGGATGGTTTGGGGGACGTCGCGTCGCCTAAAACGATCCTCATTCGTGCCGGCGACGTATCAGGGGCAGTCAATCGCCAACACCTTCTGGTCTGTCTCGTCAATCTACTGGCTAGGCTGCATGGCTTGGTCGGTTCGATCCGGGTCGCGGTAAAAGGCGAGATGACGGTCGTCACGCCGAACGGGGCCGGTCCGGCAAATGCCTTCCAGGCCGTCGAGAACCTCGCGTCCTGGGCCAACGGCGGGCGGATACCGGTGCTTCCACCCGATGGCGTGGAGGACTTGACCATAGATATGACCGGTCAGATGCGTGGAGGCGCGAGCATCTATGTTTGGGGAGAGGGGTGGAAAGCCTGGATCGGCTCCGCTCCGCGAGCATTCGGTGGTTCTTTCGGCCGGCGCGATTGCCTCGGCCCATACCTGGCAGCGGCCTTGGCAGCAGGCGAGGTCTTCAAGCACGCCAAAGGCTTGAAGAAAGGACGCTTCGCCCGGGATGACGCGTATTCCCTGTGGTCGGGGGAATCCGGCCGCTGGGAAGTATTGGAAGACGGTCCAGCCGTATCGGACACGCGCTTGCCCCCTTTGTATGTCGTCGGGGCAGGCGCCGTCGGTCAGGGGATCATCCAGGTGTTGGGCGCCAGCGAATTGGCAAGCTCATTCCTCGTTACCATCGATCATGACCGCCACGACCTCGAGGGCACCAATCTTAACCGGTGCTTTTTGGCCGGCCTCGACGATCTCGACCGACCTAAGGTCGAGGCCGTGGAGCGATACAGGACCTTCAGCGGACTGGGGGGCTTCGAACATTCCGGAACGCTTCGGGATTACATCCTCTCGAGCCGGTCAGGCCTGCATCCGAAGCTCGATCTGGCGGAAGCGCGGGACTCGTACGAACTCGTGGTATCGGCCGTGGACATCAATACGTCCCGTCAGGACATCCAGGGTCTGTGCCCCCGCGTCGTCGTGGGCGGAAGTACAGACGGCTTAAGGGCTCAAGCGGTGATATACGGCCTCGTCGAACAAGCCGAATGCCTGGGCTGTTGGAACGTGCCCGACGACGGAAGGGCCAAGGCCGCTGCCCGGGAAGCGGCCCTACGGGCAATGTCGCCGGAAGAACGACGGAAGGAATTGGCCGGACAGGTCGAAAACCTTGATGCAGCCTTGTCCTATCTCGCTTCTGCCGAGCCCAGATGCGGACAGTTGGGAGAAAGCGATGTCAAGAGCTTCGTAGACCGGATGCCTCCGGAGTTTTCGGCTTCGTTCGTGTCCATGGCGGCCGCCACGATGGCCGCAGCCAGCCTATTTCGTGTCACATCGGGATTGTCTTCAGATGTGAACTTGCAACCCAAGACAATTCTCCAGTTCAAGAACTTGTCGATGGCTAAAACGGTGACTGCGCGACGGAGCGGTTGCGCGCATTGCTGTGTTGTCCGTGAGGCCGGTTCTCCGGCGAAACTCGGCTAGTACTTGGCCGCGGTCGATAACTCGGTCCCCTTGGACACTACCGAAACATTTGGGCCCTGATACGCCACCACCCGGGCAGGCACGCCACCCCAGAGTCGCGTCGGTACCCTCATCGCTGAACAGACAACTGACCTTCTGGACCTTTGGTGCCGCAAGGTGAAGCGACACAGAGGGCGCTGCACTTGTTCAACGCTATCCATTTTTCGGCGGCTTCTAAGGCAAGGGTTGCCAAAAGTAGACGGTCGGCTCCCGGCCCCCCTCCTGAACGTTTGTGCTCTGGCCAATAGCGGCCTGAGGAGAAACGATATGGGACATTCGCAGTATGACCTCGCCGGACAAGGCCGTCCCGGTAGTGTGCTGAGAGTTCTGCAAATTCGCTGAGAGGGGGCGGTCATAGCAGGCTGGTCATTGTTCACTTCACCTGATTCCCGCGAAGGAACGCCACCATGGCCAAGACTCATTTCTCTGGGTTCATTCCTCCCGGAATGTCCGACTGATTTGGTCCGACAGCGGCTTCACGATATAGGAAAGCGCCGTACGCTCGCCCGTCTCGACCATCGCTTCGGCCGGCATACCGGGCACGAGCGTCAGGCCCTTGAGCTTCGTCAGTTCCGCCTGCGGAACCGACAGGCGCACCAGGTAGTACGAAATGCCGTTTTTTTCATCCGTCGCCAGATCGGCTGCGATCCGGCTGACATATCCGTTCAATATCGGCGTGGTTCTCAGATTGAAGGCTGACATCCGCAGCACGGCCTTGTGGCCAAGCTGGATTTGGTCGATGTCCTTCGGGGTGATTCGTACTTCAAGCGCAAGATCGTCGCCTTCCGGCACGATTAGCATGATCGGATCGGCGGGCGTAATCACTCCGCCGACCGTATGAATTGCGAGTTGTTGAATGGCGCCTGACTGCGGCGCGACGATATCGATCCGCCGCAGTTCCTGCTCAACCGCCACCTTGCGCTCAACATACTCCCCGACCTGCGCCTGAACCTCTCTGAGCTCCTGGCCGACTTCCGACTTGAAATCCTGATCGATCTGCGGGATCTGCAGGCGCGTTTCGGCTATGCGGGCTGCCGTCTGTGCCTGATCTGCGATCTTCTCACCGCGCTCGCCACCGAAAGTGGCAACCTGGACCTTCAGGCTGTTCAACCGTTGGTCCGAGACAATGCCTTGCTTGCGCAACCCACTTAGAACAGCAATTTCCTTTTGGAGAACCTCGATCATTTTTTCACAGGCAATTTCCTGCGCCTTGAGTCCTTCGATCTCGTGGTGATATTGAGTAATGCGTTCCGCCAATTGCGCCTGCTTCCCGTCGCGGGATTGCCTGCGGAATTCGAACAGCAGCGTCTCGCTATCTATTGCCGAAGCTACGTCTGGAACATCTCTTCGGGCGAGTAGCCAGTCCGGGAAGGCGATTTCCGCGAGATCGTCACGCTCAGCATCGAGTCGTGCCAGGTAGGCGGCCAGCTCATCGAGCCGCTTGGTGACTATGGCGAGATTAGCGCGCGTCTGGGTAGCATCGAGCCGCATGAGGATGTCGCCGGCTTTTACTTTATCCCCTTCGCGCACCAGGATTTCTCCGACCACCCCGCCAGTCGGGTGCTGCACCTTCTTGACATAGGAAACGACGACAAAGTGTCCGGACGCTACAACCGCACCGGAGAGATTCGTGAAGGTCGCCCAGGCTCCGGCTCCTCCCACAAAGATCACGCTCGCCAGAAGGCCCGCCACCAGGTGGCGGCGAATGGAGCTTGAAACGTCATTGTTCTGATCAATGCCGGACACCGGTATCCTCCATGTCAGCGCGCTCTGCCACGTGATCCTGTGTAGACTCGATGGCCTTCAGGACTTTGGAACGCGCACCGAATGCTCGCTGCCGTCCACCTTCCATCACCAACACCAAATCGACGGCGCTGATGACGCTCGGCTGATGGCAGACGACAACCGCAATGCCTTTGCGCTCGCGCACGGAGGCGATCGCCTTAGCGACTGCAGCTTCGCCTTCCGCATCGAGATGGGTATTGGGTTCATCCAGCACAACAAGGAAAGGGTCTCGATAAAGGGCACGGGCAAGACCGATAAGCTGACGCTGCCCGGCGGAAAGTGCCGATCCGACCTCACCGACCGGAGTTTCGTATCCGTGCTCAAATCGGAGGATGAGTTCGTGGGTGCCCGCTGCTTTCGCCGCGGCGACAATAGCCTCAGGGTCAGGATCATCTTCAAAACGAGCGATGTTTTCGGCAATGGTGCCGTCGAACAGTTCAACACCTTGTGGCAGATAGCCGATATGACGGCCTAGTGCTTCCCGGTCCCATTGATCGAGGCTTGCGCTGTCGATGCGAACCTTCCCGGCGACCGGCGTCCATGCGCCGACGATGGCGCGCGAGAGTGTCGACTTGCCCGAACCCGATGCGCCGATGACCCCAAGTGCGCTTCCCGCCTGAATGGCAAACGCAAGGCCGGTCACGGTCAGCTTGCTTTCACCGGGCGGAACGATTGTCACGCTTTCCAGGCGCAGTTCGCGTTCAGGTGCAGGCATAGGCACAACAGGAGCGGTTTCAGGAACCTTTTCCAAGAGGTCCTCCAGCCGCGCCCAACTCTGGCGCGCAATGAGGAAGGGTTTCCAGCTTGAAATGGCCAGATCGACCGGAGCCAGCGCACGCCCCATCATGATCGAACTGACAATCATGACCCCGGCCGTAGCCTCCTGCCTGACGACAAGGTACGCACCTACGGTAAGAATGGCCGATTGCACCTGCAGGCGCAAGTCGGCATTGCAACGCGCTGCTTGCAGCAGACCATTGCGTGCCATGTTGTGGGCAACGGTATCGCTTATCGGCCCTTGCGAGAGAG
>NZ_JAMYUO010000050.1:0-10735 GCF_040323125.1 Mesorhizobium sp. M0062
TGCTTCCTCGGCAGATGATCGAGCGCGTTCCTGAGGAAGTGCACGTAGCAGCGTTGCCAGGCGGCTTCGGGGATCACCTCGCCGACCGCTGCCACCAGGCCGGCGTGATCGTCGGACACGACCAACCCGATGCCCTTGCTTTGACGGCAGCGCTGGCGGTCTTAACTTCAGTCTTGTCATGGTGGCGTTCCTTCGCGGCAATCGGTGACGTGAACAATCACCAGCCTGCCATGACCGCCCCCTCAGCGAATTTGCAGAACTCTCAGCACACTACCCCGACGTACTCACCCGGATAGTCCCGGCGATCCAGACGACCTGCTGCTGCCGTGCCGGAGCGGATCAGCTCGACGAACTCGTCGCGGTAGGGGTCGACGCAAAACGAATACGACAGCGTCATCGACACTTCGCGCCCAGCGGCATGCGCCAGCCGCGCGGTCTGCCGGATCGCTTGCTTGGCGCGCGGCGGGTCCCCCAGATAGCCCTCGAAATAAGTGACCTTGGTGCCCGAAGCCTTGTCCGGTTCGACATCGTCGGGCCGAGTTCGAAGCAGGCGCCGAGATAAGCGCTCGCCATCGGGCGTTACGAAGATCATCGAGCATGCCGTCGGTGGTTGTCCCACTAGCGGTTCGGTGTCGAAGGCGACGCCCTGGGCGTGGATGTCGTGGGCGTAGATCTCGCCGAGCGCGTCGTTCGACACCTGCCGAAGAAGGCGGCGCGCCCGCCGAAGCTGCCTACGCCGGCGGCGGTGTTGCCGGCGCTGCATTGCCGATGCAAAGAACGTCATAGTCCGGCGTCAATGTCTCCGCTTGGGAACCCGCCGGCCGTCTTACCACGCCGGCCGGGCGCGGGTCTGGCAAGTGGGCTTTCCTTTTGCCAATGCGTTCGTTCCCGGCCCTCACGGGGCGGCGAGTCCCTGCCACCTGAGGCTACATGGCGGCCGTGGAGATTACCTCAGCAGCGGCGCCCGATCGGAAACCTTAGCACCTCCGCGCTTTGGCGTGGCTGCTTGAACTCTTCGACGGCAACCGCCTCAATTAGCAGATCCAAGGCTTCTCGGCCCCTTTGACTCATCGGGTCATCCCCACAAAGGTAGTCATACGCTCGATCTAAATGCCCTCGGGCGGCGGAAAAATCGCTTGTCATATCATAGAACCCTCTCCATCCGCCCGCATTGCCGTTTACGAGGTGAAGGTGGTGCAATCGTCAATATATACAGACAAATTTGAATTAAGTCGGTGATGATCATAGAGGTCGAGTCCCCGACCTGATAGCGCCTGTGTCGACATTTTACGGCGCTTCACTACTCAGCGCCGCGCCCGTGAGCGCCAGCGAGTGGTCGTCGGCGGGCTCGATGGCGGCGTTGGTGAACTGGACCGAACGACGAGAACAGCCTATCCAGTGTGTTGTCGGCAGTTAGTTCGAAAGTCCTGCTACACCCGATCCGATGCCTCTCAACGCCGAGGCCGCACCTCCGTGCCGAAGCCGGCCTCCCCAATGGTGGGTCGAGCCTTCGCTTACCCCGTGCTTGCCTCCCAGATCCGCGACCGAGAACCCAGCCTCATGCTCCCGCCCTGCCGGGGCCTAGGTCCATCAAGCATGAAAGGAACACGTCGGAACCTGGGACATCGCTTGCCCGGCCGGGCGGCGATAGCCTTGTCGGGGCAGGCGAGGAGCCGTAGCCGAGTGATAAGCGCACAGGAGAAGTCTGGCGTGAATGGGGCGATGATTGTCAAGCTTTGCTTTTCGTCAACCATCTTGCATGACCGATTGGCGACCATCTCCTCGTCCCGACCCTATATTACCCGTCGCCTGTCGCCGCCAGCGCGCAGTGACTTGTCAAGGATGGAGGCCCGCAGACCCCATCGCGCGGCGACTTGTCCTTGACGGTCACGAGCACGGCGGCAGGTTTGCTGTGGTCGGGGAGCCCTTCCTTGGGCGGAAGCCGACGACAGTGTTCGAGGGGAACTCGCCATGAGCCGGGTGCGCAGAGATCGTCCGACGCTCTTGTATTTGCTGGATCCCAGCCGGCTCCGCCTCCGATTGCCTCGGTAGCTCGGTAGCCTGAGCGCGTCATGCCATTATCATCCTACGGATTGCATGCTCCATCGCCCTGGACGAGACCGGTTTGGCTAGCCAAAGGACGAAGGTCTGATTACCAGATGTGATCGGCATGGGGTCGCTTCCACCAACGACGATGATGGGCACCGTCATCAGGGTGGTACGTACGGCTTCGGGCTGTCCTGGCCCGAGGAAAGTCGCTTGATCAAAAATAAGGAGGTCGGCTGCCTTCCCGCTCTCGATCCAGTCGCAAAGACTTTCGAAGGTCGCGAAGCCGACAGGCTTATAACCAAGCGCGGCGATCTTATCGTTGTAGATCTCCAACGCTGCTGGATCGGACTCCACGACTGCAATGATTTCTCCACTGCCAAGTGATCCATCGTATGGACCGGAAGCGCTATCAGCTCTGACCTGCTCCTCAGCGCAGGCCGGTAAGTAGAGATCGAAGCGTGTACCTCGGCCAACAGCCGAGGTGACGTCAAGGCATCCTGCGAGCGCGCTCACATGGCGGTCCACCGCAGCAAGACCCAGTCCGGTCCCGCCGACGCGAGAGCGCGTGGTAAAAAAGGGCTCAAAGATGTGCGGAAGCACCGAACTTGCGATTCCTTGGCCATCGTCGCTGATGGAGAGGAGAACGTAATCTCCCGGTTTCAAGGTGCCCTTAGCCACGGGCTTCGTTTGACAGACGTGAGCGCGAGAAACGCTAATCTCGACACGGCCCTCATTCAAGAGAGCCTCCGACGCGTTCTTGCATAGATTCATAAGGATTTGCTGTATCTCGGTCGGGCTGCCCTCGATCACCGTTTGCCACTCGTTGATCTTGAAGTTCAACTGAACATCCGCACGAAGTGTAACCCGCAGCAATGGCGCGAGATCCATTACACTCTCCGAGACGTCGAAAGGCATCGTCGCGCGCTTCCGAGTTCGGCTTAGTGACAAAATTTGATCAATAATCAGCTTGGCTCGGTTGCTGGCCAAGATAATTTGGCCGATGTGGCCCCGAATTCTCGAGGGGCGGCGCACAAGACCTTTAGCCATCTCTGCGTAGCCGACTATTGCTCCTAGAACATTATTGAATTCATGTGTAACGCCGCTTGCGATTGTGCCGACAGCCGTCAGCCTTTCCGCATGCTCCCATCGACTCTCAAAAAGGTTAAGTTCCGTGTGTACACGTTGCATTTCAAGATGGTTGCCTAAACGCACAGTAGCGCTCGCCAGAACCAGGAGGTCGTCTGTGGAGGGTGGTGAGCGATCTCCTTCAAAAACAAGGATACAAACCGCAGCCTGCTGATCGGAGGCCCTGCAACCAACAATTTGACAAACACCGGTAGTGCCTACGGCAGTCCGAACCACTTCCGACGCCGGAACGACGCGAAACACTGGCTGTTCCGGGTGTACAAGTGAGACGACTTCATGGATTAGCGTGGCGTTCCAGACGCGCATGCGCTTGTTCGCGACAAAGTACTCGGTATTCCTGCTGATACTCGGATCCACCAGAGCAAGCGCGCATTGATCGGCATCGAAAACGCATTGAATGAGTCTAAGCGCTGCTTCGGTGGAGAAGCGCCGCGAAGCCTTCGTTGCTTGACTGTCGATGAAACAAGCTTCGATCTCACTCATCGCCGCTTCAAGCTCTAACCGCCTTTCCAACCGGTTCGTCCGCACATGCAGCGTGGAGGCTCGAATGGTCGCAAACAAGCAGAGGCATATGGACACCAAGCCAAAGAAAAGTCGTGTACGCTGCGCTTGCGCGCTGGCGAAGCTGTAGGCTTTCAGATGTTCTCGCTCCAATTCGGCAGCCTTGGCGAACGTGTCGAAGGATGGGATCCGATTGACAGCGCGGTCCAACCTCAACATTGAGGACAGGATAGCGCGGCCCTCGCGGGCAACATCCTCCGTGACTTGGTCCTGGCTAGGAGGAAGTCGGCGGAGAGACTGATCGATTTGTAATGCGAGGCTGAATCCCGGTCTGGCCGAAAATTGAAGGATCAGATTGGAAAATTCAGGCCTGTTCGACAATCCCCCCCGAAGGCGATTAGCCGAGCGAGCAAAGCGTACGAGAGAGCTTTGCAGAAGCTCATTTTGCGCGGCCGAGGCCGAGATGGCAGCTTCTGTGTTTTCGAGGGAATTTTTGAGCTGTGCAACCAACCTGGAGTGCACCCCGGAGCTCTCATTGGGCGAAATCTCAACAAGGCGTTGGTAGTTTTGAAGGTTCCTTTTTAATGCTTGCCCGGTAGAAGCAACGGAACGGAAGTCCAATACCATGTCGGCGCGGGCGACGTCTCGCTGGAGCAATGCGTAGTTGATCTGAATCGTCCGCAGTTCGCTTAGGACCGCCTCGTTGATCTGGGGGTCTTGCCACTGTATCGCGACCAAGAGCGCGACCGAGGCCACTAGGGCCATTACAGAAGCTTTGTCGGTACTGAGCCATTTTTCCCAAACGAACGGCGTTTGATCCGCGGTGCGTGCCTTGCGAAGGTCCGATTTGAATTCTAGCTCCCCATCGCGTCGGTGTGCGGCCGGATGCTGCTGGAACAGGAAAGCCAAGTGTACCTCTCCCCTCAAATAGGCGGTGTAGACGCCGTTGCACTCTGCCCCCATGGCCCGCTGACCTTCCATTGATTCGCGGGCGTTTCGACCTCGACGGCGAGGCGGCAGCACAAGGCGGGCAACTGATCGCAGTTTTCGAAACTGGTCTTCCGAGAGATCATCGAAGGGGCATACAAGCGCACGCCTGCAGCAGCCGAGGATGATACCGGCCGGTCAAACGCAACTGGCGAGGGCCGGATCTGCTGTTGGCTGGCAGCTAACACTGGCGGGGCGGCGGCCTCAACTCCGGCGTGCCTAGAGCCGGCTGCTGCGAAAGCGTCCGACACGCTTCCCGTGGGGTCATCCCGTCCAGCGGGCATCCTTGCATCGCTGAAAAAAGACGAGGCGGCTTGATGATCCTGCCCTCGCTGAAGCACCTCGCGAAACCCTTTTTCCAGTCGCAGAAGCTCCTCTGGACCGGTAGGCGGCTCGTCAGCTCGACCATCGAACAGTGGCCGGAGCGCCTCGGACACGTGCTGCTCAAAGCCCACTCGCCGGGCCTGGACCGCTTGCCCGTCTTCCAAGCCGGCGTCCTGCACCTGCGACAAAGCTGTTAAACGGGATGGATTACTATTTCGCCGGTTCATACTAGCCTCACATCAAACTGTATCGTCAAAGTCCTGCGCCAATTCACACAGCGGGTCATCGAGTTGAGATTCTGCGGAGAGCGCCTCCTCTGCTCCCGTCAAGGGCGCCGGCTCCGGGAGGGCGCCTGTCTGGCTTTCAAAGATGCGTTTCAGAATGCGATCCGAGAAATAACGCACCTTCCTCAATTTTAATGGTGGCAGACCTTTGATAAGAACAATCTCGTAGTCGTCATCGAGCAGCCGAACCTGTTCGGGACGCAATAGCGGTGCACCTTGATGTGAATTCTGAATGGTCCAGTCGAACGTTCGCGCCTGGCTGTGGGAAATCGATTTGGCTTGAAATGTGAATCCACCGATAGCTTTGGAAATGTAGTTCGGAGTCTCGTCATCTACCTCGATGTTCCTAGAAGCGCGCCGGCAGCCCGGGCGGGGGGCTTGGGGTTAGACTGCCAGCGCACGCCACTCATAAAGAGCGGCCTCTTTTCGCGGTTCGGACACCCATAGTCAACCCGGCAACGTCTGGATGCCCGCTGTGCTTTTTGCAGAGCGGCGATGCCGGGCATATCGGCCGATCCTGTCTAGGATGGTGTGGCCACTCTCGTCGGCCGAGTTGATGCTCCAGCCAGTATCGCCTTGCCGACCAGCATGAGTTCGCCGTTAGCAATCCATCGTTGCGAGCCGAGACCGAGGTAAAAAGCGCGTGTTATCGACTATGTAGCTGACGCTCCCGCTGACGCAGGGTTCCCGCCATTGCCTCGAGGACTACCTCGAAATGAAATACCTCTGCACGGGCGGCATCTGAAGCATGGGCTTGCAGGGCTCGCAGACCGGTAAACCAGCGAGCCATCTCCAAATATGTGAATTGTGGATTGCTCCTCGACGGGAGCTGAGGGGCGGCTCCGCAAGCCTTACGACGCTCTTTGCGAGCCGTAGCTGCCGAGCTGGCAAAAGGCCGGGCTACGTCGCGCTAGCGCAATCGGCGCGCAGAAAATTAGGCCTACCCGCTCCGGGACCGCGGACCTCGTCAGCTTCTCGTAAGTATGCCCGAGTAGGTTGCTCAGCTGATCTGTGGACGTGAGGCTAGCGTGAACCGGCACAAATTTGACCTATCCAATGTAACAGGTTGGCGGCAGGTGCAGCCCCCGGCATCTCAAGAGCAAGCGGCACAGGCCGGGCAAGAGGGCTTTGAGCAGCGCTCGGGCGAGGCGCGCCAAGCCGCTGCCCAAATTCCCGCCCCCGGCGTTCCGGCTCTGCCAGACCCGTTCCATCCTCATCCGTCTCAGGGAGACCTGAGCCTCATCAAAGGCGCGGCCCCATGGGAAGCGCAGCCCATGATGCAAGGGAGCGGACAAGAACACGCCGCGGCGCCGTACGCCGGAGGCAGTGGGTCGATGCTAGGTGCCTCGGTGCTGCAGCCGGGTCACTCAACGGCGCGCCATCATCATGCGCCGGATTCGTCAGTGGGTGATCTGAATCCTTCCGCACCGTTCGAGTTGCGTGACCATGCTCGTTCCCCCGTGCCGGCGGCGGTGCAGCCAGATCCTCCAGTAGTGGTCTCCGACGGTCGCGGCTGCAAGCGTCCTCTTTATTCCAACGATGCGACCGTTGTCGAACGGCTGAGGTCACTCTACGCGGGTAAGGCCAAGGAGGAAACGGTCAAGCGCCATGTAAATTCTCTTTACGGCTTTGGTCGTTGGCTCTTTAAAAATAACAAGCCGGGATTTGCTGCTCGGCTTCACGAGGAGTCGCTGGATGAAGATCTCAAGGAGTACGAGAGCAGTGGTGGCTCCTCGACTGTGGCTGTGGCACTGCGTCGTCTCAGAGAGTCGGCGGGCGGAGTGCCAATGGTGGGCCGCGCTGTCCTGAATCCCGACCCTGCCGACGCCGTGCTCATCAAAGAGTACAAAGCGGCTCTCATCAAAGAGTACAAGGGAGCGCCTGCGACCGGGCCGAATCGCCAAACCATTCACGACTATGGAGCTACTCTTAGACGTTTCAGTGAATACCTGGTTGAAAACAACAAGCCGGGGATTGCGGCTCGGCTTCACGAGGAGTCGCTGGATGAAGATGCCAAGCGCTATAAGGACTCCAGTGGTGACCGGAGGATCATTGCACTAGCTCAACTCCGGAAGTTCCTGCCGTCCGCCGCACTCGGGCGCGAAATTGCCCTTGCTGCTCGTCCGGAAGACGCAGTCGGCATGGTGGCTCGTGCCATTGGGGACGCCGCTGCGCAGCACAGCGGGCCGCAGAAGGCATTGGGTCGGCCAGAGAAGCTCCCTGGGGAAGCTAATGAAGACGCCGCTGTTCTGCCATCGTCTTTCGTACCAACTGGGCACCATCACCAAGCCTCGGATCCCGCAGAGTCCTTTCGTCCCCTGATCTGGCGCGACGGCGACCAGCGCGCGCCGGACGAGCGGATCGCTGCACAGGACAGGAGCAACCTGGTACCAAGCGAGGAGGTGCCACTGAGGCCACCGGAATTCGCTCCGCCCAGCTTGCGGGCGGGGAATTCCGCCTCGCCAGAGCTCTTTCCTGAGGGGATGTCCCCCGCGGTCGAAGGGTTTTTTGGTGTTTTCGGCGACCCCAGCGGGCGGGTGCTCGGCGCATTGCAATTGCTAGGCGACGAACATATCCACAGGGATTACCAGCTCCTGGAGCAGGAGTTGCAGGGGAACAATCCAGAACTCGCCGCCCGGACGCGGTTCGTGGATCCCCTCGTAGCCAATTATCATCTGCGCTTGGGCTCCGAGAGCGACAAGCTAAGCGCATTCCAGCGCATCGTCCATAATCAGAACGGTAACGACACAGCCGACTTCCTGTTCGTGCCAGTGAGCGATGGCGGTAAGACTCTTGCGGAGCGCGGCAAACATTGGTCGCTGCTGTTCGTTGATCGCAGCGACCGGGAACGGCCGGTTGCCTATCATTATGACTCCGTCAGCGGATGGCATGACAAGCTTGCAAAACACCTCGCAGAAAGGCTGGGCGCCAGCCTGGAGACCCGCGTGGACTTACCCCGCATCGCCCAGCAGAGCAACGAGTGGGATTGCGGAGTCTACGTGGTGGACGGCACGCGGGCGCTGGTTGGGCGATTGCAAAGATGGCAGCCAGACCTGCCAGACCTGCCAGACCTGAACCTCAACAACCTCGTCGTCAATCGGCAGGCACTACAAACCCGACTCATGGGTGACGATACATCTGGAACGGCAAATTATCTCACGAACTTTGAACTCATGGACCGACAGGCGCGAGACGCGGTTAAGGAAAGCCCCGTTGGGACGTTTCACCAGCGGATCAAGCGGCTCGGCCAGTCAGCGCGAGCGTTGCACGACAGAGCCCTGGCTCCAGTCGCGCCGGACCAAGGCAACCCAGACTCGGTGTTCGTACGGGACGTTGTTCCCGGGGAAACACGCCATCATCATGCGCCGGATTCGTCAGTGGTTGATCTGAATCCCCCCGCACCGTTCGAGTTGCGTGACCATGCTCGTTCTATGCCGGCGGCGGTGCAGCCAGATCCTCCAGTAGTGGTCTCCGGTCGCGACAAGCGTCCTCTTTATTCCAACGATGCGACCGTTGTCGAAGGGCTGCGGTCAGCACTCTATGCCGGTAAGGTCGGGGAGCGCACGGTCACGGACCATGTAAATTCTCTTCTCGGCTTTGGTCGTTGGCTCTTTGATAATAACAAGCCGGGATTTGCTGCTCGGCTTGACGATCCGTTGCTGGATCAGGATCTCAAGGAGTACCAGCGCGAGAGTGGCTCCTCGAACGTGGCTAGAGCACTGGGTCGTCTCAAAGAGTCGGCGGGCGGAGCGCCAATGGTGGGCCGCGCTGCCCTGAATCCCGACCCTGTCGACGCCGAGCTCATCAGAGATTACAAAGCGGCTCTCATCAAAAAGTACGAGGCAGAGCCTGCGACCGGGCCGAATCCCAAAACCACTCAGGACTATGCGGCTACTCTTAGACGTTTCAGTCAATACCTGCATGAAAACAGCAGGCCGGGGATTGCGGCTCGGCTTTACGAGGGGTCGCTGGATGAAGATGCCAGGCGTTATTTGGACTCCAGTGGTAACCGGTGGATCAGTGCACTAGCTCATCTCCGGAAGTTCCCGCCGTACGCCGCACTCGGGCGCGAAATTGCCCTTGCTGCTCGTCCGGAAGACGCAGTCGGCATGGAGGCTCGTGCCATTGGGGACGCCGCTGCGCAGCACAGCGGGCCGCAGAAGGCATTGGGTCGGCCAGAGAAGCTCCCTGGGAAAGCTAAGCAGCTGAGCGAGATCGGCAATTCAGGCGCTCGCGTGCTGATGCAGGCCCCCACCCATCAAGTGGGTGCATTGCCATGGGAGGCGCAGCCCATGATGCTGGGGGACGAGCACCTGGCACCGCATACCGGAGGCAGTGGGTCGATGCTGGGTGCCTCGGTGCTGCAGCCGGGTCACTCAAGGGCGCGCCATCATGATGCGCCGGATTCGTCAGTGGTTGATCTGAATCCCCTCGCACCGTTCGAGTTGCGTGACCATGCTCGTTCTGTGCCGGCGGCGCCTGCCGGGCCAGCGTTCGCCAGGGCTGAGGAGACGCCCTCCGCGGTTGGCGAGGCCGCGGTGGCCGAAAGGTGGGCTCGGTTGCAAAAGCAAATGGACGAACCAGTGCATGATCCCGGCCCTCAAGTGGATACATCGCCATGGGAGGCGCAACTCATGGTGCAAGGGAGCGGACAAGAACACGCCGCGGCGCCCTACGCCGGAGGCAGTGGGTCGATGCTGGGTGCCTCGGTGCTGCAGCCGGATCACTCAACGGCGCGCCATCATCATGCGCCGGATTCGTCAGTGGTTGATCTGAATCCCCCCTCACCGTCCGAGTTGCGTGACCCTGCTCGTTCTGTGCCGGCGGCGCCTGCCGGGCCAGCGTTCGCCAGGGCTGGGGAGACGCCCTCCGCGGTTGGCGAGGCCGCGTTGGCCGAAAGGTGGGCTCGGTTGCAAAAGCAGAAGGTCGACGCTGATTTGTCGGGATATTTCGACTCGATTCCGCACGCGGACCTTCTACGATCGCCATGGGAGGCGCAACTCATGACGCAAGGGAGCGGACAAGAACACGCCGCGGCGCCCTACGCCGGAGGCAGTGGGTCGATGCTGGGTGCCTCGGTGCTGCAGCCGGGTCACTCAACGGCGCGCGATTCGTCAGTGGTTGATCTGAATCCCCCCGCACCGTTCGAGTTGCGTGACCATGCTCGTTCTGTGCCGGCGGCGCCTGCCGGGCCAGCGTTCGCCGGGGCTGAGGAGACGCCCTCCGCGGTTGGCGAGGCCGCGGTGGCCGAAACGCTGGCTCGGTCGCAAAAGCAGATGGTCGACGCTGATTTGTCGGGATATTTCGACTCGATTCCGCACGCGGACCTTCTACCATCGCCATGGGAGGCGCAACTCATGCAAGGGAGCGGACAAGAACACGCCGCGGCGCCCTACGCCGGAGGCAGTGGGTCGATGCTGGGTGCCTCGGTGCTGCAGCCGGGT
>NZ_JAMYUO010000051.1:0-10219 GCF_040323125.1 Mesorhizobium sp. M0062
CGTTACCGTTCGTGGCGCGCCTTAGGCGGCTCAAAGCAAACCAAATCCGGGTGAACGCGTTGGATGCCATATGTATTAGAAACCATGAATAGATAAACGAATGTGTAAAAAACCCATTCCGATTCGATGAAGTCCGACCTGCCAGACGAAATAGGTGCGCTGCAATTCCTCCTCGCCTCGCATGTACCGAGATCAGGCCGCTCAATCTGCGGTCGATCTCTACGGGTTGGAAGCGGCGACCGCCGTGGCGCAGTGCGCTTTGGAGGCTCATTTCGACGGTCGACCAGATGACTATCGCTTTTGGTGCGATGTCTTTCACCAACTGAGAAGAGCAACTGACGGAACTTTTGCCGCGAAATCGTGTTCGTTCGAGCATGACCAGAATAGCCGACCTTGGACCGCCTAAGCCCGGCAAGCCACACCAACCGCAGGACGGGCACGATCGATTTCACCCATGCCCGATCTGCGGCCAGCAGGTCGACAAGCGCGACTTCCGCCAGGTCATGTGGCACGAGCAACCAGATCATGAGCCGCTGGAGCTCGATCAGTGAGGCAGGAACAACTGGGCCGCCAGCCAGAAGCCGACGGCCATCAAAGACAAAACAACGAGTGCGACGAGGAACAGCCTCATCGCCGGTTCCTACCACGCGTCAGAACAAAACCCGCCGACCGAAGCCAGCGGGCTTTTGTTGCAGGGCCGTGGTTTGCTTAGGATGTGGATCGCGGTTCAACACTGGGTGCCAATTGCGCCGTCACTGCGCTGAGACGCCCACGTTTGGTCAGTACTGGCTTGCTGTATTCTTTCTTCATGCAGTCCCTCCAGTGGAAATTTGAGGCAAAGCGCATTTACAGCCAAAGGTTGTCAATCAGCCCGCGCCTTGTCAATTCAAAAGGTGCCCGCCGCCCTTGCGTCCGGCGGACGAGAGACGTCACACCGCAAGCATCTCACCAGCCATGGAATCGTCCAACACCGTCCAGGTACTGAGGTTACCTAGCCGCAGGAGGGTCCTGAAGCCGCACAACCTTGTCGAGATGTAGCCGTATCCGCTGGCCTTCAGCGAAGGACAGCGCAAACGATTCCAGGCCGAATGAGCGTGTAATTTCCTGGTCGGTCTCTATGATGCGGACGACCCATTCGCCACTGGCTCCGACCACTTCCACGCGAGGCGTGGCCTTGCGAATTGACACCACGTTGCTCATCACATCCTCCCTACGAAACGCAATGGCAAGTCGATTTAAGACCGTCGTAGTCGGTAGATCAATAACAAATGCTTGCTCGGATCGGACGAACCATCCTGGATGGGCATACAACGGGGGCTAATGCCACTTCAGTCAGGCGAACCCTCCGGGGAACCTCCCTTGAGATAGCGTCTGCTTTAGGTCGTTGGCATTCAGGATGGCCGCCAGCTCTTCGGCATACTCCATGTCGGGAAGGTCGACAGATGGGTGGCCCGCTACAATAGCCGGCAGCCCGGTGAACACGTCGAACACCGTCCACGTCCCATCCGGTTCCCGCCTTACGCCGTACCGCAGAGTTGCCATGAGGGGATGCTAATGGAAGCCGCGAATATATGGTACAAAAAATGCGAGCGGGCGATCGGACAACGGGCACGCCTTGCAGAAGTTTTGCCGCTACGACGGGTTCGGTCGGGCACGGCCAGAATAGCCAACCTCGGACCGCCCATCCCCGGCAAGCCACATGACCTGACTGGGAAGAGCATTTCTATGCGCGCCCCATTTGGGCGCAAAAGGTAGACCGTCGCGACTTCCGCCAGGTGATGTGGCACGAGCAACCGGACCACCAGCCGCTGGAATGCGACGCGTAAGAGCGCAGCACAACCCAACTGGTCATCGCTATCGAAGCAGCGTTTGCGGGGCGGCCGCTTCTAGGCGCATGGTGGCTAGATGACCCGAATATGGGTGGGATCGGATGGCGCCACGATTTATAGCGAAACCACTGTCCTGGCCGACCGAACCGGCGGCTGGCTGGTCCGGGCCGGAATGAACCGGGGCAATGCCCGGCTCAACGGCTACACTCTCGATCAAGTGCACCTGGTCCCGGAAGATCGCGCCGTGGAGGTCGGTTTCGGCGGCGCAGTTTTACTGCCGCAACTTCTCCCGTGAGGCAGCATTCGTTTGCGGGGTTGACCGCTCGCAGATGTCGTGAACGCTGCCTGCCGCCGGTTCGCCGATGCAGTGCGCGGCGGACGAGCCGAGTTCCGAATCGGGCTAGTCGAGGACTTGCCCTTGCCGGATAGCACATTCGACAAGGCTCTCAGCGTCCACACAGTGTACTTCTGGCAAAGCCTTAGAGCTGGATCCGCAGAGCTCGCTCGCGTCAAACCAGGCGGTCGCGTCGTGCTTGGCTTCCTCCCGAAGGCGCATATGGACAGGATGAACATGCCGGCCGACATTTTTACACCTCGCGAGCCGGATGAGGTCATTGCTGCCTTGCGAGATGCAGGGTTCAGCGACCCTGAAGTGCGGAGACCGAGCACGGAAACCGCATGGCTCGTTGTGACAGGCACGCGAAGATAAGTTTCGGCGCCTGGAAGCGGAAAAGCCCGCCGCCGAAGCCAACTGGCTTTGTTGCAGGGGTTTGCCTAGGCTCCTCTGGGTTCAACACTGGGTGCCAATTGCGCCGTCACTGCGCTGAGACGCCCACGTTTGGTCAGTACTGGCTTGCTGTATTCTTTCTTCACTGCAGTCCCTCTCTAGCGAATTTCGGCAAAGCGCCTTGGGCCTAAAGGTTCTCACTCATCGGTGCAGGTTGATGGCGTGCACACAGCCGTTACGGCCGAGAGCTTCTCGCGCTTCTTTAGTTCCGGCTTCTGATAAGGCTTCTTCATGCAGGGTTCCCCACGTTTGTCCCTCAATGCGAAAATGCGGTGCGCCGACCACGATTGTCAACCGGAAACACTGAAGTAGCGGCCGAGCGACGCCAGGGGCCGGCACGCGCGGTCAGGGCGGCGTGCGCAGCGTGGATGCTGCAATTGCCTGGCCGGTTGCCATGGCCTGCTAACGAGCGCACACTGCTGCGGTCGCCTCGAAAAATCAAAAACAAACAGGCACGAGGCGCTTGGGAGCGATCATCAGGCTTTCGCCCGACCAGGGAGAAGGCCCATGCCCACACCGGCACAGAGCCGGCTCATGTATTTTATGGGCCAACTCGTTCACAACGAGAGCATCGTTTCCAAGCAGGATATTATCGTCGGCTTACTGGATCACGAAGGCAGTCCGACGGCCGACGCCGACGAATTGCTGGCGAACTTGCATCGATCACTGCAACAGGCCCGACAGAGCTTGCACGAGGCGCAAGAGATCTATGGAGTCAGAAATGCGGAGTAGCGAAAAAACAAAACTCGCATACACAGCCGCAGAGTTCGCCGAAAAACACGGTTTGACCGTGAAGGCAGCCGAAATCATTCTGTCCGTGAACGGCTCCTCACGTGTCGCTTGCGATGCAGCAGCACGCGCATTCAAAGAAGCGGTTGCGCACCGAGAACACAGCAATGACGGCGAATGAGGCCCGCGCCTGCTTCCGAGGCTGCGCGGGCCGACCATGACGAGTGGAGAGGACATCTTGGTCACCGGCAGGAATCGCTGAAGAACGAGCCGGGTGTGACCGAACAGCCTCAGAGCGAGGTTGTTCCCGACTGACGCAAAAAAGCCCGCCAACATGAGCCGGCGGGCCAAGTAATGGGTCGCTGTCCAATGAACGCGTTAGGTGTCTTCAGATGGATTTTGGTCGAGAAGCCGCCGCGCGTCAGGCGCAACAAATCGGGCGCCGATTGAACGCCCTGCGGACGCAGGAACGCCTTCGTCTCGCGGGCGCTCCGCGTAAGCAAATCTTCGCCGCCGAGAAGCTCAATCGTCTCGGCCCAACCGTCGTCTGCAAGCAATTCGTGTGTCATCGCAGTTAGAATCCCACCCGATTCCGCAGGGCAATACCTATCTTATCGCCTAGGCCCTTTTGCCCCTACCGCCGAGACATGACCGAGCACCACGGAGCTGTCGAACATCTGCACCAGGTGCGCCGACGACGAGAGCGCAGCGAGATGATCAAAGAACGTTTCGAACACGCCCGCCTTGCTCAGCCGGTCGAAGCGTTTCCAAACGCTGTTCCATTTGCCGAAACGCTCCGGCAGCGCTCGCCATGTAATGTTGTGGACTGAGAATAGTGCAGAGCCTCCACGAATAGCAGGGTCGTCCCGACCCTTGGCTCCGCGCCGTGGCAGCGATCCGCGGAACACCTCCAGCGCCGCCGACCAATCCATCTCCGTCATCTTCGTAGACATTGCCGACCTCCAGAATCAGTCGGCAATCTATGAATCACACCGGATTCCTCTCAAACCAATACCGGTGTCGTTGCGCCCACTTCTGTGCCGGATAAGCAAAGAATAGGCCGGTAAACGGTGAACGCAGTTCGGGGAGTACCCGCACCAGATCGAGCTGATGGGCGAGATAGCCTGGAAGAAAGCTGATGCCCAATCCTATCGCCACGAGCGCCCTCACCGTTAGCAGATCGTCGCAGGTGAGGCCCCCTGTCAGGTCAACACCGATCTTCCGGTCGCCCGCCAGCATCGGCAGCGGTCGCGCCCATGCCTTGCTGAGGGCGATTAGATCGTGATGTTCGAGTTGCTCCAGTGAGACAGGTGTGCCCCGGCGGCCGAGGTAGGCCTTGGAAGTGTCCTGAAGGACCCGTCACGAAAGCGCGTGAGATCAGGCTGGAATCGCGCAACGGGCCGACGCGCACGGCGAGGTCGATGCCGTCGGCGACGAGATCGGCAACGCGGTCGGTGACGAAGAGATCAACGGCGACCGCCGGATAAGCCTTACGGAACGCTGCAATAACAGGCGGTAGAAGCGTCTGCGCGATATCCACTGACGCCGTCAGCCGAAGCTGTCCGTCCATCCCCGCCGACTCTGCGCGAAGCTCAGCTTCGACGGTCTCGATTTCTCGCAGCGCGATGCGACACCGCTCGAAATAGGCTTGGCCCTCGGGCGTAGCGCGCAGCTTTCTGGTCGTGCGCTGGATCAACGAGAGCCCGAGCCGTCGCTCCAGGGCCGCGACCTTGGCGCTCACTGTCGTTGCAGGCATGCCGAGACGGCGCGCCGCGCCGGCAAAGCTCCCTGCCTCGAGGACGTTGATGAAGACACATACCTCGTCGATGCGCATTCCCGGATTATGCAGAAAACGGGATGCTCATTCCAGTCATCTCATATTTTCCGGGCAATGCATTTGCGCGATATTTACGCTTGTCGAAATCGCCAGCAGGGGAGCGGAGGCCATGAACGATCAATCGATCAATCCCAATGACGCCGCCAGCTTCGTCGAAAAATATGCCATCAACCCGCGCGTTCGGGTCGGTCACGTCCATCTCAACGTCGCCGACATCGAGCGATCGCTAGCCTTTTATTGCGGTGCCCTCGGGTTCGGCGTCAACCTGTCGCTAGGCGAGGAGGCTGCCTTTCTCGCGGCGGGCGGATATCACCATCATCTGGCGCTCACTAACTGGAAAGGCCGCGGCGGCGCCGCGCCCCCCATTGGCACGACGGGCCTACACCATGTCGCCTTTCTCTATCCGACACGGGCGGCGATGGCGGCTGCGCTGCGCCGCCTGCGAGCAGCAGGGGTGACGCTCACCGGCGCGAATGACCATGGCGGCTCGGAGGCGATCTATGTGCGCGATCCCGACGGCAACGGGGTAGAACTCTATTGGGATCGCCCGGAAGCGGAATGGCCGCGCAACCCGGACGGCGCGCTGAAACTGGTCAGCAATCCGCTCGACGTGGACAATCTCGCCCGGGAGGGGGCATCAGACTGCTAAGCTGGCCACCGCCATGGCGGGCTGCGTTCGGAGGACTGCTGCGACAGTGCTAGCCATTCACCGAGCCACGGAGCCGGTTGGCTGCGAGCGGAGGGCAACCATTCGGCTGGCGGGCTTCGCCACCCCAGGTAATAAAGTGTACGCTTCGAGAAGACCGTCGGCAAACTCAAGCGCTTAAAATGCATCGCAATACCCTGCGGGAAGAGAAGCGAAGCTTCGCATCCGAGCTTAGGACTTGACCGGCGGCTAGCCAGACGGCTCCCGCGCGGCTGAGACGGCCCTGTCCCGTTCCTTTGGATGAACTGCGCCTTGTGGCCGGTGATGTTCTCGATCGCCTTCAAAAGGGGTCGATGGAGCTCACAGAGCTTGGCATGCTCGCTGTGGTACGCACAGCGGCCCGACGATGCTCTTGTGCAGCGCTTCGGCTGCCGCCAGGAAGCGCTCGATTTCAGCCCGGGAAAGCTGTTCGGAAGGTTTGGTTCTGGCCATTGGTGCTTGCGCAATTACTAATTTAGTGAAACCTTACGTTCTTCTGGGGAGTAGACGTGAGACCGGTCGGTCCAGCTATGGGGCGGCATTGAACATGATGTTTTTTCCGCGATTACTGATTGGGATGTTTGCCACGTCGACCGTGGTAGCGACCTGGACTTACCTAGCAACCGATTCGTTCTGGAAGTCCCTTGCATGGACCTTGCTGATTTTTATCATCTTTCAGGTTGCATATTTCCTATTTTCATTCGCGCTTTTCGACAAGCTTTGGTTGAAAAGAACCGAAGAAATACCGAACCCTGCCGAGCCTACCTGTCGAGACGGCGGTGTCTCATCTGAAGGGCGCTCGATGACGCTTTGAGGGAGACCGCCAGACACGAGAGCAGCGATCATGCTAATCTTTGCGAACTATGCGAAAGAAGGAAAGCCGTGGCAGCGCCAACAATCATCGAAAAGCGCGCTGGCGCTGGATGTCGCACGGAGATCGTCGACAGGGTGCGGACCGACGACGCCGAAGCCGAGGAGCGCGAGGTAGGTCTAAGGAGGAAACACAGATGGCTGCCTATCTGATAGCGGATGTAGACGTAAAAGACGCTGCCTTGTTCGAGGAATATCGGCGGGACGTTCCCGCTACCGAAGAGCGGTACGGTGGGCGGTACCTGGGCCGCGGTGGCGCCACCAAGGTTTTGGAAGGTGATTGGGATCCACACCGACTGGTCATTGTCGAATTCCCCGACATGGCGTCATTGATGGGCTGGTATAATTCGCCGGAATACGCCCGGCTGATCGAGATCCGCAAACGTTCCGCTAACACCAGGATCATCGCTATAGAAGGGATTGCAACGCCTGCGGCGTGACCCATAAGCGCGGCCAGCGGACCCGACGACAGTTGGGCATCCTCAGCGTCATTTCTTCCTCACGGCGAGATGCCGGAGCAGCAAGACCACTTAGTACACTCTATGATCAATTTGCCGCTGCGCCGGCGAGCGAGCAAAAGACGCGGGAACAGGTGTCTCGTGACCGCCGTGTTATCCCGATCATCCGAAGACGTTCGCTCTGGTGCGGGACGACTTCAAGTCCTTTTTCAAGGGTGTTCGGAGGTTGGCCCACGGCTGAAGGGCTGCACAACCAAGGGGCGACGATCAGCTTCTCCACCTTCAGACACATCGTGATAACCTGTCGGCCATGAAATCGGTGGCTTGAGAGAAACGTGGGCGGGCCCCAGGAGACTAATTTCTGCCCATGGGGAAGGCGATGTCCGCGCTAGCCGGAATGTCAGCTACCGAAGATCCGCCGCGTGAAGGCTGCCAGTCCGCTAACGGCCGCCCCAAAGCTGCCGGTCAAGACAAGGTCGCGTTGGAACCGATCCTTCGCATCCCCCGTTATCGAATGGAAGGGACATTACTTGCCATTAGGAGATGAAGAATGAAACGGCTTCTTTTTGCCACTGCCATGATGGCTCTTTCCAGCGGGCTTGCGTTCGCGGGGACGACAGGGACAACAGGGACGACGTCGAGTGGCTCCTCCACTACCACAACGATGCCGACGACAGATAACAACACGGATTCGACCACAACGAAGTCGACCAATTCGAACTCAGCGAAGGACTGTGCGCCGGGCCAGCAGAGTGGCAGTGCTAAGCAGGCCGCTCCTGGTCAACAGGATGACACCAGTGCCAAGTCCGCAGCCCCTGGACAGATGAAAACGACTGCCGAAGGTTGCTAATTGTGGCGGGAGGGGCCGGTTTGCACCGGCCGGAATGGATGCCTCCCGCTGCCGACCGGCGGCAACGGACCGGCCCGCGCCCTTCGATCAGCGCGGGCCGTTTTTCTGAAAGAACCTCCCTTAATCGTCCAAGGAGCCTGCAGCCTTTTCTTGGGCGAGCCGGAATGCATAGTTGGTTGCGGATGTCTTGTTGAATAGCGGCCCTTGGTGAAGGCAGATTTGAACGCGACAAACGCCTCAAGCGGCACGTCCAGGAAATCGTATTGCTTCCCCCCTGGCTCAAAACCAGACAGAGAACCCTGGTCCGGGTCAATAGTCGAACTCATCGAGGTCGGCGGCATGGTGCGTTTCAAGAAACCAGCGTGAGCCGCGGCCAGCCGGGTATGGACCGCCCTACAGGCTGAGCTGTATTCGAAGATGTGGCCGGGCGTAGAATGACGTCGCGTTCCGCCGCTTCGCGCGCCGCCCTGATCGGAGTTTTCGCGTTGACGGTGTGGGTGGCCGTCACGGCATCGGCTGCGATATCCTCAACACGGTATTTCGGCACTTTTGTTCCTACGCGTCGGTAGCGACTCCGCTTGTTTAGGGTCGCCCTCAAAGAGGAGAATAAGGTGGCAAGCTCGTCGTCGCCCTGCCGCCGGGGGTGTGACCCGGCGGCTTGGACGTTCGGCTAGGATCGCTCGGCTGTGACCGCCTTACGGCGTTGCCGCGGGAGTCTGCTTGGCAGCCATCTCGTCGATCTTCTCGGCAAGCACGCCGTTGGCCCATTCGGTGACCTCGGCGTCGACCGGCTTGTTGGCCATATCGGCGAGCGCGTCATCCAGCGATGGGACGGCGGCAGCAGCATCGGCCGCCGCTATATTGGCCGTATCGAGCGCTGCCTGCGCTGCATCGATCTGCTCCTGGGTCGGGACTTGGTCGGCCGGAGTATTCGGGTCGTTCAATTTGGCGTTCAACGCGTCGACTTCGGCTTGGGCGGCATCTACCGCGGCTTGGGCGCCCTTGGCGGCCGCCGACCCTGTCACATAAGCCTGAATGCCGGCGAATTTTTTGCTCTTGGAGTTCATATAGGCGTTGATGTTGCGCTGCAGCGAGTTCAGCCGGCCAAGCTTGGCGTGAATGTTCTTGTCCTTAGGCGTCGCGGCGACCTCAATGTCGTCGACGGCGACCTGGTCGTCGCCCGAGGTCTTCTTTCCGGCGTGAGCCGATGCCGACTTGCCGTGCGAAGCGCTGTTGCCGGACTTCCCGCCGCTGTTGCCGGACTTGCCGCTATTGCCGTGACCACCGCCATTGCCGTGACCACCGCCACTGCCGTGACCACCGCCATTGCCGTGACCACCACCATTGCCGTGACCACCTCCGTTTCCACCCGCGCCAGCGAAAGCAGGAGCGGTCACTAGCGCAAGCGCGGCAAGCGCTGCCAACAGCGTTTTTCGGGATGTCATGGTACCTCCTCAGTCGAATAGCCACCTCGCCGATTCGTTATAGAGCGGCTTATAAGAGTTTCCTAATTCGACTGAATGAACTTTAGATAAATGCTTGTTGCAATGAGCGACTGACGACTGCGAAGCGCTTTGTAACCCTCTGAAATCTAGCAAAAAATCCGGAGTCGCAGACCGTATCGCCCTTTGCGCGACTGAAGTCCCACACCGATCGGACCTTGGTCGGGCGATGCACAACCGCGGAATGCTTGCGGCATTTCGGAGTATGGCGTCACCGTGTGGCTGTGACTGCGCATTGGTAGACAACTCGCCGGGCGAAGACCCCAACTACCTCGAGCCCGGCGAGCCTTACACCTGATCAGAGTACGCGATCAGGACCGGGGATCAGCCGGCGAAAGATGTGGGTGCAATATGGGTGCCAAACTATTCGTCCCAAATTGGGACCATGCTGCGGCCTGCAAGCTGCGCTTAGGTCTCATAAAAGGCTTAGGCGTTCGCATCGGAAATGGCGATAGCTGGTTAGATCTTCCTTCCTCCGTTTGTATGATTCGTGGGCATTGGCAGGCGTGCGATATTGTTTGCCGGCGGGCGCTGAGTCTCACCGGTCGGGCCCAGCGGCCCGCCCGCCGCAAGGTGTCCCCCCGCGAGGTAGTGTGCTGAGAGTTCTGCAAATTCGCTGAGAGGGGGCGGTCATGGCAGGCTGGTGATTGTTCACGTCACCTGATTCCCGCG
>NZ_JAMYUO010000052.1:0-9770 GCF_040323125.1 Mesorhizobium sp. M0062
CATCAACATGGACGACCTGCGCGAGCACAAGAAGCTCGCTCTGCGCCAAGCCGCATGACCAGCATCATGGCCGCCCCATTTTGCAGAACTTGACGCACACAACCCCCCGCGACAAAGGCTGCTGGGCCGTCGTAGCGCCGATCTGCTCCGGCATGGCCGCGTGAATGCCCGCTCGACTCCAGCAACAGCTTCATCCTTGGTTGCGACGTTCCCGCGCGCGCCGCCGTCATCGAGCGTATCTTACTCGCCTAACCCGGATCGTGCCGCGTCCGCTTTCCGGGACGCACGGATCTATGCTCAATACCTAATGTCAGGCGCGTACCTGAATTGGTCCTCGAGCCGAGATAGCGCGTTAGTCCATACCCGACATTGCGATGTCCAGAAATCGACCGTTTCGCGAACAGCGATGACTACTCGGAGCTGCTATCTCGTTTGCGCCACGAACTGTCCCCTGCCCTCAATGCTTCCAACGTCTCATTTGGGGGCCGATAACGGACTGACAGCTTCGAGCGTCGAGCCGTTGGGTTAGACCCTGACGCCGATGCGTGCGCCGACGGAATCTTCCAACAGTCAACAACGCCGAGCTAAGCGTCGAGCAAAACCGTCCCTCGCGGGCGGCTGCAACATGCCAGGACATAGCCGGCAGATTTCTCTTTAGCATTCAGTCCGCCTAAATCGTCCATGGTAACCTCGCCGGATAGTTTGGCTATTCGGCACGTTCCGCAAACGCCCTGCTGGCAGGCGGTTGGGATGTAGATGCCACAGTTCCGCGCCGCGTCCAGCAGGGTCTCTCCGGGCGCGCAGCGATGCTCCACACCCGAGCGGACAAAACGGACCGAAGACGAAATCGCCAAGCCCAATTCCGACCGAGAACCATTGCTGCCTCCGAAACTCTCCTCGTGATACTGCGCTGGCGGGAAGCCTATTGCATCAAGGCAGGCGCGTGCCGTCTTCATGTACCCTTCGGGCCCACAGGCAAAAACAGTGCGCTTTTGAAGATCGGGAACCAGGCTCAGCAGCATCCGACCATCAATTCGGCCGGTTGAACCCGTCCAAGCGGGACCTCCCTGGCCGCAAACCAAAGTCACTTGAACATTGGGAAAGCGAGCGGCAAGTGCTTCCAGTTCCGCTCGGAAGATGATGTCGCCTGGGGTTTTCGCGCTGTGAATGAAGCGGATCTCCCTGTCGTCTGCGCGGTCTGTAAGCGCACGCAGCATTGACATGGTCGGAGTCACGCCGCTCCCGCCCGAAAGGAAAACAGGTTTCTCCGACGGCAATTTATCCAGATTGAACGAACCGAGCGGCCCTTCGATCTCGATCTCGCTGCCCGGCGTCAAATGGTCATGGATCCAGTTGGAAGTGAGCCCGCCTTGCGTTCGCTTCACGGTGATCTGAAGATCAAGCGGTCGCGTCGGCGGTGACGATACCGAGTAGGCGCGCGTTATTGTGGCGCCGTTGATCCTGAGGTGCACGAGAACATACTGGCCCGCGCTGAAGCAGAACATCCGACCAGCGGCAGATGTGAGAACAAATGTTTTCACATCGTGCGTCTCGTCTATCACGCGACGGCAGAGCACTATATCTCGCGTCTTTTGTGCCCATCGCCGCTGACGCATGGTGGGCACGACATCTGAGGCTTGGATGGAGGCGTATGCATTCATCGTGCGGCTCGGCGTTAGGTCGAGCGAACATGCCAGTTCTTACCCCGCTGAACAGCAATATTATTCCAGCGTTATGATCGGGAATATCGATTAAACCTCCAGCGACATAACAGCGAGATGGAGAGCACGGATGCCTTTGCGAATGATCGGTTCGTGTTTGCGGCGTGCCAGTATCGCCGTATGGACTGGCTGGTGCAAGGTCGGCGCTCCTTCGACCAGGAACGATGGAAGCTCACCGGTAAACCTGCGCGCATCATCGCTGCGCATGTAGCAAGTGCCGCCCGTTCGCCGGAGCATGATCTCCGCCAGAGCTTCCGATCCGGTCGAAAGTCGGCAGATCGCCAATTGGGCCAGCATCTCTGCGTGCGTTTTCTCCAGCACGACGGTGTAGCCTGGTCGGATGTAGGTGTCGGGATCGACGTCCGACAGGTTTCTGGCGGCAGTCGAAACCATTACATATTCCTCGACCATCAGGTGCTCGTATGCGATCTCAGGCAAGTAGCGGGGGGCATAAAGCACCGCGATATCCAGGTTTCCCATGCTGAGGTCGCTGACCATCTGGTTCGAATAATCCGACTCGACATGGATTGAGGACTTCGGAAGTGCTTGGCACAGGGTTTCGACCCACCCGGGCAGGACTGAGCGGGTCATGCCCACTTGGGCGGCAACGCGCAAGGTGCCTTCGAAACGGTTGAAGGCCCGGACATCGTGGCGAGCCTGCGACCAAGTGGATACCAGAGATCTTGCGTAGGCTTCGAACCGGCGCCCTGCGGCAGTCGGCTCTGCCCCGGCGCGTCCGCGTTGGAACAGTTCAGATCCGATTGCGCTCTCCAGGTTCTTGATGCGGGTGCTGATTGTCGATTGGGTTAAGCCCAACCGATCTGCGGTGCGATTGAAATTTCTCGATTCGATGATGTCGAGAAAGGTTTCGATGTGATCAAGCTGCATGGAAATCCCGATCGAAAAATTCGATCATGTTCCTGCCTACCATAAGCTTGATCAAACAATACTCAAGGGGGAAGCTGCACCAGATCATCGGCCGGCGCACCGCCGGGACGGGCCACGGAGCGGAACAAAGTGTTCATAGTTGATTGCGACTGTCACAATTACTGGTCAAGCGCCACCGTGTTGACGCCATACCTTTCCGGCTTGTGGAAAGACATGTTCACCGAGGGCGAGAAAACAGGTCCAGTCGGCGCATTTCCGCATGGCCATCGCCCCTGGTTTCATCCGCAGGACTTCTCCCGCAAGGACGTCCGTCCGAAGACGGAAGCCGACAATTATCTCATCATGAAAGAGAAGCACCTCGACAAGTACAAAGTCGACGTGGCGATCCTCACCGGCGATGAGCCGATCGAGGCGTCGACCCTCGCCAATCCTTACTATGCCAGCGCCCTGGTCAGCGCCTACAATGACTATCAGATCAACCAATGGCTGCCGAAAGACGATCGTTTCATGGGTTCGATCATCATCGCACCACAGGATCCGAAGCTCGCTGCCGCCGAGATACGCCGTCTGGGCAGTCATCCGCGTATGGTCCAGGTTCTCGCTTCCCAAGGGTCCGTCAAGCCGTATGGAGACCCGTTCTACCATCCGATCTACGAAGCTTGCGCTGAAGTAGGGTTGCCGTTCGCCATACATCTGGGCGGGCATGGCGGCGTGAATTCAACTGCCATTGCGCCTGCGCCCACGACATTCTTCTGGGAAACGCATGCCATTTTGCACATGTCCGCGATGTCGCACGTGGCAAGCATGATCGCCCATGGCGTCTTCGAGAAGTGGCCGGACCTCTACTTCGTGATCATCGAGTGCGGTGTCGCCTGGGTTCCGTCGGTCCTGTGGCGCCTGGATGCCGACTACAAAGCGCTGCGTAAAGAGACGCCATGGCTGAAGATGCTGCCATCGGAATATTGCCGGCGCAACATCCGCTTTTCCACGCAGCCGCTGGAGCAACCTGCAAACATCCAACATCTCTGGTCCACGCTCGAAGCCATCGACGCGGAAAACACGCTGATGTTTGCGTCGGACTATCCGCACTGGGATTACGACGATGCCAACACGCTGCAAATCCCTCCTGCCTGGAAGAGCAAGATCATGGGACTGAATGCGTTGGAAGTCTACAAACGCATCCCCCGTGCGCAAGCCGCGAATGCTGCCTGAGGAAGCATACGATGCCCGAGAAGACATATATCTGCCGCGTCGACGAGATCGAAACAGGATCTCCGTTTATCGCCAAGATCCGCAGCCTTTCGGTCGGGATTTTCCGCATCGGAGATTCATTCCACGCGCTGCTGAATGTCTGTCCGCACCGCGGCGCTCCACTTTGCGAGGGACCGCAATGCGGGACAACCGCGCCCGTTGAACAAGCGCAATTCATCTATCATCGCGAAAACGAGATCGTTCGATGCGCCTGGCATGGCTGGGAATTCGACATCAAGTCAGGTGAAGCCTTGGTCGATCCGTCCATTCGCGCTCGCACATTTCCAGTCACCGTCGAAGCCGGCAGCATCTATGTGACGGCCTGATTGGCCCAAAAGCCGATTGGGATTGGAAAAATTCGAAGAAAGATGGCCGAAGCCAACTAGCAGATTTGTTCGCAGGTGCTTGAAAAAAATAACGCGGAGAACTCCGCAATGGGAGAGTCAAATGTCAGAATCTGAATACAAGCTTGGTCTCGCGCAAAGCCTGGTCGGTGGCGGCAAAGTTTCCCGCCGCGACTTCATTCATCTTGGGATAGCCGCAGGCCTGACGGTCGCCGCCGCCGACACGCTCTTCGTCGCCAGGGCGCGTGCCGAACCGATGCACGGCGGCTTCGCCAAGCTCGGCATGGCTCATGGCGCGACGACGGATTCAATCGATCCGGCCGGCTACCCCGATACGTTCACACAAACCGCGTTTTCGGGCTCGCTATCCAACAGCCTCACTGAGGTCGACGCCAAAGGCAATGTCCAACCGGACCTCGCCGAGAGCTTCGAATCTTCGGATTGGGCCAAGACCTGGGCCTTCAAGCTGCGCAAAGGCGCAACCTTCCACAACGGCAAGACTGTGACGGCGGATGACGTCGTGACGTCATTGCAATATCACATGGGCAAGGACACAAAATCGGCGGCGAAGTCGCTGTTGGAGTCCGTCGCCGGGATCAAGGCCGACGGCCCGGAAACGGTGGTCTTCACGCTCAAGAGCGGCAACGCCGATTTCCCTTACATCATGAGTGACTACCATCTGGTCATCATGCCAGCCAAGGACGGCAAGGCGGACTGGGCTTCAGGGGTTCGCACCGGCGCTTTCCTCCTTGAGAATTTCCAGCCCGGCGTTTCGGCGAAACTCAAGCGCAATCCAAACTACTTCAAAAACGGCAAGCCCTATCTCGACGAGGTGGAATTCATCGCCATCACTGATCTTGCCGCTCGCATGGCGGCCTTGTCGACGGGCGAGGTGGACTATATCGGCCGCGCCGACCTCAAGACCCTCGGCATGTTGAAACGCAATCCGAAGGTGGAAATCGTCGAGGTCACCGGCTACGGACATTATACCTTGCCGATGAATGCCGCGATGGCGCCGTTTGATAATCCAGACGTGCGAACGGCATTGAAATGGGCGATCAATCGCCAAGAAATCGTCGACAAGATCTTTCTCGGCCACGCCACCGTGGCTAACGACAACCCGATCGCGCCAGCGATCAAATTCGCCAAGGATCCGCAACCGCAACACAACTTCGATCCGGAAAAAGCCAAGCACTACCTGAAAAAGGCCGGAATGGAGAACCTGAAGGTGGATCTCTCGGTCGCCGATGCCGCTTTTGCAGGCGCGGTGGATGCGGCTTCGCTCATTCGCGAGACGGCAGCCCAATGCGGCATCGACGTCAATGTCGTGCGGGAGGCCGAGGACGCTTATTGGGACAATATCTGGCTCAAGAAACCCTGGTGCGCATCCTATTGGAGCGGTCGAGCGACGGCCGACTGGATGTTCACGCAAGCCTTCGCCGCGGACTCCAGCTGGAATGAGTCGTTCTGGAAAAATCCCCATTTCAACGAATTGCTTGTTAAGGCGCGGGCCGAGACGGACGAGGCCAAGCGAGCGGGAATGTATGCCGAGATGCAGCAACTAACCCACGACGATGGCGGCAGCATCGTGCTGGTCTTCAACAATTTCGTCAGCGCCCAATCCAAAAAGCTCGCACATGGCGAAGTGGCGCCCAACTGGGAGAACGATGGACTGAAAATGGCCGAACGCTGGTGGATCGCCACGGCATGAAAAGGCGGCCGGGCCACGATGGTTGTGAGGCTCCGGTCGGCTTGCTCCGAGTGCAGGACTGCCGCCCAAAGGGAGACGGCACTCACATGAACCCCGTCGCAAGAACGGTTCTGCAGCGCCTTGGCCTCGGCCTGGTCACTTTGTTCATCGTGTCCATCATCATCTTCTCTGCCATCGCGATGCTTCCGGGCGACTTCGCCAAGGCCACGCTCGGGCAGTCGGCGACGCCCGAAACGGTCGCCGCCTTTCAGCGGGAAATCGGCATCGATCGTCCGCCTGTCGAGCGCTATTTCGTCTGGGTCGCGCAAATGCTTCACGGCGACTTCGGCTCTTCGTTCGCGAGCCGCACCGGATATCGGCGTACCGTGGCCGAGATCATCGCGCCACGCCTCTACAATACGATGTTTCTTGCAGCGGTGACCGCGCTGATAGCGGTTCCGCTGGCGCTTGGGCTTGGCATTCTCGCCGCGCTGTACCGCAACGGCTGGTTCGACCGGCTGGTGAATGCCGTGACACTGACAACTATTTCGTTCCCGGAGTTTTTCGTCGCCTATATGCTCGCCTACCTGGTGATCTCGCGCGACACGTTCATTGCATCCGATTTCGCTCAATCCCTGCCCCATTGGCTCAGTATCTCACTGACTTGGGCACTCAATGCGGTTCCCAAATTTCCGACATTGTCGAATGTGAACGATCAGACCCCATTTTGGGAGCACCTCTGGAAAGTGGCGCTGCCGGCAATCACCCTTACACTCGTGATCGTGGCCCACATGATGCGCATGACCCGAGCGGCCATCATCAACATGCTCGCAAGCCCCTACATCGATATGGCGCGCCTCAAGGGAATGTCCCCGATGGTGATCGTGCTGAGGCATGCCCTGCCCAATGCCTGGGCTCCCATCGTCACTGTCGTGGCGTTCAATATGGCATATCTCATCGTCGGAGTGGTCGTGGTCGAGGTCGTTTTCGTCTATCCCGGGATCGGCCAACTGATGGTTGATGCGGTAAAATCCAGGGATGTTCCGGTTGTCCAGGCGTGTGCCCTGATTTTCGCCGCGACCTACATCCTTCTCAACCTGCTGGCCGACATTATTTCCATCGCCACCAACCCCAGGCTCTTGCACCCACGATGACCAGATCCCAATCTATCGCTGCGGTTCAGAGGCTGAGGCGCTCGCGTGCCAGCCGGGCGACAACAGCGCTGAAGAAGGCACCGCTTAGTGCATGGTTCGGCATCGTGGTGATCGTTGGCTACGTCCTTGTTGCGGTCTTCGCGCACTGGATAGCCCCATATGGCGAGACGCAGGTCTTCAGCGAAGCCTTCGCGCCGTGGAATCAGGAATTCAAATTGGGAACCGACCAGCTCGGCCGCGACATGCTCACCCGCTTGATCTACGGTGCGCGCAACACCATCGCTATCGCGGTCGCGACTACATTGCTCTCCTTCGCGGTAGGCGTGTCGCTCGGCCTCCTTGCCGCATTGTATAGGGGGTGGCTCGACCAGATCTTGTCGCGTGCGGTGGACGTGCTGATGTCGATCCCGAGTCTGATCTTCGCGCTGGTGCTTCTGTCGATCTTCGGCTCGTCGATCACCAGCCTGATTGTTATCATTGCGCTTCTCGATTCCACCCGTGTCTTTCGGCTTTCTCGCGCCGTTGGGCTTAACGTGGCCGTGATGGAATATGTCGAGGTGGCGCGATTGCGCGGCGAGGGACCGAGATGGATCATCGCCAATGAAATCCTTCCCAATGTCATGCCTCCACTGGTCGCCGAGTTCGGCTTGCGATTCTGCTTCGTGTTCCTGACAGTCGCGGCGCTGTCGTTCCTCGGAGTCGGTATTCAGCCGCCGACGGCCGATTGGGGATCAATGGTGCGCGAGAACGCAACCCTGATCACTTACGGCGATGTCACGCCGCTGCTTCCGGCCGGCGCGATAGCTCTTCTTACCGTATCCGTAAATTTCGTTGTGGACTGGTACCTGCACGCAACAAGCGGGTTGCGGGATGAAAAGTAGCGATCCAGGCTCACGCGAAAAAGGAAAGGATCTACTGCAAATCCGCAATCTGCATGTGGAGGGATCCTCGGACGAACAGTGGCATCCCATCGTCCGCGGGATCGATCTTACGCTGAAGCGGGGGGAGGTTCTTGGCCTAATCGGCGAGTCAGGCGCCGGCAAGTCCACCATTGGCCTTGCCGCAATGGGCTATGCCAAACCGGGCTGCCGGATCACACAGGGCTCGGTCCTGTTCGACGGGATTGATCTCCTGGCAGTCAATGAAAAGGGGCGCCGTCGTCTCCGGGGCTCCCGCATTGCCTATGTCGCGCAAAGCGCGGCGGCCTCCTTCAATCCGGCACATCGACTTTTGGAACAAACCATCGAAACCGCGGTGGCGCATGGAATCGTCAGCCGGGAAGAGGCGAACCGGAGCGCCGTGGATCTTTATCGGCGTCTTCAGCTCCCAGAACCCGAGAGCATAGGCTTTCGCTATCCTCATCAGGTCTCAGGCGGGCAGTTGCAACGGGCCATGACAGCGATGGCAATGGCTTGTCGACCGGACCTCATAATATTCGACGAGCCAACAACGGCGCTCGATGTGACCACGCAGGTTGAAGTCCTTGCCTCCATTCGCAACATCGTTGAGGAATTCAGTACTGCTGCAATCTACGTAACGCATGACCTGGCGGTGGTGGCGCAAATGGCGGATCGCATCATGGTTCTGCGACACGGAGTTACCGTGGAGGTGGCTGACACACGCCAGATGCTGGCCTCCCCCAGCCAGGAATATACGAGGACGCTCTGGGCAGTCCGCAAGCTCGCCAAGCCCGAAGTTCCAGCCGATGACTATCTCTTGACGATAGACAACGTCACCGCGGCTTATGCCGGAGGGGTCAAGGTGCTCCAGGATGTCTCCATCAAGGTTCCGCGCGGAAGAACAGTCGCTGTGGTCGGCGAATCCGGTTCTGGGAAATCGACGCTCGCTCGAGTCGTTACCGGACTCTTGCCGCCAAGTTCGGGTTCGATTTCTTTCGCAGGCCAGCTCCTTTCCAAGAGCCTGAAGGCGCGGCCCAAGGAGGTCCTGCGTCGCGTCCAGATGATTTATCAAATGCCCGACAACGCCCTTAATCCGCGCCAAACGGTCGAAGAAGTCTTAGAGCGGCCACTCGAATTCTACCTCGGCCTCAAAGGCGCGCAGAGAGATCGCCGGATAAGCGAACTTATGCACATGGTCGAGATGAGCGAGGATTTTCTGGAACGTCTACCTGGCGAGCTATCAGGTGGCCAAAAACAACGCGTCTGCATTGCGCGGGCATTGGCTGCCGAACCGGAGCTTATCATCTGCGACGAGATCACATCCGCGCTCGACCAAATTGTGCAGGAGGAGATCCTCAAGCTTCTGATGCGCCTACAGCGTGAACTCGGGATGAGCTACATCTTCATTACCCATGACATTGCCACGGTGCGCGCGATAGCAGACGAGATTGTCGTCATGCACGGCGGCAAAGTCGTCGAGCAGGGATTGAAGAGCGTGGTTCTCACACCTCCGCATGCCGCTTACACCGAACGGCTTTTGTCCTCTGTTCCCGAAATGGATCCTGACTGGCTGACAAGATTGCTGGCCAGTCGGAAAATCTGACAGGTTGCAAGGTGGTCAGGAATTAAGTCCCCGTCCGCCCATCTTCCACGTGCTTTGAAGGGCATGATCGAGCTCCACGCGCAGCGATCAGCGCGACTATTATGCACGCCTTCTGGAGAGGCCGGCTATCGTTGGTCCAGGATCATCAAGCTAGGTTTGGCGCTGAGACGTATCGGAAATTCGTTCGCGCACGGCATGCTCGGTCTTGTCTGCTGTGGAC
>NZ_JAMYUO010000053.1:0-8609 GCF_040323125.1 Mesorhizobium sp. M0062
GCGCGAGCACAAGAAGCTCGCTCTGCCCCAAGCCGCATGACCAGCATCATGGCTGCCCCATTTTGCAGAACTTGACGCACACAACCTGGGAGGGATTGAGGGTGGGGGTATTCGTAGGGCGCAAGCCTCCGCTATGGTCCCTGTGCAAACCAATCCCAGCCCTACGGATATTTCCCCGGCTTTGGTGCGTAGATTTGCGGATCGAAGTCCAAATCCTTCGGCAGCGGCAGGCTCGAGCACTGCAGATGCATCTGGCGCGCCAACAGCCTTCGCTGCTGCTGCTCATGCTCCTTGATGGCCGCCACGAGGCCCATGCTGTAGGGCCCCAGCACGACGCCGGCGGCCCATCCCGGATGCTCCTTCTCGCGCGCGTCGTAATTCATGGCATCGGTGCGGGCCTGCTGGCATTCCGGCGTCGCCCATTTCGGGTCTTGGGTCGAGAGCGAGGCTCCATACTGGACCGGAGACGATACGCACCCTGCCACTGTCGCAGTCAACGCGACGACCATTGCAATTCTCATCCGCAAGCCCCTCCTAATGTAGGAGGCGACTACAAGACGATTCCAGCGGGAAAAAGGCAGCTTCAGGATGCGGATTTTGCAGGGCCGCTCACCCCAGCAGGTTGCGCGCCGTGCGCATGAAGATCTTCGAACCGATCGGGATCAGATCGTCGGGAAAATCATAATCGGGATTGTGCAATGACGGGGTGCGCTCGCCCGCGCCGAGGAAGAACATCGCCGACTTCGCCTTGTGGCCGAAGATGCCAAAATCTTCCGAAGCGCGCATCGGCAGGGCTTCCTCGCTGCGCGCGACGCCCGCTTCGTCCAGCGCGCGGTTGAGATGTTCCACCGCGTCCGGCGCATTGACGCTGGCGACGAAGATTTCGTGATAGTCGCAGCGCACGGACAGGCGGTGCTCGGCAGCTATCCTGGCGGCCAGCGCCTCCGCAGCTGCGACCAGCTCCGCCATGCGCTCGTCACGCCTTGTGCGCAGCGTCGCCCAAACCTCGGCGTAGCCGGGCGCGATGCCGAACACGGCCTCGCCCATCGTCGCATGGGTGACGGTGACCATGCTGAAATCGTCATCGGCGAAAGTGCCGCGCCCCAGTGCCGGAAGCGCCGGCATCAGCTGGCTGATCGCCGGCATCGGCGACACGCCGGTTTCGGGCATGGAGGAATGCGCGGTCTTGCCGTCCAGCACGATGCGGATGCCGCGCGAGGCGCAGTTGACGACGCCGGGCTTGAGACGCACCTCGCCGAACGGCACGCCCGGCAGATTGTGCAGCGAGAAGGCGAAGTCCGGCGCGATCTCGCCAAAGCGTGGATCGGCGACGACGCCGGCCGCACCATTGCCGGTCTCCTCCGCCGGCTGGAACATCAAGACGACGCGGCCGCGGGCCGGCCGCTCACGCCCGAGCTGGCGGCCAAGTGCGGCGAGGATCGCGGTGTGGCCGTCATGGCCGCACATATGCGACTTTCCCGGCACCTGCGAGGCATGCTCGACGCCCGAAAGCTCCTCGATCGGCAGCGCATCGATCTCCGAGCGGAACAGCACCGTCGGTCCCGCCTGGCCGCTGTCATAGACCGCCGCCACGCCATGACCGCCGAGGCCGGTCAGCACCTTGTCCGGCGCTGTATCGGCGAGGAAGCTGACGACTTCCTTGGCGGTCTGTTCTTCCTCGTTGGAGATTTCCGGGTTTTGGTGCAGCTTGCGGCGCCATGCCGTCAGCTCGATGATATCGCGATTGGTGAGGGTCATGGCTTGGGCTCCGCTTTGGTGCTGCAGGTTACACAAACACGATAGGGTTTTTCTCACGCCGTGCCATGCTGATCAATTCCACTGGTCCATCTGCCTGTCTTGTGTGAGCGTAGATGACGACATCCCATGACCACCACACAACCCAGAGAATTTCCAGCTCCGCACTGAGGCCGTCGATCTCATCTCCGACATCCGGTGGCTTCTCCTGAAAAGCGCCGCGTGCTCGCCTGTGCGACATCTTTGCTTCCATCCACCCGAAGGAACGTTTCGGAGCAACAATGGCCAGGCGGTTTGCGTTTCTCTTGGTTCGCGACTTCACGCTGTCGCCGCTGTCGCTGTTCATCGACACGCTGCGGCTGGCCGGCGATGAAGGCGACCGCAGCCGCCGGATCGAGTTCGACTGGGAGATCGTCGGCGAGCGTGGCCTGCCGATCCGGGCGAGTTGCGGTGTCGAGTTGCTGCCGACCAAGGCGATCGGCAATCCGCAGGAGTTCGACAATGTCGTCGTGGTCGGTGGCCTGCTCGACACCAACCGCAGCCTCAGCTCCGAAAAGGAGGCCTTCCTGTTGCGGGCGGCCGAAAAGGGCGTGCCGCTGACGGCACTCTGCACCGGCAGCTTCGTGCTCGCGCGCTACGGTCTGCTCGATGGCTACAGTGCTGCCGTCAGCTGGTTTCACATCAAGGATTTCCGCAGCCAATTCCCTGATGTGAACGCCCATGCCGACAGCCTGTTTTCCGTCGATAGGGGCCGCTCCGACCTGCGCCGGAGGCACGGGTGCGGCCGACCTTGCCGGCCATTTCGTGTCGCAGTTCATCGGCCGCAAGGCTGCGGAAAAAGCCGCCAAGATCCTCGTGCTCGACCGCATCCGCTCGAGCCTGGATGTGCAGCCCGTCGGCGATCTCTTTCCGGCCGCGTCGAGCCGAGCGGTGAAACGGGCGCTGCTTCTGATGGAAAGCAATCTCCAGGAGACGCTGTCGGTCGCCGAGATCGCGGGCCGGTTGCATTTATCCCGGCGCCAGCTTGAGCGGCTGTTCGGCGCCGAGCTCGGCATCGGCCCGATGGCCGCCTATCTTGCGCTGCGCGTACATCAGGCCAAGTCGCTGCTGGAGGGGAGCGACTTGGCAATCGGCGACATCGCCTACCGCTGCGGTTTTCCCAATGCCGGCCATTTCAGCCGTGTCTTCCGCCATCAGACCGGTATCACGCCGACCCATCTCAGGCATCCGAACCGAATGTCCGGTGTCTTTGCCGACGGCAAGGGGAGCGGTCCCTAAGCCTATATTGGGGCGTGCGATCTCGCCGTTGGTATGATAATATCATACCAACCTGATAGGAGGGATCCATGTCCGCCACCGAAAAACGCACCTTCAGCCTGCCGGCCGAGCAGGCTGCTTTCATCGACCAGCTCGTTCGGTCCGGCACATACGCGACCAGCAGTGAAGTGATCCGCGCCGGTCTTCGCGCATTGCAGGAACGCGACGCCGCCGTGGAGCGCTGGCTGCGTGAGGAGGTCGCGCCGACCTATGATAGGTGGAAGGCAGACCCCTCCCAGGCCATCCCGGCCGACAAGTCTTTTGACAGCATTCGCGCACATCACGCAGCTCGCCTCAAGGGGAACGTGTGAAGCGCCGGCATGTTGTCCTTTTGCCGGAAGCCCAGACGGACCTGTTATGGATATACGATACGGTCGCTCACGCATCCGGCAACCTCACCGCCCTTCGCTACATCGAGCGGATCGAGCGATTTTGCCTGGGTCTCGACTATGCCTCGGAACGCGGAACCCTAAGGGATGATGTGCGGCCGGGGCTTCGCATCGTTGGCTTCGAGCGCCGCCTGACTGTGGCCTTCACCGTAGAAGGCGACCAGGTGGTGATTCTCAGGGTGTTCTACGGCGGCGTCAACTGGGAGGACGAGTTGGCGCCTATCGCTCCGTGAACGCGCGCGCGAACGAGTCCAGCATCGGCCGCGCCAGATATTCGAGGAAGGTTCGGTCGCCGGTGCTGATAAACGCCTCGACCGGCGTTCCCGGGTAAAGCTGCTCGGCTTTCACGCCCTGCGGCAGCGTGTCGGTGATCTTCAGCCTGGCGCGGAAATACGCCTCATGCGTGGTTTCATCGATCAGCCTGTCGGCGGAAATTTGCGTCACCGTAGCCGGGACCTCAGGGGTGAGGCGCGCGTTCAGGGCGGACAGCCTGAGCTTCGCCGGCTGGCCGACGCGAACCAGATCCACGTCCTTCGGCCGCAGCTTCGCGTCGACGATGAGGCCCGACGCGGTGGGCAGGATCTCCATGATCTTCTGCCCCGGCGCAATCACGCTGCCTTTGGAGTTGTAGATCGAGGATACCACGATGCCGGCTGCCGGCGCCTTGATCGTCGTGCGCCCCAGCACCGCCTCGGCTGCGGTGATCTGTTCGCCGATGTCGGCCAGGCTGGTGCGAACCTCGTCGAGCTTGGTCAGCGCGTCCTCGACGCGCTGCGTGGTCGCGCGCTCGACCTGCGCCTGGGCTTCGACGATCTGCGTCTTGGTCGCTGCGATATCCGCCTCCAGCGCGCCGGCCTGGCCGACCAGATCGGCCTCGCTGCGCAGAAGCTGCGAATATTCGCTGCGGTTGGTGAGACCCTTGTCGAGCAGGCCGGTCTTGATGCCGAGTTCCTTCTTCACGATCTCGGCCTGTTGCTGGATGGCGAGTTTCTGCGCCTCCAGGCCCAGCGCCGACTCACGATGCATGGCGACGCGCTGCGCCAGGATCGACTGCTCGGAGCGGAACCGGGCGAGCCTGGCCTCGAACTCCTTCTGCTGTTCGTGCACCAGATTGTCGAAATCGCGCTGGAACGGCGCGGGTGCTGCTTCGGCGATCGGCGCCAGCCTGTCCGATCCGTCGCGCTCGGCCTCAAGTCGCGCGGCACTTGCCCTGAGCGCGATCGTCTGTCTGGTCAGCCGGTTGAGGTCGGTCTCGGCCGCCCTGCGGTCGAGCAGGACCAGCGGTTCGCCTTTTTGCACGCGGTCGCCTTCATGCACCAGCAATTGCTCGATGATGCCGCCCTCGGGGTGCTGGATGAGGATGTTGCCGCCCGTCGCCGAGATCGTGCCGGAGGTGATCACCGCGCCGTATAGCGGCGCGTTCGCCGCCCAATAACCGAAGCAGCCGACGAAGAGCGCTATGGCCACGTAGCCGACGACGGCCATGCGGCGGAAGTCGGTGCGCGGTCGACCTTCGAAGGCGAGGCTCTGCTGCATCATCGTCTATGACCCGAAGCGGACGCTGTGCGGGCGCACGGTCGGCACGAACGAGCCTGTCACCACCGCGCTCCCGGCCTTGCCGGCCGCCGGTTGCCTCAGCACCTCGCTCGCAGGGCCGAAAGCTTCGACCATGCCGTTGCGCAGGACCATGACGCGGTCGCAGGCCGCGGCGATCGAAGGGCGATGCGTGATGACGACTGTCGTGACGCTTACACTTCGCGCGGCCGAAAGCATCCCTTCGAGCGCCGCCTCCCCACTGCCGTCGAGATGGGCGTTGGGCTCGTCCAGCACCAGCATGCGTGGCTTGCCGTAGAAGGCGCGCGCCAGCCCTATCCGCTGGCGCTCGCCGCCCGATAGCACGGTATGCGACGGGCCTATCATGGTCTGATAGCCGTCGCGCAGCGTGAGAATCAGCTCATGCGCCTCGGCGCGCCTGGCCGCTTCGACGATCGCGGCGTCATCGGCGTCGGGTTCGAAGCGGGCGACATTTTGCGCGATCGATCCCGGGAAAAGCTCCACCTCCTGCGCGAGATAGCCGATATGCCTGCCAAGCTGGGTTTCGTCCCAGCTCCTCAGGTCGGCGCCGTCGACCCTGACCGCGCCGCCGGTCGGCTGCAGCGCGCCCACAAGCAATTTCGCCAGCGTCGATTTGCCGGCCCCGCTCGGGCCGACGATCGCCACCGCTTCGCCGGCGCCGATGGCAAAATTCAACCGCTTGAGGATGGGCTCCGTGCCGAAAGCCGCAGTCGGCGCGATGAAGAACAGATCCTGCACCGAAATCGCGCCCAATGGATCGGGCAGTGCGAGCTTGCGCCCCTGCGCTGGTTGCGCCGCAAGGGCGGTGTCCAGCCGCTTCCAGCATCGCTTGGCGTCGACGATCTGCCGCCAGGATCCGATCAGCTGGTCGAGCGGCTGCAGCGCGCGCGACGACACCAGCGACGAAGCGAAGATCATGCCGGCGGTCATCTGCCCTTGTAGCACCAGCCACGCGCCGGCGCCGAGGATCGCCAGTTGCAGCATCATGCGCAGCGCCCGCGACGTCGCGCTGAAGATCGCATTGGCGCTTCCGGAACGGTCATGCAGGGTCAGCGCCTCAGCAACGTGCTGTCCCCAGACCGCGGCGGCATTTTGCACCATGCCCATGGCGCGCAGCGTGTCGGTGTTGCGGGCGAAGGCCTGCTCCGCCTGGCTGGCCACCGCCGAGCGTTCCGCCGACATGGCATCGTTCCTGCCGATGGCAAGCTGGTTGGCCACGACCAAGAGAAACAGCAGCACGGCGCCGGCGAGCGTCAGCCAGAACAGGACGGGATGGATGAAATAGAGCAAGGCCAGGAAGACGGGCGCAAACGGCAGGTCGAACAACACCGCCACGCCGCGCGACCTGATGAAGGCGCAAGTCGTGGCAAGGTCGTTCAGCGGCGACAGCCCGCTGCCGGCATGTCTGGCGCCAAGCGAGGCGGCGAATGTCCGCGCGCCCAGTTTCTGGTCGACGGTGGCCGCAACACGTTGCGCGTAGATGGCGCGGACCGCGTCCAGCAGGCCGAGGAAGGCGAGCGCGAGGACCGCCATGGCCGAGAGATAAAGCAGCGTCTCGACGCTGGAGGACGGCAACACCCGGTCATAGACCTGCAGCAGATAGAGCGGGATCACCAGGAGCAGGATGTTGATCAGCAACGAAAAGATGCCGATGTCGGCGATGCCACGCAGGAAGACCGGGCGCAGGCCGATGGCCGCATCGCTGATTGGCGCGCGGTCTCGCGACATCTAGACCGCGTGCTCGGCTGTCGTGCTCAGATGGCTCTGCTGCAAATCGTTCAGCGTATAGGCGTGGATATAGTCGATCTTCATTTGCGCGGGCGTCGCCAGATGGTCGGGCGGCGCGCCGGCTTGACCGCCGACCGCAAGGTCGACCAGCATATACATGGGCTTGTTCATATCGGACGGCGTCGCCGCTTCCGCGACCTGGACGCCATCATAGGTCCAGACCAGCTTGTCCGGCGTCCACAACAGGCCATAGGTGTGATAGCCGTCGGTGTTGGAGACATTCACCGTCGACCCGACCGTGGTGTGGGTTCCCGTCTCATTTGTGTGCGCGGTCATGAGAAGCGCATTCGGGTTCTGCCCATACATTTCGATCACGTCGAGTTCCGGGGGCCATGAACCGTCTTCGGGCAGAAGCCAGAAGGCCGGCCACGCGCCGGCATTTTCCGGGAGATCGGCCCGCATTTCGAAATAGCCATAGGTCTGCGAGAAGGTGTCGTGCGTCGTCAGTATGCCGGAAGTGTATTCGTAATTGTTGATCAGCGGCTTGATGTCGTCGGGCGCATGCGCCGCGGTTATGGTGAGCACGCCGCTTGCGACGCTGAACGGATGGACCGAGCTGGTCGGCGCATAATTGGCGTCGATATACCATTGCAGCTCGCCGTTCTGGGGCTGCGAGCTGCCGTTCTGCGCCCCCCACCAGAAATTGGAATCCCAGATGCCGCTCTGGCCGTTCCACAGGCTCAGCGTGTTGAAATCGTCGTTGAAGGACAGCGTCATGCCGGTCTTGTCGATCGGCAGCTCGAACTGGCCGGGCTGAAATTTGTCGATCGTGGTGTTGTGGAACACCAGCACCTCGCTCGAGCCGAGGTTCAGCTGCACGTTCGATCCCACCTGGACCATATTGGCGTGGACGGCCTCGAACGAGGTGAAGGCATAGCCGTTGAGGCGCACCGTGTCGGTCGCGCCGAAATCGGAGATAAGGTCGCTGCCATTGCCCTTGGTGATGATAAAGGTGTCGGCGCCGGCGCCGCCGATCAGCACGTCATTGCCCTTGCCGCCGTCCAGCGTCTGGCTGCCAGCGCCGCCCGTTATGATGTTGTCCTGAGCATTGCCGAAGGCATAGTGGCCGTCGCCGGTGACGACGAGGTTCTCGAAATTGGCGGGCAGCTTGTAGCTCATCCAGGTATCGATCGTGTCGACGCCCGCGCCGTAGTTCTCGACCGCTTTGTTGATCGTCGAATAGAGATGGTAATAGTCGTCGCCCGCGCCGCCATACATGGTGACCTTGACGTTGGTGTCGCCCCAGAAGGAATCGTTGCCCGAGGTGCCGTAGCGGTAAGGCGCGCCTCCAGTCGCCGAGAACCAATGGGTGGAAGCGCCGGTATACGGAAGTGGAATGCCTTTGGCGTTGAGGACTGTGGTCATTCCGACACTCCTTGCGCGTGCTGCCTTGGTCGTTCGACAACCTTCGAGCGACCATTTCGGATCAACTCTTAAATTGATCCGTCGTTCCAGGGAATCATTCTATAGTACACCAAGGAGATCGTCGCCCATCATTTAATAGATAATGCCGAAGGCGTTAAGCTGATCCTAATACAACTTTGTAGGAGAGACTTACAATTTTAATAAATTGTGAGATCCGCGCCGAAAAGTTAGGCAACCTGTCAATGATGCATGCAATTTGACGCGACACGACCGCCTGCCTGAGGCGGCGGTCGAAGTCGCGGGCGGATGGCCGCGGGCAAAGGGCTCAAGAAAATGGTTGTGTGCGTCAAGTTCTGCAAAATGGGGCAGCCATGATGCTGGTCATGCGGCTTGGCGCAGAGCGAGCTTCTTGTGCTCGCG
>NZ_JAMYUO010000054.1:2500-6403 GCF_040323125.1 Mesorhizobium sp. M0062
CGTGTCGCGCGATCCGCAGGATCGTCGCCTTGAAGTGTGTCGAGTGAGGGTGGTCAAAAAGTTATTCGTATAAAGGTTTGTGGTGAGCTTCTTGGCTTGCCGCTTGTTCTGTTTTGACATCGTAAAGAGAAGATTTGTTCGAACTTCATGAGCCGAAAGGTTCGTGATTTGTCGCAGGAGACGCTCAATCTCCCGCATATGATGGGTTTGCCTAACCGCACCCTCGAACCGATCTCGAGAAGCTGGTCTTTTTGTGCCAATGACATCGAATGTGGATCCCGCACAGGATCCGGTTCAGGCGACAATTCCTTTGGAATTGCGCGGACGCCAACCCCGCAAGGGAGAGGCTGAAGCGACAATCCTTCGGATTGCGCGGATGGGCATTGGCAATGAGAACGATCAAGTGTCTTAAGGGCAATTGGTGGATGCCTTGGCATGCACAGGCGATGAAGGACGTGATACGCTGCGATAAGCTACGGGGAGGTGCGAATACCCTTTGATCCGTAGATTTCCGAATGGGGAAACCCACCTAAGGTACTTGGAAAATCAGAGTAGCAGAGCGATCTGCTACTGTGGTTTCCAAGTATCGATAATAGGTAACTTATCCTGAATACATAGGGATAAAGTGGCGAACGCGGGGAACTGAAACATCTAAGTACCCGTAGGAAAGGACATCAACCGAGACTCCGGAAGTAGTGGCGAGCGAACCCGGACCAGGCCAGTGGCGATTGAGAGACAAGCGGAACCTTCTGGAAAGTAGGGCCATAGTGGGTGACAGCCCCGTACGCGTAATGCGATCAATCGTCCTCGAGTAAGGCGGGACACGTGAAATCCTGTCTGAAATTGGGAGGACCACCTTCCAAGCCTAAGTACTCGTGCATGACCGATAGCGAACTAGTACCGTGAGGGAAAGGTGAAAAGCACCCCGACAAGGGGAGTGAAAGAGTACCTGAAACCGATTGCCTACAAACAGTGGGAGCCCGCAAGGGTCACCACGTACCTTTTGTATAATGGGTCAGCGACTTAGTGTGACGAGCAAGCTTAAACCGCTAGGTGTAGGCGCAGCGAAAGCGAGTCTGAACAGGGCGTTCAGTTCGTCGCATTAGACCCGAAACCGAGTGATCTAGCCATGAGCAGGTTGAAGGTAAGGTAACACTTACTGGAGGACCGAACCCATAACTGTTGCAATAGTTCGGGATGACTTGTGGCTAGGGGTGAAAGGCCAATCAAACTCGGAAATAGCTGGTTCTCCGCGAAATCTATTTAGGTAGAGCGTCGACCGAATACCCCAGGGGGTAGAGCACTGGATGGGCTAGGGGTCCTCACCGGATTACCAAACCTAACCAAACTCCGAATACCTGGGAGTACTAGTCGGCAGACACACGGCGGGTGCTAACGTCCGTCGTGAAAAGGGAAACAACCCTGACCTACAGCTAAGGTCCCCAAGTTATGGCTAAGTGGGAAAGGATGTGAGGATCCCAAAACAACCAGGATGTTGGCTTAGAAGCAGCCATCATTTAAAGAAAGCGTAACAGCTCACTGGTCTAAATAAGGGTCTTTGCGCCGAAAATGTAACGGGGCTAAAGCCATACACCGAAGCTTAGGGTTTGGTCCGCAAGGGCCAAGCGGTAGCGGAGCGTTCTGTAAGCTGACGAAGCCATACCCGTGAGGGGTGGTGGAGGTATCAGAAGTGCGAATGCTGACATGAGTAACGTAAGGGGAGTGAGAGACTCCCCCGCCGAAAGACCAAGGGTTCCTGCTTAAAGCTAATCTGAGCAGGGTTAGCCGGCCCCTAAGACGAGGCGGAAACGCGTAGTCGATGGGAACCACGTTAATATTCGTGGGCTTGGAGGTAGTGACGGATCGCACAAGTTGTCCAATCTTATCGGATTGAACGGGCAGCGGAGCGGTTCCAGGAAATAGCTCCTCCTTATAAACCGTACCCGAAACCGACACTGGTGGTCAGGTAGAGTATACCAAGGCGCTTGAGAGAACTATGCTGAAGGAACTCGGCAAATTGCACGCGTAACTTCGGAAGAAGCGTGACCCTTTTCTACGCAAGTAGAGGAGGGTGGCACAGACCAGGGGGTAGCGACTGTTTATCAAAAACACAGGGCTCTGCGAAGTCGCAAGACGACGTATAGGGTCTGACGCCTGCCCGGTGCTGGAAGGTTAAGAGGAGGGGTGCAAGCTCTGAATCGAAGCCCCAGTAAACGGCGGCCGTAACTATAACGGTCCTAAGGTAGCGAAATTCCTTGTCGGGTAAGTTCCGACCTGCACGAATGGCGTAACGACTTCCCCGCTGTCTCCAGCATAGACTCAGTGAAATTGAATTCCCCGTGAAGATGCGGGGTTCCTGCGGTTAGACGGAAAGACCCCGTGCACCTTTACTATAGCTTTACATTGGCATTCGTAGTGGCATGTGTAGGATAGGTGGTAGGCTTTGAAACCTGGGCGCCAGCTCAGGTGGAGCCACCCTTGAAATACCACCCTTATTACTATGGATGTCTAACCGCGGCCCGTTATCCGGGTCCGGGACAATGTATGGTGGGTAGTTTGACTGGGGCGGTCGCCTCCTAAAGAGTAACGGAGGCGCGCGATGGTGGGCTCAGAACGGTCGGAAATCGTTCGCTGAGTGCAATGGCATAAGCCTGCCTGACTGCGAGACTGACAAGTCGAGCAGAGACGAAAGTCGGTCATAGTGATCCGGTGGTCCCGCGTGGAAGGGCCATCGCTCAACGGATAAAAGGTACGCCGGGGATAACAGGCTGATGACCCCCAAGAGTCCATATCGACGGGGTTGTTTGGCACCTCGATGTCGACTCATCGCATCCTGGGGCTGGAGCAGGTCCCAAGGGTATGGCTGTTCGCCATTTAAAGCGGTACGTGAGTTGGGTTCAGAACGTCGTGAGACAGTTCGGTCCCTATCTGCCGTGGGTGTAGGAATATTGAAAGGATCTGTCCCTAGTACGAGAGGACCGGGATGGACGGATCTCTGGTGGACCTGTTGTGGCGCCAGCCGCATAGCAGGGTAGCTATATCCGGACGGGATAACCGCTGAAGGCATCTAAGCGGGAAACCCACCTTAAAACGAGTATTCCCTGAGAACCGTGGAAGACGACCACGTTGATAGGCCGGGTGTGGAAGAGCGGCAACGCTTGAAGCTTACCGGTACTAATAGTTCGATCGGCTTGATCGTTCTCATTCCTTATGCTCATCGTGAACACGATGATCTGACCAGCGCTCACGCATGAGCGGCCCTTACAGGGCCTATGCTCCGCGAGGGCGCCGGAAAACCGGCGACGCGCAGTCGCGCTTGCGGACTTTGTCCGTTAGCTAGACACAAACGTCGCCTTGGCACGAAAAAACAGCTTCTCGATATAACGTGCGTTTTGCCGACCTGGTGGTTATGGCGGAGCGGCTGCACCCGATCCCATTCCGAACTCGGCCGTGAAACGCTCCAGCGCTGATGGTACTTCGTCTCAAGACGCGGGAGAGTAGGTCGCTGCCAGGTCTGCAAAACGCACGTTGAACTCTCATCCGCAAACCGGATGAAACTGAAATCTTCTCTCTACGAAAAGGCCCGCCAAGGGATCACGGGCCGCGCAAGCGGCCCTTTCATTTGGTCAGCCATATACCTATCTGTAAGCCATCCTGTTCATAGGCCCAGGCTTACGTCCAGATAAGCAAGCAAACGCTTGCTTCAGATCCGGAGCAGGCAAGAGCTTGCCCTGGAGAGTCCGGAGCAAGCAAGAGCTTGCCCTGGAGGTGACGCGGGGTGGAGCAGCCCGGTAGCTCGTCAGGCTCATAACCTGAAGGTCACAGGTTCAAATCCTGTCCCCGCAACCAACAAAAAAAGCCCGCTTCACGCGGGCTTTTTGCGTTCGGACCGTGATCGATGGC
>NZ_JAMYUO010000055.1:0-6320 GCF_040323125.1 Mesorhizobium sp. M0062
CGAGATCGACGAGGCCGAGAAGGCATGGCCGCACAGTTCTTCCGTGATCGCCTTCACCTTGCGGGTCGACACGCCCTGGACATACTCTCGGCCAGCGTCGCCACCAATGCCCGCTGCGCCGCGAGGAGGGCAGGGCGCTGAACAGCCGCGCTTCGAAGGCGAGGCCGCGTTCGAGTCGCATCGAGCACCCTAGTGCGATGGCATCAGCAAAAATCAAGATCGCTCGGCTGCGCCTCTCGTTGCGTTTCATGATTGGAATCGCACTGGCCACGTGCAACTCACCATTAGCTCGCCGGCGGCGTTGGTCCAATTGATACGCACCGCATGATGGCCGAGGGCACGTCAGTGTGCGTGAAGCCCTTGAGAAGTGGCGCGAAGTCACGCCTTGGCATAGTCGGGTCGGACGGCATGGGCGCCAAATGTACGCGCGGGATCTCCTCGATGCGCTCCTCAATCTGATCGTTCAGCTCGGCCCTTGCGTAGCGCGGATGAAGGTCCGCTCGCAGTTGGATCACCATGCCAGAGACCGCGTACTGCCCCAGTCGAACACGATCGGGTTCCACAGAGGAAGCCGCCCGAAACCCGATGCGGTGAATTGGGCGTCAACGGCTGTCCCAACCTGATCGCCGTAGTCGAGGGGAGCAGTCATATCTTTCTTGAGGAACTCGCCAAGCGTCAGCTTCGCAGCCAATTGAACTGCCTCGGCTGGCAAGCCCAGTCCCTCGCTGTCGCGCAAATCAAGGAGCATCGGCTCGCGCCCATGACTGCTCCAGCTGGAGAATTCCCCGATCATCTGGAACAGCGGGTTGATGTCGGGCAGCTTGTCGTCGTTGACGTCCGCCTTGTTGCGCTCGATCCGGACCCGCACGCGCGCGTAGCGCCAGGGTTCGTCCAGCACAACCACCCTCAGCACAAAGCGATCCTGCGGCTTTGGATCGGCATCGAGATCCATGATTTCGGCGGCCAGCACCGCGCCAATCCCTAGCGGCCATTGATTCTCGAGCCGCTGCGCGGCATCCGACTTGCTGGGGCGTGAAGCCGGCCACGACAGTCGTGCTGTTACCCTTCTGCGATGCTCGCTTGCCGGAGTCCACGACCGGCGGCGCCGGGACCAGGAGCCCATCGTCGGCAGTCGTTGGGGCCAGCCAGTCGCGGAGCTGCTTCTCAAGGTTAGCACGCGAGATCTTGGCGGGCTTCGGGATCACGCCGCTTGGTTTGCGACCCGCAGACGCTGGTATGCGAACAGTCGCCGAGTTCACCTCGACGGCGTATGTCTTTGGCGCGACGGCATCCTCGTCCACGAACGGGCTGTCGCCAATCTCGACCTCGATGCGGATGCGGTCATTGTGGAATGGGCCTTCGGAGCCCGAGGACTCCTCGTCACCCTCCAGCACGAAATAGTGCTCGGAGGCATAGCTCTCGAGATGCCACCAGCCGGGCGCGGCTAGCCCATTGCTGTCGGCTGGATCAGCCCTTTCAGGGTTGGATTGCGGCGCTTCGCTCTTAGCCCTGTGCCGCCCGAGCCGAAGGCCACCATCTTCTTATCATCGAGACGACCTTTCAGGAGGTCGGCCAGCTGATCGTTCAGGGGCCGCATGGGCGTTGTCAGATTCACCGGCAGCGGCGCGCGAGGCGGTCCGCTGTCGGCGCTGGGCTTCTGCTTCACTGGCGTCGCGGGCCGACGTCGCGAGGGCAGCAGGTAGAAGCGCCGGGTGTTCGGGGCGACCGGTTCGGTCCAGTTCGGGTTCCAATGCACGACATCGGCTTCGATCTGGCGGGCCGGGGCGAGGCCATCGTCGAAGCGATTATGCTGCTCGATGACGTCCTCGCCGCTGCGCGCTTGGGCATCGCCGCGCTGGCGCAGTTTCGCGCCGCCCGACCCAAGCACAACGCCAGGTCCGCCGCGTGTCCACAGCGGCCGCGGCGGGTCAAAAACGCTCCCATCGATCTCGAACTCGTCATCATATCGGGCGTCGTCGAATATATCGACAACGTAACGCCCCGCCACAGCGTTGTGGAACAGAGGAAAGAGGAAACGGTCGACATCAAAGCGCGACGGGTCGCTAGCGGTCTCGCCTGGCGCGGGTGCGGGATGGATCTGCTTACGCAATTGCAAGGAGTAGAGCCGTTGGGTACAGGAATCGGGTTCGAAGATCGCCACTCCGAAGCCCTTGGTCGTGGCGAAGAGCCCCGGGGTCGTGATGAGCAGGCTCTTCAGCGTCATCGAAAGATGGCCGGCCAGCTCTGCCGAAAGGTCCTTGACGTGTTCGAACAGCGCGTCGGTACCCGAAGCTGGGTCGTCATTGTGCACATAGGTCACCAGCGCGGCCATGCGTGCGGCCACGTCGGGCAGGAGAGCCCGCACGGTGTTGCGCAGGCCAAAGGCGTCGGCGGGCGAGTCGGAGCGGCGAGCGCAGCGCGGGCGCGGCCCGGATCGCACGCAGCCAGTCGAGGCGTTCGCGCAGTGAGGTCTTCATGCTGGCCGAGACATATTTGCCCAGCTCTGTGGCCGCCCCGTCATGCAGATCGGCAAAGGTGTCGCCTTGCAGTTCCGGTTAGATGGCGACCTCGTTCTTGTCGACTGCAAGGCCAAATCCAGGCGTGGCCTGCGGCCGCATTGGGTCGGCAATGCCCGCCGGCACCACCGCATCGCTCGGGCGCTCCAGGCGAAGGCCGAGGCGCAGCACGTCGCTGCCGTCAGTGACAGGGCTTGCGGAACCCAGTCCGCTCCATCCAACCGGGCACGGTATCGTGATCGTCAGCCAGTCGTCTTTCACGCCAGAGGCGAAGACCTTGACGGCGGCTTGGAACTTGTCGAGCGGCTGGCGCAGCAAGTCCCGAAGGATCTTGAATTCATTAGGTGAATCAGACGCCTTTAGCGCGCGCTTGTGTGTTCCAACCTTTGCCACGTTTGCGGTGAGGGCGCCGCTCTGCGACGGCACGCCCCCGCGCGGGCATCGGCCTCATAGGCCCAGCGCTGCAACACCAGTTCGGCGCTGCCGCGGTCCACGGCCAAAATCAGGTCCGCCAGCGGCTCATAAATGGAGCGGAGCGCGGTTGGCCTTGCCTCGCCGTTGTCAGCCGGCGCCAGAGCCTTCTTGAGGTATTGCCGCAAGAAACCAAGTTCGAAGTGCGCAGGCGAGAGATAGAACCGCCAGCCCATCAGCGGCAGTTCGCTGCCATGGTCGTCCCGCAGCGCAGCTGTGGCAGGGGTTTGGATATCGGTTGCAAGCGGCAACATCACCGTCGGGGCCGTCAACGGGTAGCGCTGCGTATTGATGTTGCAGGTACCCGTCGAGCGTCCAAGCCAATTGCGGGGTCAGGTAATTTATGAAGCGCAGCGTTTCGCTCGCCAGCCGCTCCGTCTCGGCGTCGCGCTCCTCGCCGCGGGCGTCCTGTGTGAAGAATGCGACAGGAAATAGCCAAAGAACCGCCCGCTCGGAGGAGGCGCTGCGACCAGCCAAGGCGCCGTGGCGGGCAGGTAGCCCGCGGAAGGCATCGGCACCGCCGCATCGGGATAGGTGAGGAAGGTCACGACACGTCCGGAACGGCTCAGTTTGGGCGCGCGGGCGATGACTTCGGGATCGTCGCTCGCCAGCGCAAGCTTCAGCTTGTTGAAGTCACTCAGCTGTGCGAGCACGGGCCGGTTTGCAGGTGCATTATACGGGGAGGGCGTGTAGGCGACTTCAAAGCGGTCGAGCACGCGATCGGTCGAGGCGCTCCATCGGCTGGTAAACGCGCCTTTCAAGATGCAGATCGGGGCTCGTTCCGCGCCACCGGTTTTGAGGAGCGCCAGTCCCCCGAGGATCCGATTGAAGAGCGGATCCGTCACGCTTGCCACCGGCAACACCAAATCGACGCTGGCGCCCTGGTCAAGGAGGTCCTTGCCCCCCCCGGCGTCGGCGCGAAGAGCCGCTTGAGGGCCCGGAGCCGGCCGGACGCTCGCAGCGTCGACGCATCCGGCGAGCCGACGAGATTGGCGTAGTTGGTCGATTCCCAGTCATCGGCGTCCGGGGCCTCGTAAACGTCGTTCAGGGTGCCGTAGCGCGAAGTGATGGGCAGCGGCGCCTGTGGCCCATTGCTAAAAAAGATCTAGATTCGAGCCCAACGGAACGGACTGACATAGCGCAAGGACCCAGGCGGGCGCGGTGGGTAGGGTTGGTTGTTATCAGTATGGGATTGTGCCTTTGCAGACCACGAAATTTCGAGAGGCCCGGCTGCCTTGGTACACTATCTATCCGGCTGTGTCGGAGTTCTCCGGGGCGGTCGGCGCCGAGGCTTATGAGGCATGGCTCAGGAACCTGCCGGCTGAGGATCCGGTGTCACTCTATCTGCACGTTCCGTTCTGCCGATCAGCCTGCTGGTATTGCGGCTTCCCAACCACCATCACCCGCCATGATGCGCCCATCCTCAACTATCTGGCGGCGCTGCGTGACGAGATCCGTCTGGTTTGTGAGCGAGTGCCGAAGACGCTGCCCGTGAGCGACATACATTTCGGCGGCGGAACGCCGTCTCTCATCGGACCAGCCGAGTTCCTCGCTCTGATGGAGTTCCTGCGATGCCGCTTCGCCATCTCGAAAACAGCTACGGTCGCCATCGAGATCGATCCACGCACGCTCACGCCCGAGATGGCGGAAGGCTTGGGAGCGGCCGGCGTGAACCGCGCGAGCCTGGGCGTACAGAGCTTCGATCCCATTGTTCAAAAAGCGATCAACCGAATCCAGAGCGAGGCCCAGACGTCGGCTGCCGTGGAAATGCTGCGCCGGCATGGAGTAAACCGGATCAACTTCGACCTCATCTACGGCCTGCCGCGTCAAACGGTGGAGTCGTGCGTCGAGACGGCGAGGGCGGCGGTCGCCATGCGCCCCGACCGGCTTGCCTTGTTCGGCTACTCGCATATCCCATCCCAAATAAAGAACCAGCGCCTCATCGAGGCGGAATTTCTTCCCCACAGCGCTGCCCGCGCTGAACAGCATGCGGCTGCCGCCGTGACGCTGGTTGCCGCCGGCTACCGAGAGATCGGGCTCGACCATTTCGCCTTGCCGCACGACGAGCTCGCGCTGGCACAGGAAACAGGTCGCCTGCGACGTAACTCGTTGGGCTACTCTGCCGATACCTGCAGAACCCTGATCGGTTTCGGCGCGTCGGCTATCGGCCGCTTTGGCCAGGGGTACGTTCAAAACGAAGTTACACGGGATTTCTACATCCGGCACATCGCAGCTGGCCGACTGGCGACATCGAAGGGCCATCGCCTCACAGACGACGACCGCCTGCGAGCCGCAATCATCGAGCGATTAATGTGCGATTTCGAGGCTGACGTGCCGGCAATCTGTGTCGCCCACGGATCTGATTTGATCCGTCTTCGCGGTTCAGATGAGCGTTTGGCGATGCTGGCCAAGGACGGAATAGTGGACTTCGAAAACGGTTTTGTCCGCGTACGGCGGGAGCATCGCTTTGGGATTCGGGCTGTCGCTGCCGCATTCGATGCTTTTAGGGATGGCCTTCCGTATCCCGCAGGTGAGGGCAAGCACACAATACGAAAGCTAACACAGGGAGTATCTTTGCCGGAGAGAACGAGCTGCCATCGTGCGGTGCCCGTTAGTAGTGAAGCGCCCTAAATTGTCGACATAGGCGTTGGTGAACTGGACCGAACCACGAGAACAGCCTATCCAGTTTGTTGTCGGCAGTTAGTTCGAAAACAAGGGCTTCTAAGCGGTAAACACATGCTAATCCATTTGATTTACGGGCCGACCTGCAGCGGCAAGACAGACGTTTCAATTTAAATTGCACGAGAGGCCGGACGGCCGGTCATTGCGTTGGATCGTGTACAATGCTGTCCTCAAATCGCTACGGGCAGCGGGCGTGCCTCGGATCCCGAACTGCAATCTACCCAGCGGGTTTACTTGGATACGCCTCCTGACCGCGGGCACATCCACGCCGTGACTGCCCGTCGTAAGCTGATCATGCACGTGGATGAGCTTAGATCTTAGCCTGGGCTCACTCGAAGCCGGCTCGATCTCCCTTCTTAATTCACATGGCGCGAGTCAGCATCGGGCTGGCGCTTTCAGTGGCATGTAAGGCGGTTGCGGCTCGGCAACTCCGATGCCTTTGTAGAGAGAGCAAAGCGGGTTGTGTGCGTCAAGTCCTGCAAAATGGGGCGGCCATGATGCTGGTCATGCGGCTTGGCGCAGAGTGAGCTTCTTGTGCTCGCGCAGGTAGGCCTCCATCCAGTTTTGTTGGTCTCGACGGCCAACGCCCTGACCAGGCGCAGGCAGCTTTCGGTGTTGGGGAAGATGCGCACGACATAGGTGCGCCGGCGG
>NZ_JAMYUO010000056.1:0-4869 GCF_040323125.1 Mesorhizobium sp. M0062
AGAACACGCCGCGGCGCCCTACGCCGGAGGCAGTGGGTCGATGCTGGGTGCCTCGGTGCTGCAGCCGGGTCACTCAACGGCGCGCCATCATGATGCGCCGGATTCGTCAGTGGCTGATCTGAATCCCCCCGCACCGTCCGAGTTGCGTGACCCTGCTCGTTCTGTGCCGGCGGCGGTGCAGCCAGATCCTCCAATAGGGGTCTCCGGTCGCGACAAGGGTCCTCTCTATTCCAACGATGCGACCATTGTCGAAGGGCTGAGGTCAGCATTGGAGAGCACGGTCAAGCGCCATGTAAATTCTCTTCTCGGCTTTGGTCGTTGGCTCTTTGATAATAACAGGCCGGGATTTGCTGCTCGGCTTCACGAGGAGTCGCTGGATCCGGATCTCAAGGAGTACGAGAGCAAGAGTGGCTCCTCGGACGTGGCTAGAGCAGTGGGTCATCTCAAGACGTGGGCGGGCGGAGCGCCAGTGCTGGACCGCGCCGCTGTCCTGAATAATCCCGACCCTGCCGACGCCGCGCTCATCAGAGATTACACAGCGGCTCCCATCAAAGAGTACAAGGCAGCGCCGACCGGGCCGAATCCCGGTACCATTCAGACCTATGGATCTGCTCCTAGACGTTTCAGTGAATACCTCGTTGAAAACAAAAAGCCGGGGATTGCGGCTCGGCTTCACGAGGGGTCGCTGGATGAAGATGCCAAGCGCTATAACAACTCCGGTGGGATCAGTGCACTAGCTCATCTCCGGAAGTCCGAACTCGGGCGCGAGCTCCCTGGGAAAGCTAATGAAGACGACGCTGTTCTGGCATCGTCTTTCGTGCCAACTGGGCCCCATCACCAAGCCTCGGATCCCGCAGGGTCCTTTCGTCCCCTGAGCTGGCGCGACGGCGACCAGCGCGCGCCGGACGAGCGGATCGCTGCACAGGACAGGAGCAACCAGCTATCAAGCGAGGAGGTCCTCATCAACCGTGAGCATGATACAGCGGAGTTGAGACCAGCGAAGAGGCAAAGGCCCCTGAACAGTCGTCTGCAGGACGTTGCCACTGAGCCGCAGCTGAGCGAGATCGGCAATTCAGGCGCTCGCGTGCTGATGCAGGCCCCCACCCATCAAGTGGGTGCATTGCCATGGGAAGCGCAGCCCATGATGCAAGGGAGCGGACAAGAACACGCCGCGGCGCCGTATGCCGGAGGCAGTGGGTCGATGCTGGGTGCCTCGGTGCTGCAGCCGGGTCACTCAACGGCGCGCCATCATCATGCGCCGGATTCGTCAGTGGTTGATCTGAATCCCCCCGCACCGTCCGAGTTGCGTGACCATGCTCGTTCTGTGCCGGCGGCGGTGCAGCCAGATCCTCCAAAAGTGGTCTCCGGTCCCGACAAGGGTCCCCTCTATTCCAACGATGCGACCGTTGTCGAAGGGCTGAGGTCAGCTTACGCGGGTAAGGTCAAGGAGAGCACGGTCAAGCGCCATGTAAATTCTCTTCTCGGCTTTGGTCGTTGGCTCTTTGACAATAACAGGCCGGGATTTGCTGCTCGGCTTGACGAATCGTCGCTGGATCAGGATCGCAAGGAGTACGAGAGCAGGGGTGGCCCCTCGGAGTACGAGAGCAGGGGTGGCCCCTCGATCGTGGCTAGAGCACTGGGTCGTCTCAAGACGTTGGCGGGCGGAGCGCCAGTGGTCGACCGCCCTGTCCGGAATCCCTACCCTGCCGACGCCGCGCTCATCAGAGATTACACAGCGGCTCTCATCAAAGAGTACAAAGAAGCGCCTGCGACCGGGCCGAATCGCGGTACCATTCAGGTCTATGGATCTACTCTTATACGTTTCAGTGAATACCTGCATGAAAACAGAAAGCCGGGGATTGCGGATCGGCTTCACGAGGGGTCGCTGGATGAAGATGCCAAGCGCTATGTGAACTCCGGTGGTAACCGGAGGATCAGTGCACTAGCTCATCTCCGGAAGTTCGCACCCGGGCGCGAAATTGCCCTTGCTGCTCGTCCGGAAGACGCAGTCGGCATGGAGGCTCGTGCCATTGGGGACGCCGCTGCGCAGCGCAGCGGGACGCAGGAGGCATTGGGTCGGCCAGAGAAGCTCCCTGGGGAAGCTAAAGACGGGCGGGTGCTCGGCGCATTGGAATGGCTAGGCGACGAACATATCCAGAGGGATTACCAACTCCTGGAGCAGGAGTTGCAGGGGAACAATCCAGATCTCGCCGCCCGGACGCGGTTCGTGGATCCCCTCGTAGCCAATTATCATCTGCGCTTGGGCTCCGAGAGCGACAAGCTAAGCGCATTCCAGCGCATCGTCCATAATCAGAACGGTAACGACACAGCCGACTTCCTGTTCGTGCCAGTGAGCGATGGCGGTAAGACTCTTGCGGAGCGCGGCACCCATTGGTCGCTGCTGTTCGTTGATCGCAGCGACCGGGAACGGCCGGTTGCCTATCATTATGACTCCTACAACGGATGCAATGACACGCTTGCAAAAGAGCTCGCAGAAAATCTGGGCGCCAGCCTGGAGACCCGCGTGGGCGTATCCCGCATCGCCCAGCAGAGCAACGTGGTGGATTGCGGAGTCTACGTGGTGGACGGCACGCGGGCGCTGGTTGGGCGATTGCAATCGCAGCCAGATAACCTGAACCTCAACAACCTCGTCGTCAATCGGCAGGCACTACAAACCCGCCTCAGGGGTGACAATACATTCGGAACGGCAAATAATCTTACGAACTTTGAACTCATGGACCGACAGGCCCGAGACGCGGTTAAGGAAAGCCCCGTTGGGACGTTTCACCAGCAGATCAAGCGGCTCGGCCAGTCAGCGCCAGACGTTGCTCCCGGGGACCCATTTAAATTTCAAAGTCTTGAGAGCAAGGGGGACGCCGCTGCGCAGCGCAGCGGGCCGCAGGAGGAATACAGTTGGCCAGAGTATCTCCCCCCTGGGAAAGCTAATGAAGACGACGCTGTTCTGGCATCGTCTTTCGTGCCAACTGGGCCCCATCACCAAGCCTCGGATCCCGCAGGGTCCTTTCGTCCCCTGAGCTGGCGCGACGGCGACCAGCGCGCGCCGGACGAGCGGATCGCTGCACAGGACAGGAGCAACCAGCTACCAAGCGAGGAGGTCCTCATCAACCGTGAGCATGATACAGCGGAGTTGAGACCAGCGAAGAGGCAAAGGACCCCGAACAGTCGTCTGCAGGACGTTTCCACTGAGCCGCAGCTGAGCGAGATCGGCAATTCAGGCGCTCGCGTGCTGATGCAGGCCCCCACCCATCAAGTGGGTGCATTGCCATGGGAGGCGCAGCCCATGATGCAAGGGAGCGGACAAGAACACGCCGCGGCGCCGTACGCCGGAGGCAGTGGGTCGATGCTGGGTGCCTCGGTGCTGCAGCCGGGTCACTCAACGGCGCGCCATCATCATGCGCCGGATTCGTCAGTGGTTGATCTGAATCCCCCCGCACCGTCCGAGTTGCGTGACCATGCTCGTTCTGTGCCGGCGGCGGTGCAGCCAGATCGCCCAAAAGTGGTCTCCGGTCCCGACAAGGGTCCTCTTTATTCCAACGATGCGACCCTTGTCGAAGGGCTGAGGTCAGCACTCTATGCCGGTAAGGTCGGGGAGATCACGGTCAAGCGCCATGTAGATATTCTTTTCGGCTTTGGTCATTGGCTCGTTGAAAATAACAAGCCGGGGATTGCGGATCGGCTTCACGATTCGTCGCTGGATCGGGATCGCAAGGAGTACGAGATCTGGGGTGGCGGCCCCTCGGCCGTGGCTGGGTCACTGGGTCGTCTCAAGACGTGGGCGGGCGGAGCGCCAGTGGTGGGCCGCCCTGCCCTGAATCCCCACCCTGCCGACGCCGTGCTCATCAGAGAGTACACAGCGGCTCTCATCAAAGCGTACGAGGCAGCGCCGACGGGGCCGAAACCCCGTACCGTTGAGGTCTATGGGTCTGCTCTTAGACGTTTCAGTCAATGCCTGGTTGAAAACAAAAAGCCGGGGATTGCGGATCGGCTTCACGAGCGGTCGCTGGATGAAGATGCCAAGCGCTATATGAAAACCGCTGACATCAGTGCACTAACTCATGTCCGGAAGTTCGCACTCGGGCGCGAAATTGCCCTTGCTGCTCGTCCGGAAGACGCAGTCGGCATGGAGGCTCGTGCCATTGGGGACGCCGCTGCGCAGACCGCGGCACAAGCTCATGGCCACGCAGGAGAGCAGGGACCCATCTCTCGAGCTCAACAAGTCGCGCCAGCGCCGTTTGAACGGCACTTGGGCAACAAGCGTGAGGCCCAGGACGGACTGACGAGTACACTTGACAGGAGCAACCTCGTGAACAGCGGGGGCGTCATCATAAACAATGAACATTACACAGCGCTGTTGAGACCGGCGAAGAGGCAGAGGATTGATAATCCGCAAAGCCGCGCCATGGGGCGGCAACTGAGCGAAGCAACCACGACGTCCATCAGCCAAGCCTCCGATCAAGCCCGAGCGGACCTAATGGCTTCCTTCAGAAGCAGGGAGCGCTCCGACGCGGGGCGTTGAGCTCCCATGGCTGGGGTCAAGCAGAACAGCTCTCTTGACGACAGAGGGGCTGATGCGATCTCCGGACCGGTAGCTCTCGCCGTAATTGATCAGGCTGGTACTGTTGGAAGGCTTGATCAGCCTCGTCACCCCAATCTCCAGCATAGCTCACTGTCACGCGGCCAACGTGCCTCCGTAGCTAACATCTACGTCAGCGTTGAAGAAGTACCCTGCGCCACGGGATGTTTTGACCAGGCGAGGGTTGGCCGCATCAGCCTCCAGCTTTCGGCGCAAGCGCATGATTAGGACATCGATACTTCGATCGTACACCTCTTCTCCACGCACACGGCTCG
>NZ_JAMYUO010000057.1:0-4696 GCF_040323125.1 Mesorhizobium sp. M0062
CACTGTCATTGTAGCGTGTGAGGATCTTGTAGCCGGTCTTGCGCGAGATATCGAACTCACGGCAAAGCACCGCCATCTTCTCGCCATCCAGCAGCCGGGCAATGAACTTCAGCCGCTCTTCCATGACGTTACACTCCTTCCAAGGCACCTTGCTCTCCTTGCAAAGGCCGAAAGTGTAACCCATGTCTCCGGAATGAACTGTCACCCATCTCTCGGGAAGGGCAACAGACACTTAGGTGTTTGTTCTCCCGACCCACAAGATAGCTTGATGCAAACCGGCTGCGTCGGCGTCGCTGTCGGCATGGTGTTTTGACGCGACAACCTTCCGCGCTACCTCGATAATAGGAATGCCGCCGAGACAGCGGCCGGAACGAGGTTTGCGGAAGATGAATTTGTTGATTTCAAGCCGGCTGTCAGCGCTGCTCGCTTTGTCCCTGGCGGCAGGCTGCTCATCGCTGGGCAGCGCGGTGAACCCGGCGAAATACGACAGCATGACATGCGCCGAGCTCAACACCGCCGTAGGCGATACCGCGCGCGACATCTCGCAAACCGCCATCACCCGCGGCAAGGTCGCCAACACCAGCGTGCCGAACTGGCTGCTCGGCGGCACGCGCGTGAAGAGCGCAGTGGCCAAGCGTGAGACGGCCAGAATCGAACTGCTGAAGCAGCGGCAAGAGGCCATTGTCGCGACAAGGGCCAACAGATGCCCCAGGTCAGCGGGCTAAGCGAACTGGCCCTACCCTGACTATCTGCTGAACGTCACGCCTTAAGCACTCAGCCTGAAGCGCGTGACATCGATCGCCGCAGCCATCAGCGTCTGGGTGTAGGCGGCCTGCGGGTTGCTGAAGATCTCTTCCGTCGGGCCTTCCTCGACGATCTTGCCCTGCCTCATGACGATGATGTAGTCGGCCATGGCGCGCACCACGGAGAGATCGTGGCTGATGAAGAGGTAGGACAGTTCGTGGTCGGCCTGCAGCTTGCGCAGCAATTCGACGATCTGCTTCTGCACCGAGCGGTCGAGCGCCGAGGTCGGCTCGTCCAGCACCACCAGTTTGGGCTTCAGGATCACGGCACGCGCGATGGCGATGCGCTGGCGCTGGCCGCCGGAGAATTCGTGCGGGTAGCGGTTGCGTGCGTTGGGATCGAGGCCGACCTCGAGCAAGGCCTCGACGGCGCGCTGATCGCGTTGCTTGCCTGACAGGTTCGGCTCATGCACCAGAAGGCCTTCGGTGATGATCTGGCCGACGGTCATGCGCGGCGACAGCGAGCCGAACGGATCCTGGAAGACGAGTTGCATCTCACGACGCAGCGGCCGCATCGCCTGGCGGTCGGCAGTGGAGATGTCGCGGTCGCCGAAGCGGATGACACCGTCGCTGGGCAACAGGCGCAGAAGTGCGCGGCCGAGCGTCGATTTTCCCGAACCGGACTCGCCGACGATACCGATGGTCTGGTTGCGCTTCAGCCGGATCGAAATGTGATCGACGGCGCGTAGCAGCAGCCGTTCGCCCGCAAGGAAGCCGCCGCCGATCTTGAAGGTCACTTCGACATTGCGGCCCTCCAGCAGCACAGGAGCGCTGGGCGGCGGCGCCGCCTTGGTGCCGGTCGGTTCGGCGGCCAGCAGCATTTTGGTATAGGCATGCTGCGGGTTGGCGAAAAGTGCTTCCGCCTCGCCTTCCTCGACCACCTCGCCATAGCGCATGACATAGACGCGGTCGGCAAAGCGCCGGACGATGCCGAGATCGTGGGTGATAAAGACGATGGCCATGCCGAGCTTGCGCTGCAGTTCGGCGAGCAGCACCAGGATCTGCGCCTGGATGGTGACGTCGAGCGCCGTCGTCGGCTCGTCGGCGATCAGGATGTCGGGGTCGTTGGCCAATGCCATGGCGATCATGACGCGCTGGCGCTGGCCACCCGACATTTCGTGCGGATAGGATTTCATCCGCCGCTCGGGATCGGGGATATGCACCAGCCTGAGCAACTTGAGCGCCTCGTTCCGTGCCTCGGCTGCGTTCAGCCCGCGGTGCTTGCGGATCGGTTCGATAAGCTGGTTGCCGATCGAATAGAGCGGATCGAGCGAGGTCATCGGCTCCTGGAAGATCATGCTGATCTTGGCGCCGCGCACCTTGTTGAGGTCGGGCTTGCTCATGGTCAAAAGGTTGCGGCCGCGATAATCGACGTGACCCGTCGCCTCGCCGTTGGACGCCAGCAGGCTCATCGCCGCCATCATGGTCTGGCTCTTGCCGGATCCGGATTCGCCGACCACGGCAACGGTTTCACCTGCCTTGACATGGATGTTGATGCCCTTGACCGCTTCGACCGCGCCGTCGAGCGTGCGGAAACGGACGCGAAGGTCCTTGACGCTGAGGATCGTTTCGGGCGTTTCCATCGCAACGGTCCCCATTTTATTTGGTCCCCATATTATCGGTCTCTCGGATCGAGCGCATCGCGCAGGCCGTCGCCGACGAAGTTCAGCGCAAACAGCGTCGACACGAGGAAGAAGGCGGGGAACAAAAGCAGCCAGTTGGCGGTGCCGATGTTCTTGGCGCCGACGGAGATGAGCACGCCCCAGCTGGTCATCGGTTCCTGCACGCCAAGGCCGAGGAAGGACAGAAAGCTTTCCAGGATGATGACCTGCGGCACCAGCAGCGTCATGTAGATCACCACTGGTCCGAGCAGATTGGGGATGACATGGCGCAGCAGGATGCCACGCTGGCCGACGCCCATGGCTTCGGCCGCCTGGACATACTCCTGCCGCCGGATCGACAGCGCCTGGCCGCGCACGATGCGCGCCATGTCGAGCCACAGCACCGCTCCCACCGCCAGGAACATCAGCACGAAGTTGCGGCCGAAGAACACCACCAGCATGATGACAAAGAAAATGAAGGGCAAAGAATAGAGCACGTCGACGATGCGCATCATCACCTCGTCGATCTTGCCGCCGGAAAAGCCGGCCGCCGCCCCGTAGAGGACGCCGATGACCACCGCGACAATGCCGGCAAGCAGGCCGATGGCCAGCGAGATTCTCCCTGCCATCAGCGTTCGCGAGAGAAGATCGCGACCGGTGTTGTCGGTGCCGAACAGGAAGTACTGCTGTTTGACCGACGCAGTCATAGTCAATTCGAGCCCGTCGGCCGATTTGCTCTCTATCTTGGTATCGTCGAAGGCATCGGAGCGGTCAAGATAGCGGATGTTGCGGTCGTCGATCGGTTTGGTCGAGGTGACGGTGACGGTGACGCGACTGCCGTCCAGTTTCCACTCCTTGATGTCGACGCGCATGCGCTTGATGGCATCCTTGAGCGCCGTCTCGATCATGTCGGGCTTCGGATAGGCTGAAAAGCTTGGCGGCGTGCGCACATAGTCGGCATAGATGGTGGTGTACTGATGCGGCACGAACCAGGGGCCGAAGATGCTGATGACGCCAATGAAGGCCAGGTAATAGAGGCTGAACATGGCGGCGCGGTTGGCTTTGAGGCGCGCCCATGCGTCGCCCCAGAGCGAGCGGCCGACGACGGCCGGCGGAGCGGCGGCGGCTGTGATGTCAGTCATAGCGCACCCTCAGTCATAGCGTACCCTCGGGTCGACGACCGCGTACATGACGTCGACGATCAGGTTGAAGACGATGGTGAAGAGCGCGATCACCACCACGGTCCCCATCACCAGCGTGTAGTCGCGGTTGAGCGCGGCATCGACGAAATAGCGGCCGACACCGGGAATGGAGAAGATGGTCTCGACGATGACCGAACCGGTGAGCAGCGCCGCGGCTGCGGGGCCGGTGAAGGAAACGATCGGCAGGATGGCGCCGCGCAGCGCGTGCTTGACCACCACCGACCAGTCGGAGAGGCCGAGCGCACGCGCCGTTCGGATATGATGCGAACGCAAGCTCTCGATCATCGACCCGCGCATCAGGCGGGCAACGATGGCGATCTGCGGCAAGGCCAGCGTCAGCACCGGGCCGATCTTGTTGATTAATGCGCCATCACCCCAGCCGCCGATCGGCAACAGCTTCCAGGTCAATCCGAACACCAGCTGAATCACAGGAGCGATGACGAAGGTGGGGATAGTGCTGCCGGCGGTCGCCAGCGCAATCACCGTATAGTCGCCAAGCTTGTTCTGGTTGAGCGCGGCGATGGTGCCGAGCACCGAACCAAGCAGCAGCGCCAGGATCAGCGCCGAGGTGCCGAGCTGGACCGATATCGGCAGCCCCTTGGCAAACAGTTCGGTGACGGTGAAGTCAGGCAAATTGTAGCTCGGCCCGAAATTGCCGCGCAGAAGATTGCCGAGATAGTGGGCATATTGCAGCCAGAGCGGATCGTCGAGGCCGAACTGTGCTTCCAGATTGGCCCTGATCTCGGGACTGAGGCCCCGCTCCTGATTGAAGGGGCCGCCCGGTGCGACGCGTATCAGGAAGAACGCCATGGTCACGATGACGAACAGCGTCGGAATGGCGGTCAGAAGCCGCCGTAAGATGTATCGCAGCATCGGCGCCCCGCTTCGGCCAGAGCGACATACGTCCATGCGGACGCATTGCCACGCTCCGGCGCCAAATCTTCGCACCGGGCTTGCCGAAAATCGACCACGACTTTCGGACCGGTGCGATGACCGACCAGTCCGGGGGGGGCGGCGCGGGGGGGGGGGGGGGGGGGGGGGGGGGTTGTTAGTCTGTGTGGGAGCGGGGGGGGGGGGGGTGGTGTGTGGG
>NZ_JAMYUO010000058.1:0-4298 GCF_040323125.1 Mesorhizobium sp. M0062
CCCAGCGGCGGTGGGGGGGGGTCGCATTTGTTTAAACCACACCCCACCCGGGCTGTCTTGGCGCCCCCCCAAACCGGCCGCCCCACATCTAAGCTGGATTCATGAGCGCAGGGCGCTGGCTGGTTGTTGCCGGCCCGCAACAAGTCTAAGCAGGCGCTGATGAAGTCTCCGAGTGAAGCCGCAGCCGTTCCCCTGACCAGGTCGCTTTCCAACGGTACATTTTGCCCGCAGTCGCAGCGCAAGTTCGTGCTGGTTGCGGCGATCCTTGCGTCAGCGCTCGGCTTCATCGACGGGTCGATCCTGGCCATTGCCATGCCGGCAATGCGCGTCGACCTCGGCGCCAGCCTGGCCGAGGTCCAGTGGATTTCCAACGCCTATGCGCTGACGCTGTCGGCGCTGATTCTGGCCGGCGGCGCCGCCGGCGACCGGTTTGGCCTCAGGCGCGCCTTCGTTGCCGGCATTGCGTTGTTCATCGTCGCTTCGCTGGCCTGCGCGGTGGCGCCGAATGCGCTGGTGCTCATCGCCTTTCGCGCCATTCAGGGCCTTGGTGCGGCGATCATGGTGCCGGGCAGCCTCGCCATCATCGCCAAGGCCTATCCGAAGAAGGAGCGCGGCCGGGCGATCGGCATCTGGGCCGCCGCCTCGGCGCTGACGACGGCGCTCGGTCCAGTGCTCGGTGGCTTCGTCCTGTCGGCCTTTGGCGGCGGTATCTGGCGGGCGATCTTCGCCGTCAACCTGCCGCTCGGGCTGATCTCGATCTATCTCCTGCTGGCCAAGATTCCCGCCGACGCGCCGACGGAGAAGCGAAGCCTCGATCTCGGCGGCGCCGCTCTCGCCACGCTTGCCTTCGGGGCGCTTGCCTACGGACTGACCTCGATGAGCGCCGAAGGCAGCGGGCTGATGTCGGGGCCGAGCATCGCCGCAGGCGCCGTGCTGCTTATCATCTTCATCGTCTTCGAGCTTCGGCAGCGCGAGCCGATGATCGATCTCAAGCTGTTTCGGATCGGCGCCTTCGCCGGCGCCAACCTCGCCACCTTCTTCCTGTATTTCGCGCTGTCGGCCAATCTGTTCTACCTGCCGATGCTGTTGATCGCCGGATGGGGGCTGAGCACCAAAGAGGTCGGTTTCATCTTCCTGCCGCTGTCGGCGTTGATCGCGCTGCTGTCGGGTCTCGTCGGCCAGTGGTCGGATCGCATCGGTCCGCGTTTTCCGATCGCCAGCGGCTGCCTGGTGGTCGCCATCGCCTTTGCCGGGCTGGCTTTGCTCACTCATGCCGGCATGCACAATTTCTGGACCGGTATCTTTCCGCTGATGGCGGTGATGGGGCTCGGCATGGCGCTGGTGGTGTCGCCGCTGTCGACGGCGGTCATGACCGCGGTCGAGGACAAGGATACCGGCGCCGCTTCCGGCATCAACAATGCGGTTTCGCGCATTGGCGGGCTGATTGCTGTGGCGGCGATGGGCTCGCTCGCGGCCTGGGTCTATTCGACGATGCTCGATACCAGCGTCAGGCCGGGCATTCCGGGGTTCGGAGAACCGGCATTGGCCGGCCTGGCGTCAGACCTTGATGCAACACGGCTCGCCGCCAGCGATGCGGCGTTCGCGGCCGTGTCGACAGTGACGGCCGTGCTTTGCCTCCTTGCCGCTATTATCGCCTGGGCCACCGTTTCGGGGCAAAAGCTGCCTTAGTCACGAGCCGAAGAGGAGCAGTCGACCTGATTCGGAGCCGACCCGATTCGGAATGCTCTGATGGGGCGATTATGATTCGCCGGCGTCGAGTGTGACGGCTTAAAGCGCGTCGCGCTGAAACGGATTCATACGACGCGCTTTAAGTCTTTGTTTTGACACATGTCCTTGTCCCAGAGCCGCGGCACACTTCTGGGCGACATGCATTAGCCTTCGATCTTGGCGCTCGCGACCTTCAGCGGATTGCTGTCTTCCTGCTTGAGCAGTTCATCGATGCGCTCGCGCTCGCGCTTGAAAGCGACCAGGTCGTCGCCCTTCAGCACCTTGCCGACCGGCAGACGCACGCGCATCGGGTCGACCTTGGTGCCGTTGACGATCAGCTCGTAGTGAAGATGCGGACCGGTGGAGAGGCCGGTCTGACCGAGGAAGCCGATGGTCTGGCCCTGGCGGACATGAACGCCCGGTTCGATGCCTTTGGCAAAGGCGCTCTGGTGATTGTAGGAGGTCTCGTAGCCATTGGCATGGCGGATGATGATCTGTTTGCCGTAGCCGCCGGCCCAGCCGGCCTTTTCGATGGTGCCGTTGCCGGCGGCGATGATCGGCGTTCCGATCGGCGCCGCCCAGTCGACGCCGGTATGCATGCGGACATAACCGAGGATCGGATGTCGGCGGGCGCCGAAGCCGGAGCGGAATTTCCCGGCCGGCAGGGGATTGCGCAGCAGGAACTGCTCGGCGCTCGATCCATCCTCGTCGAAATAGTCGGTCGAGCCGTCCTGCATCTGGAAGCGGTAGAAATTGCGTGTCTGGCCGCCGAAGGTCGACGAGACATAGAGCAGTTCCGATTCGTCGGAGGCCTGGTCGTCGCCGTCAGGCTGCGAGAACAGCACGTCGATGCGGTCCGATGGATTGAGCCTGGACTGGAAGTCGACGCCGGAGGCCAGGAGCTTGACCAATTGCTGGGTCAGCTTCTTCGACATGCCATAGGAATAGGCGGCGCGGTAGATGCCGTCATAGACGTTCGGCAGATTGCCGCGCACCACCACCGGTGCCGACGAATCGTCGAACGCGGTCAGCAATTCGGGGTTCGGCTCCGGTTCCTGCGCCGGCACATACTGGCCGCGGTCGTCGAGCGCGATGGTGACGATGTGCGTTGTCTTGTCATAGACGCTGGTGCGAACGACCTTGGCGGCGTCGCCATGTACCTCGAGCCCGACCCGCAGCACGGTTCCGGCCTTCAGCGCCGGTGCGTTGAGCAGCTTGCCGATCGCCTCCGCCATGCCGGTGGCGTCATCGCCCGTATAGCCCGAATCAGCGAAAGCCTCGGCAATGTCGCGGTCCCTGGTGAAGGGAATGATTTCCTCGGCGAAAGCCGGGGTCTGGTCGTCGAGCGCGACGCGCGGCGCCACCGAGACGTTTTCCGGCACGATCTTGACGTCGTAGGAGCCGGCCATCGATTCGGCGAAGGCATCGCCGAATCGCTGCGGGTCGACATAATGCAGCGAGGCGACCTGCACGGCGCCGTCGCTGAGGTCGGTGCCGGCTTCGCGCACCACTTTTTCCACCTCGTCGGCGGACAGGTCGCTTTTCTCGTCGAAGGAGGCCGTCTCGACCGGGAAATCGACCGTCTTCAGGCTCATCTCGCTTTCGACCTTGGCGCCGTAGATCTGGCCCCCAACTGCGGAAGCCGTCGCCGGCTGCGCCGGCGTCGAGTCGCCATCGTCGCCGAACACCTGCATCGGGTCGAAAGGCGGATAGGCGCGGTTGGTGGTGTGGCCGGCGGCCAGCGCCATCTTGATCTGCACGAACGGCATGGTGTGGATAACGTCGCGGTCACCGACCTTGGTCACCATCGAAACTTCCATGCGCCGGCGGTCCTTGGCCTTGGCGATCTGGCGCGGCGCCACCAGCCTGGTGGTCTTGGCGACCTCGCCGGAATCGCCGCCGCTTTCGAGCTGGGCCAGTTCGGCGATTTCGGGCGGGGTTGCCAGCTGCTGGCGGCCGTCAAGGGCGGCAAACAACGCCACGCCCATCAGCACACTCGAGGTCACGCCGGTAAGAAAGGTGCCCGACAGCCAGCGCGCCGAAACCTCGCGCCGGTCGGGCGGGCCGCTGCGGCCATCCGCGATCAGCGGCGGCTCATTGCCGAGTTCGGCTATGACATCTTCCGTGTCTGGCATCCAGAAAGGCTGCTTCTTCCCCGGGCGGAACGGCTTTTCGCTTCTGTTGGGCCATGACATTTGCCTGTCACGGCGAGTGAAGTCAACGAAGCGGCGAAATCCCCACGCACACGCTCTGTTTTACAGCCCCTTGTAGAGAGGCGTCTTTATCCTCTTGTAGGAGGCTCCGAACCGTGATGCGCAGACCCCGCTTTGGCTCTTATAGGAAGGCACCTCGCGGGCCGCGCCGAGCCCTTCTTTGTTGGCCTTGGTGTCGAACGGCAATGCGGCGGCAATAGGGCTCCTTTTTGGCAATGCCAATGTTCCCTTGGGGCAGTCCGCGTCGCCAAAACTTCTGTCGTAAAAAGTTCAAAAACATCGTCGATGACTGTTGACAGTTCTGGTTGGTGGCGACTATATACGCCTCACGAACGAGGGCGGTGCGCCGCTGGCGGC
>NZ_JAMYUO010000059.1:0-3003 GCF_040323125.1 Mesorhizobium sp. M0062
CCCCCCCCCCGGGGTGCGGGGGGCTCTCTTTTTTATAAAACACCCCCCCCACCCCCGGCGGTGGGGGGTTGGGTGGGCTCGCCACGCGCGCGGGGGGGGGCCTCGACCGTTCACCAAAGCAATGCGGATCATGCTCGGCCTCGCCCACTGTTGCGCCAGACGCCGTCATCGGCCATCAGCTCGCTCAAAATGCCTTCGCGTAAGCCCCGGTCGGCGACGCGCAGCCGCTCCGACGGCCACACCGCACGGATGGCTTCCAGGATAGCACAGCCGGCCAGCACAAGATCGGCACGGTCGGCGCCGATGCAAGGGTTGGCGCAGCGCTGCTGGAAGTCCCAGCCGACCAGTTTTTCGACCATGCGGTCGACGCTGTCGCGGTCCATCCACAGCCCATCGACGCGGCGGCGGTCGTAGCGTTCGAGATCGAGATGGACGCCGGCCAGCGTCGTCACCGTGCCGGATGTGCCCAGCAGATGGAATTTCGGACTGGCCAGCACATGGCTCAGCCGGTCGCGGCCGTCGAAGGCTTTCAGCCGCACCGCGACGTCGTCGACCATGGCGGCAAAGATCTCGCGCGTCACCGTGCGGCCGCCAAAGCGTTCGGCCAGAGAGACGACGCCGACCGGCAGCGAGGTCCACGACACGATGTGGTTGGCCAGCCGCGGCGAGCGCTGGCCGGTGAGGTCGATCAGCGCGATTTCGGACGAGCCACCGCCAATGTCGAACAGCACCACGCCTTGCGTGTCGCGCTCGACCAGCGAGCCGCAGCCGGATACAGCAAGCCGCGCTTCGGTCTGGCGGTCGATGATCTCGAGCTTCAGCCCTGCCTCGCGCTCGACGCGCTGCAGGAATTCGACGCCATTGTCGGCGGTGCGGCAGGCTTCGGTGGCGATCAGCCGGGCTTTCCTGATCTTGCGGTTGCGCAATTTGTCGCCGCAGATTTTCAGCGCCTCGACGGCGCGGTCCATCGCCGCCTGGCTCAGGTGCCCATTGGCGGTCAGCCCCTCGCCCAGCCTGACGATGCGCGAGAAGGCGTCGATGACGCGGAACTGGCCATGGCGCTGCGGCACCGCGACCAAAAGCCGGCAATTGTTGGTGCCGAGATCGAGCGCGGCAAACACCGGCAGTTCCTGCATCGGCGGACGATGCATTGGCTGTTCCGGTCGGGATTGTGGCGCCGAGGGCAAAGGCACCGGCGCTGGAGCGGCCGGGCCGACTGAGGCCGGCGCACTAACCGCTGCGGCGGTTGCGAGAGGGCTGTCGTCGCGCGCAAAAACCTTGCGCCCACGCCGGCGCTTGCGCCGCTTTCTCGCCTTGCCTCGCTGATGCTGGGCTTCGCCGGCCTGTCCGTTACCGGACTGAGGCCCCGCCTGGCGGGGCCGCCCGGCGGATGGGCTTGGCCCGCCTGACGGCGGCGAAGCCCTGGACACGCCCACTTCCGGCGCGCCAGCGCCGGTGTCGTGGTCTTCCACTTCAGTTCCTTCCGGCGCCGCGCGAACCGGAAAACCGGACGCAGCAGGCGCTTCAATCTTTCAAGTTGCCGCCAGAGTAGCAGTGCCGGGCCGGATCACCAAGAGCAGCGGGTCAAATTTTGCCGGCATCATGCCGCGGCAATGCTTGCCGCGTTGAATAGCGGGCTTGTCCGGTTGAATAGCCGGCTTCAATGAGGCATTTCTGAAATGAGGGGGAATATTGGTGAATCGCGGACGTTTTTACGCCCGCTTGGGCGATGGGCAGCAACGCATGACGAGAACTCCATGAGTTGGAGGCGCTATCTGTGGCCGGTCATCGGCATCGCGGCGGTCATCGGGTCGCTGCTGTTGCTGTGGCATGAGTTGCGCGGCATCTCGCTCGACGATGTCTGGGACGGCATATCGGCCATCCCGACGCGCGGCTGGGTGCTTGCGGCACTGAGCTCGGTGGTCGCCTATGCCTCGCTCGCCGGCTACGACCACATCGCGCTCTTGCATATCGGCAGACGAGTGTCGTGGCTGTTCGTCACCTTCTGCTCCTTCACCACCTACGCGCTGTCGCACAATATCGGCGGCTCGGTGTTTTCGGGCGCCGTGATCCGCTACCGCGCCTACGGCACCAGGGGGCTGACCGGCCAGGACGTCGGCATTCTGGTGGCGATCTGCTGGATCACCTTCGTGCTCTCCAGCATTCTGGTCGGCGGCCTGGTGCTGGTGTTCGAGCCTGCGATCATCGACCGCTTTTCCGGCGCCCCGCACCACGGCCTGGCGATCGCCGCCGGCATCGCTTTGCTGATCCTGGTCGGCGCCTACATCTTCGGCAGCTGGCTGCATCTGAAGCCGCTGAAAATCGCCGGCTTCCAGCTGCACTATCCCGCGCTGCCGATCGTGGCGCGGCAATTGCTGATCGGCCCGATCGAGCTGTTGGCCGCGGCGGCGATCATCTTCTTTGCCCTGCCCGTTGCCGGCAATCCCGGCTATTTCGTCATCCTCGGCGTGTTCCTGGTCTCGTTCTCGGTGGCGCAGATCTCGCATGCGCCGGGCGGGCTCGGCGTGTTCGAGGTCGTGTTCCTCGCCGGCCTGTCTGATATGGACCCGGTCGGCGTGCTGGCGGCACTTCTGGTGTTCCGGCTGTTCTACCTGATCATCCCGCTGCTGATCGCGCTTGGCGTGGTGCTGTTCTTCGAGCACTCGCAATACAGCCGGACGGACAGTTGAGGTCGCGCCGGGCGACAGCGCCCGCCTGGCGCAATTGGCTGATGAAACACCGAGATTGAAATGCAACGCAGGCTTGACTATTTTCCGGCGGCGGCTACAAGGCACGCGCGGCTGCTTCGGCGGCCCACCAGCGCGACAGCGCCTGCTGGGGAATAGGTTAACGGTAGACCCACGGACTCTGACTCCGTTAGTCCTGGTTCGAATCCAGGTTCCCCAGCCAAGGCACGTCAGGTCCATTCCGGACACATAGGTTACGGTTTATATCGGAGACATGGGTAACACTTTTGGCCCGAAGGGGTTTTGGAGTGGTTCG
>NZ_JAMYUO010000060.1:0-2763 GCF_040323125.1 Mesorhizobium sp. M0062
CTCTCTCGCAAGGGCCGATAAGCGATACCGTTGCCCACAACATGGCACGCAATGGTCTGCTGCAAGCAGCGCGTTGCAATGCCGAGGTCGTGCAAGCTCTCGGTCTTGGAAAGCGGATCGCTGCCCGATGGCAAAAGGCCAATGCCAAGTGTCTGGCCGCCAACCGGAAAGCTGGGGATGTGGCAGGTGGGCTGGGTGCCATTTCAAAGTCGCTGCGCGTGCTGCTGCAATCGGCCATTCTTGCCGTCGGTGCGTACCTTGTCGTCAGGGAAGAGGCTACGGCCGGGGTCATGATTGCCAGTTCGATCATGATGGGGCGTGCGCTGGCTCCGGTCGACCTCGCCATTTCAAGCTGGAAACCCTTCCTCATGGCGCGCCAGGGTTGGGCGCGGCTGGAGGACCTCTTGGAAAAGGTTCCTGAAACCGCTCCTGTTATGCTAATGCCTGCACCTGAACGCGAACTGCGCCTCGAAAGCGTGACAATCGTTCCGCCCGGTGAAAGCAAGCCGACCGTGACCGGCATTGCGTTTGCCATTCAGGCGGGAAGCGCACTCGGGGTCATCGGCCCGTCGGGCTCGGGCAAGTCGACACTCTCGCGCGCCATCGTCGGCGCATGGACGCCGGTCGCCGGGAAGGTTCGCATCGACAGCGCAAGCCTCGATCAATGGGACCGGGAAGCACTAGGCCGTCACATCGGCTATCTGCCACAAGGTGTTGAATTGTTCGATGGCACCATTGCCGAAAACATCGCTCGTTTTGAAGATGATCCTGACCCTGAGGCTATTGTCGCCGCGGCGAAAGCAGCGGGCACGCACGAACTCATCCTCCGATTTGAGCACGGATACGAAACTCCGATTGGTGAGGCCGGATCGGCACTTTCCGCCGGGCAGCGTCAGCTTATCGGTCTTGCCCGGGCCCTTTATCGAGACCCTTTCCTTGTCGTGCTGGATGAACCCAATGCCCATCTCGACGCGGAAGGCGAAGCTGCAGTCGTTAATGCGATCGCCTCCGTGCGCGAGCGCAAGGGCATTGCGGTTGTCGTCGCCCATCGGCCGAGCGCCATCCGCGCCGTCGATTTGGTGTTGGTGATGGAAGGTGGACGGCAGCGATCATTCGGTGCGCGTTCCAAAGTCCTGAAGGCCATCGAGTCTACACAGGATCACGTGGCAGAGCGCGCTGACATGGAGGATCCCGGTGTCCGGCATTCATCAGAACAATGACGTTTCGAGTCCATTCGCCGGCACCTGGTGGCGGGCCTTCTGGCGAGCGTGATCCGGACACTTTGTCGTCGTTTCCTGGTGAGAAGATACAGCACCCGACTGGCGGGGTGGTCGGAGAAATCCTGGTGAACCCGGCATTTCGTACTACCTGGTGCGCCTGTCAGTTCCGATCTCGGCTCGCGCGAACGCGCTCCCTAACGTTCCATTGCTCGCAATGGGCAGTGCCGGCGCGACTCGGCAACACAGCCCCATGCCCGTTCTTCCGAGGGCGGCCCAACCAGGACGACCGGTTGCCAAGTTTTCCTGGACCGTTCTTTGAGTGTGAATGTTCGGGCCGATTGCCTGGGGCGTGTCCCCGCCGCCTGCGAGCCCGCAACTGCTCAGCAGAAGGGCGAAGTGAACGAGAATGCATCCATTTCGTAAATGTATGCCTATCCAAGCAATCGATTTCTCCAATTGTCCGATGACGAATATGAACGACTCAGGCAGGGGCATCATTAGGAGTATTTTCAATGGCAAAGATTATCGAAGGTGGCCCGGGTTCCGAAACACTCCTCGGCACCGAGGGTGTTGACTGGATCGAGGGTTACCAGGGCGGTGACTGGCTTGACGGTCGTGGCGGCAACGACGAGATCTCGGGTGGCGCGGGCAGTGACCGAGCCATCGGCGGCAAGGGTAACGACCGCATCTTCGGCGGAGATGGCTGGGACGATCTCTCCGGCGACAACGGCCGCTTCAACGCGCGCTTCTCCGGTGAGGACAATGACAGGCTCAGCGGCGGACCCGGCCAGGATGTCCTCTACGTGGGTGACGGCCAGGACACGTTGACCGGGGGCAGCGACAGTGACACGTTCGTGTTCCAGTTCCACAATCCGGTGCCTGGGGTTGTCGGGTCGACGTCGGACATTACCACTATCACCGATTTCAACCCGGCGGAGGACAAGTTCGCCTTCGATGCGGTGGGCCTCTACAACGATGGTTTTGGCGCGAACTTCGTCAACAACGCCAGCATACAGTCCGGCTACCCGGTGAGCAGCTTCTACAGCGGTGCGGCCTCGGGTGCGAACGGCGAACACGTCGTGGTGATCACTGGCGAATCTTTCAACTCTGCTAATGAGGCGGCGAGTGCGATCTCCGGCGAGCACGCCGGCGACATCATTGTCTACCAAAGCAGCTACACCGACAGACTCGCAACTCTGGCCTATGTCACCGCCGACGGCAGCGCGCACGAGTTCGCCCACCTGGGCGGTGTGGTCACCGTGGCAGACCTGGGCCTGACCGCGTCCGACTTCACCTTCGTTTGATCCAGAAAACCCATACGGAACCGCGCCCGCCCCGCCCCCCTGGGCGGGCGCTTTCCCGTTTCCGCTACTTGCCATGGGCCGGGGCGCCCGGGAGCAGTCAGCGTGTACAGTGACGAAGCCCTGCGCGTCGCGCTGGTCGTGCACCGAAATCCCACTGAAGGTGTGGAGGCGGAAGCCTGTTCGGGCCCTTGCGGCCGACCACGATGAATCCCTTCCAAACTTTCAGCCGGACGGTGTTG
>NZ_JAMYUO010000061.1:0-1404 GCF_040323125.1 Mesorhizobium sp. M0062
CGAGCGTGCCGACCTCATCCTCGCCCATGAGCGTGCTGTAGCCGACCACGTCGGCAGCAAGGATCGCGGTAAGCCTTCGCTCCATACCTGCCTGCGCCCTCCTTGGTCGATCAAGCGGCTTCGCGCAGCCTATTCTAGTCCCGCATCGGACGCGAGTGTGTGCGTCCGTTATGACGCGCGTGTGCTTCTACTGAACAACCGTAAAGTGAAACACCTTGCTTGAGTTGACGAAGGAATAGCCGCCGCCTCCATCGTCGCGGCGTTTATAGACGGGTCCACAGTCGGGGCGCCCGAACATATTCTCGCTCAGCTCGCACAATAAGTCGCCATCGACACGGACGGTCTCGGTGACCAGCCGCGTCGTGGAGCGGAAGGCTGCCTTGCCGTCGCTCCCGATCTGGAGGAAGGCTGGTTGGAGTCCGGGCTCAAGCTGACCCTGCAGAGTATGGCCCAGCACCAGCGAGGCGATCTCCTTGCCCTTCAAGCGGTTGTGCTCATCGCCGGTGAAACCGAACGGCCATTCGGGCAAGCCCGCCTGCTGCAACGCGTCGACGATGAGAGCCAAATCCTGCGGGTTACGATATTGGGCACCGTTGAGTCGGTATGCGGACAATGAATCGAAACCTGGTGTGGACATGGCACCTAGCCCCTCGGCCACTGCCGCCCTGGCATCCTGCAGGCGGCCGGCGCGGGCGTAGGCGGCACCAAGCGTGATCGTGAAATCTCCGACTGACGGCGCATCGTCGCGGGTGCGTTCGAGGGCCTCGATCGCCCTGTCGTTGCTCCCTTGAATTAGAAAGACCAGACCGGCAATTTGCCGGTTTACAGGTGAAAGGTTGGGATCGAGCCTGAGCGCCGTCTCGACCGCTTCGGCAGCCTCAGCATGACTGCCGGCGAACAGTTGCACGTATCCCAGGGCTATTTGCGTCTCAGCATCGCCGGGGCCGAGTGCGACGGCTCGCTCGACCGAAGCGATGGCTTCCTCGTAGCGGCGATCCACGACCTGCATGATCCCAAGAATAGCATAGGGCGACGAAAGGTCAGGGTCGAGTTGCAAAGCTCGGCTCGCCTTCTCATATGCTCTCTTTCGTGCTGGCGCGCTCTGCATGATGTCATTGAACGATTCACGCCAGATATACACCGTCGTGCTTGCATCCGCCGCGAAGGCTTCCGCAAAAGCGGGGTCGAGCTGCTCGGCCTTGTCGTAGAGCGTGAGCGCCTCCCGCAGGCCGTCGCGCCGACCGGTCCGTGCTGTCTGCTCGGCACGAAGATAGAAGTCGTAGGCTTCGAGGTTTTCGGTCGGCGGCCGCGCCATGCGTTCGCTTTCCGCTGCCGAAGGTTGCATGCCAAGCGCCTTGGCGATCTCGCCGCTCATCTCGTGCTGGACGGCAAACACGCCGGCCA
>NZ_JAMYUO010000062.1:0-1153 GCF_040323125.1 Mesorhizobium sp. M0062
GGTCCATTCCGGACACATAGGTTACGGTTTATATCGGAGACATGGGTAACACTTTTGGCCCGAAGGGGTTTTGGAGTGGTTCGAGCCTGCATGTCTCATCATCGAAGTAGCCCAAATCATAATCCATGAAGGAAGCCAGCCAGATATGGTCCTCGACCTGTTTGATGCCGACGGTCTGGCCGGCAAAGACGAGGCTGAGGTTGATCTTCTTGCGATTGTAGCAGATGCGGCCGCAGGTGGTGACGGTGACGGCCTTGTCGTGAAACGGATAATCGAGATCCGGCAGGCCGGCATAGATGCGCGGTGACGGCGTGTAGCGCTCGGCTGGACAGGCCATGTCGAGCGCCTGATGTGGGCGTTCTGAGTTGAACTCATTGATGAAGTCATCGAACCTGGCCTGCTGCTGCAGGAAATTGGAGCCAGCCGGTTTGGTGGTTTCCTTCTTGAGAGTCAGGTGCATGCGCTCATGGCGCCCGTTCTGCTGCGGACAGCCCGGCTGGATGCGCTCGATGTCGATGCCCAGGCGCAGCCACCAGACCGACAGTTTGCTGAGATTGAACAGCGCGTTTGGGCTGGCAAAGGGAACGCCATTGTCGGTCCTGATGGCGCTGGGCAGGCCGAACTCTTTGAAAACGCTCTCGAACACCGTGAAGGCATAGGCTTCCTTGGTAGTCGACAACGCCTCGCAGGCGATGAGATAGCGGCTGGCGAAGTCGGTGATCGTCAGCGGATAGCAATAGCGCCGATCGGCGAGCATGAACTCGCCTTTGTAGTCGGCACACCACAGATCGTTGGGCCGATAGCCGTTTGAAAGTGGTGTTCCCATCGCCCTGTTGCGCCTTCGCTTGCGGCGCTCGACCAGGCCATGGCTGTCGAGAACCGCATGCACCGTCGAGATCGCAGGCCGGTGAACGTCAGGATACAGCCGGGCCAACCGTTCGCGTATCTTTGGCGCACCCCAGGTCGGCTTGTCTTGCTTGAGGCGCACAATCAGCTTCTCGATTTGAAACGGAAGCTGATTGGCGTGGCGGTAGGGTCGGCGTGATCGATCCGTCAGCCCCTCAAGGCCACTGTCATTGTAGCGTGTGAGGATCTTGTAGCCGGTCTTGCGCGAGATATCGAACTCACGGCAAAGCACCGCCATCTTCTCGCC
>NZ_JAMYUO010000063.1:0-1138 GCF_040323125.1 Mesorhizobium sp. M0062
GAATCGAACAAGATAGTGAAGCCGGCGACAAGCGTTTTCGCTGTAACCAATTGTTATTGTTGAAGTTTATTGAAAAGATGGACCTTTGCGGCAGGTGATGCGGCCATCACCACAGGGGCTTGTTGGCGAAAGCATGCCCTGAACCGGATTTGAGATAGCGCTCGAATGAAGCTGCCTTGGCCTGGTTCGAAAAGGCCATATAGCTGACGATCCGCCACGGCAGAAACTTGGATGTATGGCTGGATTTCCCCGCATTGTGCTCGACAAGCCGCCGTTTCAGGTCCGTCGTTATGCCGATATAGCGTTCGCCTTCCGCAGCCGTACTCTCCAGAAGATACACATACCACGTGAGCTGCTCTCCTACGCCAAGGCTTCGGAGGGCATCCTCTCCGCCATCCTGCTTCGCGCTGAGGTGGGCTTGTCCTGCGAAGCTCGAAGGGCGAAGCAGGACCAATCGAATTTTGCAAGGGATTCTCTGGGCTTACGCTGTACGGCAGGTAGCACACCACACGGTCCGGCCCTCCTACGCCAAGGCTTCGGAGGGCATGCTTCGCGCTGAGGGTTGGGCTTGTCCTGCGAAGCTCGAAGAGCGAAGCAGGATGGCGGAGAGGATGGGATTCGAACCCACGAGAAGCTTTTGACCTCTACTCCCTTAGCAGGGGAGCGCCTTCGACCACTCGGCCACCTCTCCGTTGCGCCGCTGGATAGAGAAAAGCGCCGGCACAATCAACAAGCCGGCGCGATAATCGTTGAAAAATCCGCATTCGGCCGCAGCGGCGCCTTTTGCATGCGGCGATTCTACGGCAGTTCCCTGGCTGGCGAGTCGGCGACATGGCCGCAATTCTGGCCGGCCATCGCCGGATTCGGCCGCATTGCGCGGCGCTGGATAAGGCTTGCGGGCCCTTCGATAGTTAATGAGAGCTTTCTGACTGAGGCCAAATCGTGTCATTTGTGCAACAACGCATGGGGATAGCGCCCGCATAGCCCTTTTGCCTGTACGATCGTGGTTGAACGCCGCCGCCTCATGGGTAATGTCGATTTCGAAGGAGCGGCGCGGTGCGCATCTTTTTCGGTAGTGGGGATGGGGCAGGGAACGCTGTCCTTCAGCAAAGAATACCCAGACCCGTTTTTTAACTTT
>NZ_JAMYUO010000064.1:0-1106 GCF_040323125.1 Mesorhizobium sp. M0062
TGGTGGCGTTCCTTCGCGGGAATCAGGTGACGTGAACAATCACCAGCCTGCCATGACCGCCCTCTCTCAGCGAATTTGCAGAACTTGACGCACACAACCCGATGGTGACCGGACGCTTTGGACCCTGCAAAACCAGGCGACGAACCATTCTCTCGCCATCAGATCTTGGAAAACGAACCGTGATCGTGCGCTTCCAATCATTGCTATTATTGCTACCGGGCTTGATCGGCGCCATAATCTTCCAGGAGGTTGCCGTGCCCGACTACGCTCTGAACGAACCACTATGAGAGCTTCATCAGGAAGCAGCTCGAATCAGGCCGCTACAACAATGCCTGAGATGTTCGCGCCGGCCTACGTATGCTCGAGGATTTCGAGGCGGAGCGGGAGAGATGGCTGCGCGAGGAGGTTCCGGCGCGCCTGACCGAGCTCCGGCAGGATCCGGCTAAGGGCATCCCTGTCGAGACGGTTTTTTCGCGACTCGAGGCGCGTCATCACGCGAAGCAGGCGAAAGCCAAATAGGCAATGGAGTACCGCATTGTCTTCCACCCCAAGGCGGAAACTGAACTCGACCAGCTCTATGACGACATAGCCGACCCGTGCGTCGCCGGCGATCGCTTGGAATTTCGTTGTCGGCATCCGCGACCATTGCCTGAGCGTGTCGACTTTTCCACAGTGCGGCACAGAGCCGGTCGAGATCATGCCTGGTCCGCGGATCATCGGCTGGCGACGTGCCGTCAGCATTGCTTTCGCAGTCGATGCCGAACGGGTCTGGTCCTGGGTATTTTTTCGCCGGCCGCAACATCACGGCGGAATTGCTGGAAGGCCGGCCCTGAAGCGCTGCTTAGGCTGGCGTGGGGATCGACACTCGCCAGGAGGCGATTCTCAGGCCGATGGCACGCACCTGCCGCCGCCTAGAGATGGGAGCTTGGTAGAAGAGTGATCCTCAGCGGAACACCACTCACAATTTCAGCCAAGCCAGCTCACGAATTTCCGCCCCGTGGATATCTCCACGAGAAATCGAAAAAACATCGTCGATGACTGTTGACAGTTCTGGTTGGTGGCGACTATATACGCCTCACGAACGAGGGCGGTGCGCCGCTGGCGGC
>NZ_JAMYUO010000065.1:0-984 GCF_040323125.1 Mesorhizobium sp. M0062
TAGATGGGTAACACTTTGAACCGGATACATAGGTGACACTTCTCTCCCCCTATGCGTCCGCCGCAGCGCCAAGCGGATTGGTTGGCGCGGCGCTGCGGCGGACAAGCTTCATGTGCCGTGTGTCGATGATGCCGAGCGGGTGGGCATGGAATGAGAGTGTCCATTGTCCGTCTTCGGTCTCCAACGCAGCGACCGGTTCGCCCGCCAGCGCTTGCGAGACATATATGAAGCCGCCATTCCATCGGATCTCGCCATTGTGGCGCACGCGGCGGACCGAGGCCTCGGCCGGATAGACGGGCTCGGGTGGTGTCCTGGGCATGGCGCGCTGTGAGGACCGGTAGTGCTGGGCGGGCGTATCCATGCCCAGCGCCTCATGGGGACGTTCCTCATTGTAGCTGTGGCGGAAGGTCTCGAAGGCCTGGCCCTGTGCCGTTCGGTCGGCTTCCGGTGCCTCGGCCATCGGCAGCATGGTCAGGTGAAAGCGCTCGTGACGTCCGTTCTGCTGTGGCCTGCCGGGTGCGATCCGCTCCAGGGTGATGCCGAGCTTGATGAAGCGCACGACAAGCGGCGTCAGCCCGGTGACGCCGGCCGATGCGAAGGGCGGGCCATTGTCGCTTCTGAAGCGATCCGGCAGGCCATGCTCTTCAAACAGCCGTTCGAACACCGGCCAGGCTTCGCTATCGGCCGTCGACCCCGTCGCTTCGAGCGCCAGAAGATAGCGGCTCGACCCATCCATCACCGTCAAGGGTTCGCAACGCCAGCCGTCGCGGGTCCGGAACCAGCCCTTGTGATCGCCAGTCCACACCGCGTTCGGTTCTTGCGGCTGTGGCCAGGGTCCATTGCCGCAGGCCCGCAGGCGGGGTCGCTTGCGGGCGCGGACAAGCCCATGCCGCGCAAGGATCGCGCCGACCGTCGAGGCTGAAGGCCACATGAACTCGGGAGCCGTGCGCCTGAGCCGTGCCACGATCTTCTTTGGACCCCAGA
>NZ_JAMYUO010000066.1:0-866 GCF_040323125.1 Mesorhizobium sp. M0062
ATGGAGCGAAGGCTTACCGCGATCCTTGCTGCCGACGTGGTCGGCTACAGCACGCTCATGGGCGAGGATGAGGTCGGCACGCTCGAACGACTGAAGGGTTGCCGTCGAGAACTGGTCGACCCCGCGATCAAGGAATTCCACGGTCGGATTATCAAGCTCATGGGAGACGGGGCGCTGGTCGAATTCGCCAGCGTCGTTGATGCCGTCCAATGCGCTGCCGCGATTCAGCGCCGGATGGCTGTCCGAGACCCGGGCACCTCCGACCCCCGCCACATCCGGTTTCGCATCGGCGTCAATCTCGGTGATGTCATCGTAGAGGAAAATGACATCTACGGCGATGGCGTCAACATCGCCGCGCGCCTCGAGGCTATGGCCGAGCCGGGGGGTGTATGTATCTCCGGAACCGCATTTGATCATGCCGTTCACAAGGTTGATGTCGGCTTTGCCAGTCTTGGCGAGCAGCGCCTCAAGAACATCGCCGATCCGGTTCGCGCCTATCGATTGCTGCTGGATCCCGCAGCATCGGGAAAGGTCACGGCCGCGCCACACCGGCCGAGCTCGCGCGTCATCATCCTGGCAGGCGCCGCCGCCTTGGCGATCGCCGCGATTGCCGGCATTTTCGCATGGCAGAAGTTCTCAGTGCCATCGCGGCCATCGGTTGCCGTGCTGCCGTTTGCAAACCTCGGCGGCGATCCAGGCCAGGACTATTTCGCTGACGGCATCACCGAGGATCTGATCACCGACCTCACCAAGCTGTCCGGTCTGGACGTCATCGCGCGCAACTCGGTGTTCGCCTACAAGAACAAGCCTGCAGCGCTGGCGGACGTCGCGCGCGACCTTGGCGTCCGCTTCGTTGTCGAGGGGAG
>NZ_JAMYUO010000067.1:0-836 GCF_040323125.1 Mesorhizobium sp. M0062
CGTCAGGCACGCACCCAGTCACCAGTGAGTTGCCCTGTCCCTCGTGCGGAGCGCCAGTTGCTCCGTACGAACGGGTGCGCCCGACATGGTTGACGCGATCCCAAAGAAAACCGGAAGAGCGGACTTGGATCGCTTGACCTGGGCAAATATGATCCTGACGCCTTGCAGAGGGACTGGATGGAAATCGGTCGGGTCGAGCGCAAGCTCTCGGCGATCCTTGCGGCTGACCTCGCCGGGTACAGTCAACTGATGGGCGCTGACGAAGAAGGTGCCCTCGAGCGCTTGAACAGCCATCAACGTGACCACCTCGATCCCTGTATTGCCACGCATCGCGGCAAGATCGTCGGCGACATCATCGAATAGGACGGTCACGTCTTGGGCGCGGGGGTCAACATCGCCGCGCGTCTGGAGAGGATCGCCGAGCCTGGCAGGATCTGCGTTTCCGAACGCGTGCAGGAACATGCAGCGGGAAAGATCGGCCTGCGCTTCGAGGACTCGTGACAGTCCGGGAGTGCCCAGAATTTTGCCTGGTATCGTCGCGCCTCATCCATTCGGCCCAGCAGAGCATTTTGCGCGAACATAACAGCCTGAGGGCTGGCCGTTTGGCGACGCCCGCTTTTGGTGAATGGACTGAACCGGGGAACCGACTGTCATGAGGCGCGAAGCCGCCGTTCGCGTCGTGAAAGACATACCTCCACATCGGTGAGATTGTGGAATAGCGGTGACCAACCTGGACTAAGATCTAGGGTCAAAGGGCATAGGCGCTAAGATAGCTTTGGCATGGACTGAAATTTGCGCTTTCGTGGTGGTTCGCGCCAGCGATATCGCAAGGCATG
>NZ_JAMYUO010000068.1:0-829 GCF_040323125.1 Mesorhizobium sp. M0062
CTGAAGGTGTGGAGGCGGAAGCCTGTTCGGGCCCTTGCGGCCGACCACGATGAATCCCTTCCAAACTTTCAGCCGGACGGTGTTGTTGACCCGCTCCATTAAATGCCGGGACCAAACATATTCGGCGGGAGCACTGATCCTGAACCAGCGAGCGGATGCAGTCGGTTGCCGGTCGGGGAGCAATATAGGGAGCTGGGTCGCCAGCCTCCGGAGACTTACGTGACAACCATTCCTTAAAGGATTCAGCTTTGAGACCCTTCCCTCTGACTTCCGCGATTTGGGGCATTGTGTTGATCAGCGGCGTGGTCAACGTGCTTGCGCTCATCTCGCCGCTGTTCATGCTTCAGGTCTATGACCGCGTTCTGGCAAGTGGCAGCGTATCCACTCTAGTGGGGCTCGTCGTGCTTGCTGCGGGGCTTTATGCGTTCCAATGCCTGCTCGACATTTTGCGCGCCCGCGTGCTGCTGCGGATTGGCGAGCGTTTCGATGGACAGTTTTCCGGACGCGTTCACGATGCGATCGTTCGCCTTCCGCTTTCAACGCGCATGCCGGGCGACGGCTTGCAGCCGCTTCGCGATCTCGACAATGTTCGCGGCTTCTTAGGTGGAAACGGTCCGACAGCGTTCTTCGATCTGCCATGGATGCTGTTTTATCTTGGCATTTGCTTCCTCCTTCATTTCTGGATCGGCATGACGGCACTTATCGGGGCGGTCGGTCTCACATCTCTGACACTCCTTGCCAACACTCTCTCGCAAGGGCCGATAAGCGATACCGTTGCCCACAACATGGCACGCAATGGTCTGCTGCAAGCAGCGCGTTGCAATGCCGA
>NZ_JAMYUO010000069.1:0-685 GCF_040323125.1 Mesorhizobium sp. M0062
CGACAGGACCGGGACTGCGGCACAGAGCACCTTCAACGGCACAGCGGACTCGCTTTTGACCGGCGCCATCTATTTTCCCAGGCAGCAGGTCAACTACCTTGGCAACTTCTCGGGGAACGGTGGCTGCACTCAGGTCGTCGCCGACACTATCCAGTGGTCAGGCAGTACGACGATCAAGCAGAACTGCAAAGGCCTCGGGATGGACGACATTCCGGCGGCACTGTCCGTTCAGCTTGTCGAGTAGCGGGATGGGTGGGCGGACCTTGCGCATTGTCCGGGACAAATCCGGGATAGCCGCCGTGGAGTTTGCCATGTTGCTGCCCGTCCTGTGCTTGGTCTGCCTCGGCATCGCCGATGGCTGGTCCTACGTGACGAGTTACCTGCAGATGCGCGCGGGCGTCAAAACCGCGGCCAATCTCGTGATGGCCGGCGCGTCCAATGACACCGGGACGCAGGCGGTCGCGCTTTCGAGCTGGAACGACAAGCCCGAGGACGCCGCGGTCGTGCTGGTCCGCTCCTATTTGTGCGGCGCCACGGTCGTGGATGAGACCACCATCTGCGGCGGAAAGAAAATCTTCGTCCAGATAACGGCGACGGGCACCTGGGTGCCCCCGTTTAACTTCGGTGTCTTCCCGGACCCGCGCGCGATCAGTCATCAGCAGGTGATCCGTGTCCGCTGAAAGGA
>NZ_JAMYUO010000070.1:0-508 GCF_040323125.1 Mesorhizobium sp. M0062
AAGGCGATCACGGAAGAACTGTGCGGCCATGCCTTCTCGGCCTCGTCGATCTCGGCCATCAACAAGCGGCTGGACGAGAGCCTCGCTGCCTTTGCCAGGCGCCCCCTTCAAGAGCCGTTTCCTTACCTCATCCTCGATGCGCGCTACGAGAAGGTGCGTGAAGCCGGTGTTGTCATGAGCCAGGCGGTGCTGATCGCGGTCGGTATCGACTGGGACGGAAGGCGCCAGATCCTGGCCGTGGAGATGGCCAATCGCGAGAGCCGCTCGGCCTGGAGGGACTTCCTCGTCGGCCTCAAGGCGCGCGGCCTCAAGGGCGTCGAGTTGGTTGTGTCCGACGATCACGCCGGCCTGGTGGCAGCGATCGGCGAGGTGATCCCCGAAGCCGCCTGGCAACGCTGCTACGTGCACTTCCTCAGGAACGCGCTCGATCATCTGCCGAGGAAGCACGGCGACGACTGCCTGCAGGAATTGCGCTGGCTCTACGACCGGCGCGATCTCGCAGAGGCCA